>NZ_SDKK01000015.1:130796-149951 GCF_008107625.1 Zoogloea oleivorans
CGGCCGGCGGCGCCAGCAGGCCGACGAGGCCGACGGCCAGCACCGGCAGGGCCAGGGCAATCAGGCGGCGGCGGGTCAGAAAACGGTCCGACGCCCAGCCGATCAAGGGATCGGCGATGGCATCGGCGATGCGCGTCGCCAGCAGAATGGCCCCCACCAGCGACAGGCTCAGGCCGAGTTCGTTGGCATACAGGGCTGGCACATGCACGTAGATCGGCAGCGCCGCAAAGGCCAGCGGCAGGCCGAGCACGCCGTAGCGCAGCACGCCGGCCGTCGGCAGTGCCGCCGCTGAACTCATGACGCCTGCCCGAGCAGGCGCGCGCGCAAGGCCGGCACGCGGGTGCGGCTGTCCAGCCAGATGGCAAAGAAAGCCCGGGCGAAGGCCGGATCGGCCACCTCGCCGGACAAGCGCCCCTGATGATAGAAAAGCGCGCCACGCCCCGGCATGTGCACGCCGACGATGGTTTCGCCGGCCGCCACGTCGGGGAAGACCTGCTCCAGCGACAGCTTCCAGCGCGCCAGGCGAGCTTCGTCGGCACCACCCAGACGGCGCATTTCGTCGAGGCTGGTGGACACCAGCAGCGCGCGCGAGAAGCTGCGGGAATAGGTCAGCGCCAGCGCGAAGGGAAGATCCTCCCGGTAGCCCTGCGCCGTCACCCACAGGCTGGCGTCGTACAGGTGCAGGCCGATGAAGCGCGCCTCGCCCGTGCCCAGCGCCTGCCAGTTGGGCGCCAGGGCCTTGACCGGGTCGGGCAGCGCTGCCGTCGCCGGCCAGCCCGTCAGCAGCACCGCGGCCAGCAACAGGGCCCGCGACAGGCGCCCGCCCCGTTCAGACGGCGTCGGCATGGCGGAAGTGAAACTGGTGCACATCCACGCTGCCAGCCCGGAAGCCGGCCTCGCAGTAAGCCAGGTAGAAGCGCCACAGGCGGATGAAACGTTCGTCGTAACCGAGCGCCTTTACCTGCGGCAAGGCGGCCTCGAAACCCTGCCGCCAGCGCACCAGGGTTTCGGCATAGTCGAGGCCGAAGGCGATGTCGTCCGCCACCGCCAGCCCGACCTGCCCGGCCTTCTTGTGCACCACAGCCGGGCTCGGCAGCATGCCGCCAGGAAACACGTAACGCTGGATGAAATCAGTGCCCTTGCGATACGACGCAAACAGCTCATCGGCGATGGTGATGCTCTGCACCAGCGCGCTGCCGCCGGGCTTCAGGCGTGCCTTCAACTGGGCAAAGTAGCCCGGCCAGAAGCCCTCGCCCACCGCTTCGAGCATCTCGATGGAAACAATGTGGTCGTAGCTGCCGCGTACGTCCCGGTAGTCGCACAACTCGAAGTTGGCCTTGTCGGCCCAGCCACCCCGCTCGGCCCGCTCCCGCGCCCACGCCAGTTGTTCCTTAGACAGGGTCAGGCCGAGCACCCGGCAGCCGAACTCCTGCGTCGCCATCTCGGCAAAACCGCCCCAGCCGCAGCCGATCTCGAGAATCAACTGGCCCGGCTGGGCGTCGATCTGCTGCAGGATGCGACGGTATTTGCGGCCTTGTGCGGCCTCCAGGCTGTCATCCGGCCCGAGTTGCAGGGCGCTCGAGTAAGTCATCGACGGGTCGAGCCACAGGCGGTAGAAATCGTTGCCAAGATCGTAGTGGGCCTCGATGTTGCGCTTCGAGCCGGCACGGGTGTTGGCCCGCAGCAGGTGGGTCAGGCGATGTCCGATAAGGCGCCAGACACGGCCGTGAATGGCGCGCTGCAGGCCGTCACGGTTCCTTGCCAGCAAGGTCAGCAGCGCCGGCAGGTCATTGGTGTGCCAGTCGCCGGCCATCCAGGTTTCGGCAAAACCGATGTCACCCTTGGCGAGGATCTCGTCGAAAACGTTTTCGTCGTCGGTGCTCAGGTGGGCCACGCAGGGGCCATGCCCGACGCGACGCGACAGACCGCCCGGCAGATTCACATCAATGGCGCCGCCTTCGAGGCTGTCGAGCAGGCCGAGGACCAGCCGGGTTCCGCGCTTGAGGCGGGCAGCCTGCCCGGGAATGCCGCTGACTAAGGATTGGTCGAGCCGGTTCATGACGAGATCTCCTCGGTGGGCGGATGGGGTTTGCGGAAAAAGGGGACGCGCTTGATGGCCAGGCGCAGGGCTTGCCAGTGAATGCGGGCCACGACGCCGAAGGTCATCAGCGGCAGGCGTGCCAGCCAGTGCAGCAAGGCGCCACCGGTCAGCGGCTGTTCGCGGCCGGACAGATGGGTGGCAAGCTGGCAGCGCCCGTCTTCCCAGTAGTCGATGACGGTCGTGACCACCGTGCCTTGGCGGGCAAAGCGGAAGCGATACTCACCGCGCACCGGGAAGAAGGGCGAGACGTGGAAGACCTTGCAGGCAGTGAGCTCGTCACCCGCCAGAATCGGCCGCCGATCCGGGTGGGCGACCAGGTAATTGTGATGTTCGCCGAAGGTGTTGCTGACTTCGGCCAGCACCGCGCGCAGCGCGCCGCTACGGTCGTGGCAGAACCAGAAGCTGACCGGGTTGAACAGGAAGCCGAACATCCGCGGCATGGTCTGCAGCACGATTTCGCCGTCAATGCCCGCCATTCCGTACTGCGCCAGCAAACCGCGCATCCACGGCAGCAGCGGCGAACCGTCCCGCGCGCCGTGGTCACGCGTGCGCACCGAAAAGACATTGGGCCGGTCGATGCCGAGCAGTGGCACACGCAAGCCCTCCATCGCCGACAACGGGATGCGCAGGGTTGCCAACGGGTAGGTGAAGCGGTTGTGGGCCGGCTGCGTACGCTCGTGCAGGACAGCCCCCACGCACACGCTCGGGGCGAAGAGGGGCGCAGCCATCAGGCGGCCACTTCCTGCCGGCGCAGGCCACCCTGCCACGGGGCGCTGACACCGAAGGCATTGGCCACCACCAGCGCCGACTTGAGCCCGTCCTCATGAAAACCGTAGCCCGTCCATGCGCCGGCAAACCAGCTGCAGCGCTGGCCCTGCAGCGCCGGCAAGCGGGCCTGGGCGTCGATGGCGGCCTGGTCGAACACCGGGTGGGCGTAGGTGAAGTGGTCCAGCACACTGCCCGCTGCCGGTTCGGCCAGCGGGTTCAGGGACAGCACAACCGGTGTTGTCACGGGCAGCGGCTGGAGACGGTTGAGCAGGTAGGACACCGACACCGGCATCTCGCCCGGTGCGCCATGGCCGGCCAGGTAGTTCCAGGCCGACCAGACCTTGCGACGACGCGGCAGCAGGCGCGTGTCGGTGTGCAACCAGGCTTCGTTGTCCTGGTATTTGACGGCGCCGAGCACCGCCCGCTCGTCGTCAGTGGCGCCCGCCCCGAGAATGCGCAGGGTCTGATCCGGGTGGCAGGCAAAAACGATCTCGTCGAAGTGCTCGACGCCGCGGCGGGTTTGCACCTGCACGCCGGTGTTGCCATCCCGCACAACGCCGAGTACGGGCGTCGAGCGCCGCACTTCGCCGATACCGGCGATCAGCTGACGCACATAGGTGCGCGCCCCATTTTTGACGGTGTACCACTGGGGCCGATTGAGGATTTTAAGCAGGCCGTGGTTGTGGCAGAAGCGCACGAAGGTGGCCAGCGGGTAAGCCATCATCGTGCGCGTCGGGCAACTCCAGATGGCCGCGGCCATCGGAATCAGGTACCAGTCGCGAAAGGCGTGGCCATAGCCGTGGGTGGCCAGGTAATCGCCCAGCGCCAGATCCGGAATGTTGCCGCTGTGCGCCATGCGCGTGGTTTCGCGGTTGAAGCGCCGGATGTCGGCGAGCATGCCCCAGAAAGCCGGCCGGGCCAGGTTGGAACGCTGGGCGAAGAGGCTGCCCAGATCGCTGCCGGCCCATTCCAGCTCCGGCGTGCTCAGACTGACGCCGAAGGACATCTCGCTCTCGACGGTTTCGACGCCGAGCAGGCTGAACAGCGCGCACAGGTTCGGGTAGGTGTTGCGATTGAACACGAGGAAGCCCGTATCCACCGGAAACACCTGGCCATCTACCTCGATATCCACCGTGTTGGTGTGCCCGCCGGAATAGTCGGCAGCCTCGAAAAGCACGACTTCGTACTCGCGACTGAGCAGCCAGGCACTGGCCAGGCCGGCAATGCCGGCACCGACGACGGCAACACGTTTCCCTGCCGGCCTGCCCGAGAGCAGCCGGTCTTCATTTCCACGGTCCATGGAGAGCGTCCTAGAGGTGATCCATCAGGCGTTGCGGCCTTCGATGAGGGCGTACGCCGAGTGGTTGTGAATCGACTCGAAGTTCTCGGATTCGACAGTCCAGGCCGCGATCCGGCGATCTGCGCGCAGGCGCAGGGCCACGTCGCGGACGAGGTCCTCGACGAACTTCGGGTTGTCGTAGGCACGCTCGGTGACCCACTTCTCATCCGGCCGCTTGAGCAGGCCGAAGACTTCGCAGGACGCCTCTTCCTCGGCGATGCGCACCAGCGCTTCGAGGCTCAGGTCTTCACGCAACACGGCGGAGAGGGTCAGGTGGGAGCGCTGGTTGTGGGCGCCGTAGGCCGAAATCTTCTTTGAGCAGGGGCACAGGCTGGTCACCGGCACCACCACCTTGAGGGTGACTTCCGCCTCGCGACCAAAGGCCTTGTCGACGCTGATCGTGGCGTCCATGTCGAGCAGGCTGTCGACGCCCGACACCGGTGCCTGCTTGCGCATGAAGAACGGAAAGCGCATTTCGATACGCCCGGCCGGCGCACCGAGGTGAATCAGAGTCTCGGCAATCATGCTGCGCAGGCCGACCAGATCGAGGGGCGCCCGATCCGCCTCCAGCACTTCGACGAAGCGCGACATGTGGGTGCCCTTGACCTCCGGCGGCAGGAAAACCGTCATCTCGAAGGTGGCGACGCTGTGCTGCACCTGTCCGGACGCATCGAGAAAGCACAGCGGATAGCGCAGGCCACGCACACCGACCCGCTGAATGGCGAGTTCGCGCAGGTCTTCGGATGCCTGGATGTCGGGGAGCTGCAGTTTCTCGGGCGCGTTCACGGCGTTTCTCCTGTCAGGGCCGGGGATGGCGGTTTTATGGTTTTTTTACGGACGCTCGGCGAGCGCCTTTTCGACGGCATTCACAAAGGTCTTGCTGTCGGGTGCGGTGGTGCTCGGGAAACTGGAAACCTTCTGGCCACTGCGGTCGATCAGGTACTTGTGGAAATTCCACTTGGGCTTCTCGCCGGTGATCGAGGCCAGCTGCTTGTAGAGCGGATTGGTGCCCGAACCGACCACGTCCGACTTGGCCAGCATCGGAAACTTGACCCCGTAGGTCAGGCGGCAGAACTCGGCGATTTCCTTGTTGCTGCCCGGCTCCTGGCTGCCGAAGTCATTGGACGGAAAGCCGACCACCACCAGGCCCTGCTCCTTGTACTTGGCGTACATCTTCTCAAGGCCTTCGTACTGGCCGGTAAAGCCGCAGAAACTGGCGGTATTGACCACCAGCACGACCTTGCCGCGGTACTGGCACAGGGACTGGGGCGTGTCGTCCTGCAGCTTCGGGAAGGTGTAATTGAGCAGTGCCGGGCAGGCTTCGGCGGCAGCCTGGGCGGCCGTCGCACCCAGCCCAAGCAAAATGGCGACGGCGACAGATCGAAAATATCGGGTCATGGGGAGCTCTCGTTTCACGAACCGGCGTTCTGATGCAGGAACATCATTACGTCCAGGTCCTGGGGTTGGACAGAGGCCGGCTGTGTTTCCGCGGCCGGCTCTTCAATAGACCATGCATGGGGAGCTGTAGTTCTCGCCATGTTCTGGATTCCAAAGGCGATTCCGCCCAGTACAAGGGCAGTGAGAAAGAGCGCCGAGGGCTTTTCAACAGTCCGGGTATCCATAGTATTTGTCCTAGACAATTACGGTTCGTGTTCATACAATAGGGTCAAAAAAAAGACCTGTCAACCATTTATCCAGGACAAACCATGAACACACCCACTCTTGCCCCCGCCGGCTTGCCGATTGCTGCCGTCGAGCGCGATACCGGCCTGGCCAAGGACACCCTGCGGGTCTGGGAGCGACGTTACGGTTTTCCGTTGCCCGTCCGCGACAGCCATGGCGAACGGGTCTACTCGCCGGAGCAGGTGGACAAACTGCGCCTGATCCGACGCCTCATCGATCAGGGCCTGCGCCCGGCCAAACTGATCGGACTCGATCCCCAGGCCCTCGGGCAGATGCTCGACGAACTGGGCGGCCCACGGGCCGACGACGACCCGGAACGCACCGCCCACTTCCAGGCCATCCTCAAGTTCGTACGCCTGCACCTGCATGAAGACCTGCGCCGCACGCTGCAACAGTCGCTGATGAAGACCGGCCTGCAGCAGTTCGTCACCGGAGTCGTCGCGCCGCTCAATCACGTAGTCGGCGACGCCTGGCTGCGGGGCGAACTGGAAGTAGCGGAAGAACATCTCTACACGGAGCAGGTACAGAACATCCTGCGCACAGCCATCAGCACCCAAACCAGCACCACCCGCGAGCGGCCGATAGTGATGCTGACCACCTTTCCCGACGAACAGCACGCCCTGGGTTTGTTGATGGTGGAAGCGATGATCGCGCCGGAGGGCGCCTGTTGCGTGTCACTAGGCATCCAGACTCCGCTGGAAGACATCCGGGCCGCCGCCACGGCCGGCCGTTTCGACATCATTGCGGTATCGTTCAGCGGCGCTTACCCGGCTCGTCTGGCCATTGAAGGCCTGCGCAGCCTGCGTACGGCGCTACCCGAAACAATCGCCCTGTGGGCAGGTGGAGCCGGCCTGCGCGGAGCCGAGCGCAAACTGCCCGGCGTCAAGGTCTTCAAAACCCTCGAAGAAGTCCCCGCCGCCCTGCACGCATGGCGGCGGGACGCCGAAGCCACGCTTCAACCGTAGGTCGCCACCGGAATCACCCGCCGCTGCGGCACGCGGGCGAGCAGCCAGTTCGCCCGCGCCCAGGCCCACACCGCGGCCAGACCGGACTCCGCCAGCCCGACGGGTGGCGCCTGGCCTAAAAAGTCGAGGGCATCGACCAGCACCCGGGCCGGGTCGGCATCGTCCACAGCGCGGGCCAGGGTCTGCTTGGAAAGCTTCTCGCCAGCGGCATTGCTGGCCACCGGCAGGTGTGCGTAGGCCGGCGTCGGGTAGCCCAGCAGGCGCTGGAGCAGGATCTGACGGGCCGTCGAATCGAGCAGGTCGGCCCCCCGCACCACCTCGGTCACGCCCGCCTCGGCGTCATCCACCACTACCGCCAGCTGGTAGGCAAACAGGCCATCGGCGCGCAGCAGGACAAAGTCGCCCACATCGGCGCCCACATCCTCTTCGATCTCTCCCTGCACGCCATCCTCGACAGTGACCCGCCCTGGTGGAACGCGCAGCCGCCAGGCCCGCGCCTCGCGGCCGGGGGGCAAGCCGTCGCGGCAGGTGCCCGGATAGCGTCGGGTGCCGTCCCGGGCCAGCGCCGAGTCGGCCATTTCCTTGCGCGTGCAGGCGCAGCCGAAGACCCGGCCTTCAGCCTGCAGGCGGGCAAAGGCCTCCCGGTAGGCTGCCGTGCGGGTGCTCTGCCAGACCACCGGACCGTCCCACTCGAAACCGAAGCGTTCCAGCGTATGCAAAATGCCCTCGGCGGCACCGGCCACCGTGCGCGGCGTATCCACATCCTCGATGCGCAGCAGCCAGCGGCCACTCTGGCGGCGGGCCGACAGACAGCTTCCGAGAGCCGCCACCAGAGAGCCGAAATGCAGCGGCCCGCTCGGCGAAGGCGCAAAGCGCCCCACCACCAGCGCCCCCCCGGCACCCTCCCAGTCACTTTTCATGGGTTTTTCGAATCCCGGCAAAAAGATACAACATTTTATAAATCATGCATTTACTTCACAAAGCAGACATGGCTATGCCTTTTGGCATATTCCACTAAACACGATGCCCCCCGATAATCCGGGTAAATGTTGTGGCAGCACCTTTTTAGAGATTGTCGCAGCCATCGGCTGTCGCGTGGAACGCCACTGTCCCCTTCGCCCCGACGACACTCTCACACCGGAACCGACGCGCCGACGACGTCCGCATGAAGCTTGCCAGTCCCCCCCTCCTTCGCCACGATTCGCTGCGCTCAAGCACCGCGGCCTGCGAAAACGCGCTCATTCCGCGCACCTACGCTTATCGTATCCAGATCATCGGGCAACTGATCTGCATCCTCACGGTTATCGCCCTGTGGCCCCACGTGGCCCTGCCCCTGCAACTCGGCGTGTGGTGGCTCGGCATGACCGTCGCCCAGATGCTCCTGACGAGCCTCGTCCGGCCAAGCCGGAATCATGGCACCCACGACCCGCTGGACGAACTGTCCCTGCGCCACTACCTGTCCTCTGCCAGCGCAGTCATCGGCGGTGCCGCCTGGGGCTCGCTGCCGCTGGTCGGGCCCTACGATGCGGCAGCCCCGGCGCAGATGATCCTTTTCATGGTCCTCGGCGGCATTACCCTGGCGGGCGCCGGCATTCTCTCCAACAGTCGCAGCGCCTACGCCATCTTCGTCTCGGCCACCCTGCTGCCCCTGTTTATCCTGACCCTTGTCAATCCACCGGCTGCGCTCCCCCATGCCAGCGTCTGGCTGACACTCTTCGTCCTGTTCGCCTTCACGCTCAACGACATCCTGTACACCAGCCGTCAGGCCTCGGGGTTGTCGTGGAAGGGCGATGCCGAACTGGTGATGACCCAGCAAACCATGCTCGACCACAGCAGTGAAGCCATCATCCTGTCCCGGCGCCTCCGCATCCTGCGCAGCAACCAGCGCTTCGCCGCAATGATGCACGATGGACACGTCCCCCTTCCCGGCAGTCGCCTGGAAACCTGGTTCGAGCACCGCAACGACTGGAAAAAACACGCCAGAGCTGCCAGCAACGCCTTTCGGCGCGGCGACACCTACCGCGAAGCCACCCGCCTGCGCCGCCGCGACGGCAGTGTCTTCTGGGCCGAGATATCCGGTGAAGCGGTCACCCCCGGCAGCGCGCCCCTGCACGTCGTGTGGGTCATCTCCGACATCACCGAACGCATGAACGCGACCGCCCGGGCAGCCCTCGCCGGCGAGCAACTGCACGCATTGATCGGGCAGAGCGCCGACTGGTACTGGCAGACCGATGCGCAGCATCGACTGATGCAGGTCACCCGCCACTCCGCAGAATCGAACGACCCTCTCCAGCACAACATCGGTCGCAACTGGTGGCAACTCCACCGCCTCGGCGAGGGCGCGCGGACCGAACAGGCCGCCGTTCGCCAGCGCTTCGAAGATCGCCAGGGCTTCCGCAACCTGATGGTCGAGGTGCGGGACGGCAGTTGTGCCCCCTTATGGCTCAACATCTGCGGAACGCCCCGGGTCAATGAGCACGGCAGCTTCCTCGGCCACCACGGCATCGCCACCGACGTCACCGAACAGGTGCGTGGCCGCGAACGCGTACATCACCTCGCCTACCACGACACCCTGACCGGCCTGCCCAACCGCCGCCTGCTCACCGACCGGCTGAGCCAGGCCATCGCCCGGGCCCAGCGCTATCGCGAACGGGTCGGCGTGATCCTGGTAGACCTGGACAACTTCAAGCGCATCAACGACCTGGGTGGTCATGCCGCCGGCGACCGGGTGCTCCTTGACACCGCCGACCGCCTGCGCAGTTGCATCCGCTCCTGCGACACCGTAGCCCGCCTGAGCGGCGATGCCTTCGTGGTCCTGCTGGCCGAACTGGACCTTCCTTCCGACGCCGACCAGGTCGCTGGCAAGATTCTCCACACCCTGCATCAGCCTCTCGAAGGCATGGCGCTGCGGACGCCGCTGAGTACCAGCATCGGCATCGCCATCTTCCCCGAGGACGCCAACTCGGCCAACAGCCTGCTGGAAGTGGCCGACGCCCGCATGTACCGGGCCAAGCGACGCGGCGGACAACGCATCGAACACGTCTGACCCTGCTGCGCCCAGCCCTGACGACCGCCGTTACAATGGGCAGATGATCCGCACGCCAGCCCCCGGGCGCCGCCCACGCCCATGAACGACGAATCCTGCCGCCTGCCGGCCGCCACCGCCTTTGACGAACACGCCTGGCCGACCACACGCCAGACGCCGGTGCTGCGCCTCGATGGCGATGCCGCCAGGGCCTGCCTCGACGACGTGGTCGAAGAGGTGCCGGTGGCCCTGGTGTACAACGGCATTTCCCACGCCGTGCTGCTCGCCACCCCCTCCGACCTCGAAGACCTGGCCCTCGGCTTCAGCCTCAGCGAAGGCATCCTGGCCAGCCGCGGCGAACTCTACGACAGCGAAGCGGTGGCGCGCAGCAGCGGCATCGAGATCCGCATGGAAGTCGCCACCAGCCGCTTCGTGGCCCTCAAGGAGCGGCGCCGCAACCTGGCCGGGCGCACCGGCTGCGGGCTGTGCGGCGTCGAAAGCCTCGACGCCCTCGCCCGCCCGCTCGAAGCGGTGCCGGCCGCCGAGCCGATTCCCGTTGCGGCAGTGGCCGCCGGCCTGGCCGAACTGCCCGACTGGCAACAGTTGCGCCGCACCACCGGCGCCGTGCATGCCGCCGCATGGATCGGCCGCGATGGCCACATCCGCGCGCTGCGCGAAGACGTCGGCCGCCACAACGCGCTCGACAAGCTCCTCGGCCATCTGGCCCGCAACAAGGTGGCGCCAACCGACGGCTTCGTGCTGGTATCCAGCCGGGCCAGCTATGAAATGGTGCAGAAAGTGGCAGCGCTGGGCATCGGCTGCCTCGTCGCGGTGTCGGCGCCCACTGCGCTGGCAATCCGCCTCGCCGAATCGTCCGGCGTCAGCCTGGCCGGCTTCGCGCGGGACCAGCGCATGGTGGTCTATGCCGGCGAAACCGGCTTCGCGCGGAACAAGCCAGCGCCGTAAAAGCCCCGCCTACAGGTAGCGCAGCCGCCGGCTGCGCTCCAGGCGTTCGGCAAACTTCGGAAAATCCAGCCCGGTGCGGGCCCGCAAGGCCTTGGCCTGGTTGGCGATCTCGCGCCAGCGGGGGTCGAAGCCGGGCGCCCGGAAGGCCAGCACGATATCGTTGCCGTCCGGCAGCATGATGCTCAGCACCCGGTCATCGAAAACGTCGGCGATCATCGCCAGATGCTCGATCCGGTCGTTCTTTTCGCCAGCCAGGTTGGCCACCATCACGCCGCGTCCGGCCAGCGCGTCGTAAACCGTCTGGTAGAAATGCGTGGAGCTCACCGAGCCCGACAAACCATGCCGGTCGAAGGCATCCATCATGATCACGTCCGGCTTGTCCTCGGCCTGCCCGCTGCGGATCACCTCATCCGCCCCGTCGCCCTCGATGACCAGCAGGCGCGCGTCGTCCCGCGGCAGCTCGAACTCGTCGCGAAAGGCGATCACCCGCGGGTCGATCTCCACCACGCTGATGCGCGCCGAACCCACATGCCGGTAGCAGAACTTGGCCAGCGAACCGCCGCCTAGGCCGAGCATCAGGATGTTTTTGGGGCGATGCAGAAAGAGCAGGAAGCTCATCATCGCCTGGGTGTAATCCAGCTCCAGCCGGAAAGGGTCCTTCAGGCTCATGCTGCTCTGGATCAGCGAGAGCGAAAAATGCAGGGTCCGCGTGGCGCCGTCATCGATCACAAAGGGCTTGTCGTAAGCCCCGGACACCACCTGGCGCAACACCCAGTCGGTGTCGCAGTCGGGCGACTCGAGCAGGCGGATGGTGTCGGAATCGGAGAAAAAGGGGCTCGGCAGGACGAGGATGGACGGCGATGCGACTGGGGGCACAACGGACTCGGCTTTCGTTCAGGATGACGCGAGGCCGGATTGTACGTCCCCGCCCCGCTAGTCCGGCGCGTGGCGAGCCAGCTCATCCGGCGTGTTGATGTTCGAGAAGGCCTCCGGGCAGTCGGAAAAATCCACCACCACGTGCTGCTCGCCGAGCACCCAGCGGTCGATCTTGCGGCCACCCTCCTCCAGATAGCATGCCAGCGCAGCCCCCGCCCGCCGGTGGGCGAGCAGGAAGACCGGCTCATACTGACCGAGGGCGCTAGCCATCGCCACATCGACGCCGGCCGCCAGCGCCGCGTCGAGCATGCGCGCCGCCAGATCGAGGGGCAAAAAGGGCGAATCGCAGGGGCAGGTGAGCACCCATTCGCCCGCGTCGGCATCGCCGTTGAGGGCCGCATCCAGCCCGGCCAGCGGCCCGACAAAGCCACCCAGCCGGTCGGCCAGCACCGGCAAGCCAAAGCCCGCGTAAACGTCGGCATTGCGGTTGGCGTTGATCAGCACGCGGCCCACCTGAGGCTGCAGGCGCGCCAGCACGTGCGCCACCATCGGCCGGCCGGCCAGTTCGACGAGGCCCTTATCCACGCCGCCCATGCGGCTACCCAGCCCGCCGGCGAGAATCAGTCCGCTTACCGTTTCGCGTTTCATGGGGTGCTCCGTGTAATCCGTTGCGGGTGGGAATAAACCAGGTGCCGGCCCACCCGGGCGCGGCAAATCAGGGTGATGCCGAGGCGCTCGGCCAGCATCAGGCCCATGCGGGTCAGGCCCGAGCGCGACACCAGGAAGGGCACGCCGAGCTGGGCCGCCTTCATGACCATTTCCGACGTGAGACGGCCGGTGGTGTAGAAAATCTTGTCGGCACCGATCTCCTCGTCCAGCCACATCAGGCCCGAGATGCTGTCCACCGCGTTGTGCCGGCCAACGTCTTCCACGTGATAGAGCAGCGGCGCCTCGGCCTCGTTGCGCAGCAGCGCGCAACCATGCACCGAGCCGGACAGCTTGTAGATGGTGTCGAGGGCGAGGATGCGGCCGAGGGCCAGGTCGAGGGTCGCCACATCCAGCGTCAGCGACGTGCTCACCGGCGCCAGATCGGCCAGCCAGTCGCCGAACATCGTGCCCTGGCCGCAGCCGGTGGTGACGGTACGGCGGGCCATGCGCGCCGCCGGGTCGTGGGCCGCGGGGTCGCGGGTGACGATGGCGCACGAGTTGGTCGCCCAATCCACATGCACGGCTTCCAGGTCGGTCAGCGCGCCGATCAGGTTCTGGGTGCGCAAATAGCCCATCACCAGCGCCTCGGGGGCCTGGCCGAGAGTCATCAGGGTGACCAGTTCGCGGCGGTCGAGGTAGAGGGTCAGCGCATGTTCGCCCGGCACGTGCACATCCCGCGGCAGGCCTTCGTGGTCGATCACCCGGGCCGTGGTGGTGGCCGCCCGGCGGGCGCGGGTGAGCGACAGCTGCGGCGCCTCCGGCCCGTTGCCGAGGGGAACGCGGAAAATCTCGACCGGGTCGAAATCGGCTTCAAAGGAGTCGGGCATGCGGGGGATAATCCTGACGATTCACGATGCGGCCCGAACGCGGGCCGCCGGAAGCTTACCTTCGATCCCGGATCTTGAGGAGCACGCAGCATGTCGCAGCCCGAACCCGCCCTCCCCGCCGACGCCGCGCCGAGCCTGACCGTCTGGTACGGCCGCATCCCGGTGGACGGCAATCGCTGGATCGACCACCGCTGGGAAATCGTCGGCCTCGAACTCGACGCCGCCGCCCCGCAAACCTCGGCCGACGGTCAGCGCGTACCCCGCGCCAGCCCGCCGCTGCAACTCCATGGCGACGAAGCCGAGGGCTACCTGCTCAACCTGACCGCCAGCGAGCCGTCCCTCTTCGTGCTGGTGCGCACCGCCGAGGACGACGGCAATCCGGCCGAAGCCGGCCCGCCGCGCATCGCCGCCATCAGCGCCAGCTTCCATGAAGCAGCCCGCTGGATCGACGGCGGTGAAACCGTCGAGCGCCTGCCCCTGCCCGCCACCTGGGCCGAGGCCATCGAAGCCTACGCCCGCTCGCGCCTCAAGCCCCCCGAAGAAAAGCGCCCCAAGCGCCGCTACGCCGAAGCCGGAGACAAGCATGAGCGACCGGGACACTAAGGCCGACACGCCGCCGGAAAACAGCGCCGGCTTCCTGCAACGCTGGTCGCGCCGCAAGCACTCGGTGGCCGACGGCGCCGTGCTGCCCGAACCCGCGGCGCCGGCCCCCGTCGTCGACGCCCCGCCGCCGACGCTGCCCGACCCCACCGCCCTCGATTTCAGCGCCGATTTCAGCGCCTACCTGCAGGCCCGCGTGCCGGCCGAACTCAAGCGCCAGGCCATGCAGCGGCTGTTTGCCGACCCGGTCTTCAATCAGATGGACGGCCTCGACATCTATATCGACGACTACAACCTGATCCCCGACCTGCCGCCCGCCGAAGCCGCACTGCTGCAACACGCCCGGGAAGTGCTCTTCCCGACCGAAGGCAAGCCGCTGCTAAACGAAGCCGGCCTGCCGGCCTACGCCACCGAACCGGCCGAAACGCTCGAAGCCGCCCCGCCCGCCGACGCGACGGCGATCACGACCGACAGCACCACGCCCCCCCTCGCCGCAGCCGATGCCACCGCACCCGCCGCCGACCCGCTGGGCAGCCCCGGGCACCCGTGATTTAATCCGCCGCCGATCCACCGCTGACACACCACGAAGGCTCCACCGTCATGGGCGACGCCGCACCCGCAAGCACCGCAACCTCCACCGACCCCGCCAAGGCCGCCTGGGCCAACCACGCCGTACTGGTGGTGGATGACGAAGCCGGCATGCGCAGCTTTCTCGAGCGGGCGCTGGTCAACCGGGGCTGCACCGTGGCCGTCGCCGGCTCGGCCGAAGAAGGCGCGACCCACCTCGCCGTGCGCCATTTCGACCTCATCGTCCTCGACATCTCCCTGCCCGGAAAGTCCGGGCTGGCCTGGCTCCACGAACTGCGCGACAGCGGCTTTGCCGGCGAGGTGATCCTCATCACCGCCTTCGCCGACATGGAAACCGCCATCGACGCCCTGCGCGCCGGCGCCTCCGACTTCATCCTCAAGCCCTTCCGCCTCGACCAGCTTCTCAACGCCCTGCAACGCTGTTTCGAGCGCGCCCGTCTGGCCACCGAAAACTACGTGTTGCGCCGCCAGGTGGCCGACCTGGCCGGCGGTGTGGACGGGCTGGTCGGGCGCTCCGCCGCCATCCAGAACCTCGGCACACTGATCCGCCGCATCGCCCCGCTGCCGTCCACGGTGCTGATCCTCGGCGAATCCGGCGTCGGCAAGGAAGTCGCGGCCCGCGCCCTGCACCAGATGAGCCTGCGCGCCGAGCGCCCCTTCGTGCCGGTCAACTGCGCCGCCATCTCGGCCGAGCTGATCGAAAGCGAACTCTTCGGCCACACCAAGGGCGCCTTCACCGGTGCCCGCGAGAACCACAAGGGCCTGTTTTTCTACGCCAACGGCGGCACCCTCTTTCTCGACGAAATCGGCGAGCTGCCACTGATGCTGCAGACCAAGCTGCTGCGGGCCCTCGAAGAACGCTGCATCCGGCCGGTCGGCGCCTCCCGCGAGCTGCCGGTGGACGTGCGCGTGATCGCCGCCACCAACCGCGACCTGCGCAGCGAAGTCGCCGAGGGGCGCTTCCGGCAAGACCTGTTCTACCGCCTCGACGTCATGAGCCTCGAGATCCCGGCCCTGCGCCAGCGCCCGGAAGACGTGCCGGTGCTGGCCGCCCACTTCAACAGCCTGCTGGCCCTGCGCCTCGGTCTGCCACCGCTGGCCATCACCCCGGCGGTGGCCGCCCGCCTGTCGGCCTACGCCTGGCCTGGCAACGTGCGCGAGCTGCGCAACCTGGTCGAACGTTCGCTGATCCTCGGCAGCTTTCCGGCCGAAGACGCGGCTGGCGGCCCGCTGGGCGGCGAATCCCTGCCCCTGTCCCTTGCCGAAGTCGAAAAGCGCCACATCCTGGCCGTGCTCGAACGCTGCGAGGGCAAACGCCTCAACGCCGCCCAGCTCCTCGGCGTGTCGCGCAAAACCCTCGACCGCAAGTGCGCCGAATGGGGCGAAAACGCCGGGTGAGCATGCCGTCCATCCTGGCCTGGCCACGCCGCCTCGCCGACCGCTTCGCGGGTTCGGTGCGCGCCAAGCTGCTGGCCCTGGTCCTCGCCCCGCTGTGTCTCGGCGTGCCGGTACTGCTCGGCCTGGTATGGACTTGGGGCGATGAGGCCTACCACCGCCTGCTCAGCTTCAAGATCGATTCCGACCTGGTCAGCGCCCACGAGTATTTCGACCGGGTCAAACAGGGCATCAGCCACGACCTGCAAGCCCAGGCCGGCTCCGCCCGGCTGGTGGCGCGCCTGCCCGCCAGCGACCCGGCGCGTCTCGGCCCGGTGCTGGCGGCCATGGCCGCAACCAGCGGGCTGGACTACCTGCTCCTGCTCGACCGGGACGGCCACGCCATCGCCGGCTCCCCCGCCAGCGCCCTGCCGAAAGCCTCCCGCGAAAACTGGCCGGCCGTTGCAAGCGCCATCGCCGGCAGCGCCCGCAGCACCGTCGAAGTATTCTCCCCCGAGGCCCTCGCCAGCATCGACCCGGCCCTGCGCCGACGCGCCTACCTGCCCCTGCTGGCCACCCCCGCCGCCGCCCCGGACGCCCGCAGCCTCGAAGAGCGCGGCCTGATGATCCACGCCGCCGCCCCGGTCTTCAACGAGCACGGCCTGCTCATCGGCGTACTCGAGGGCGGCGTGCTGCTCAACGGCAACCTGGGCATCGTCGACCGCATCAACGCCATCGTTTACCGCGAAGGCTCGCTGCCCCTCGACAGCCGCGGCACCTCGACGCTGTTTCTCGGCGACACCCGCATCGCCACCAACGTGCGCCTCTTCGAGGGCGAACGGGCCCTCGGCACCCGCGTTTCGGCGGCGGTGCGCAAGCAGGTGCTCGAAGAAGGCCGCACCTGGCGCGACCTCGCCTTCGTCGTCAGCGACTACTACGTGTCGGGCTACGAGCCCATCCTCGACAGCCACGGCGAGCGCGTCGGCATGCTCTACGTGGGCTTCCTGGAGGCGCCCTTCCGTGCCGCCAAGGAGCAGGCGATGAGTACCCTGTTCCTCATTTTCGTGGTCGTCTCGGCCATCGGCAGCATGCTCTCGCTGCGCTGGGCGCGCAGCGTGTTCCGCCCCATCGAGCGCATGAACAGCGTCATCCAGCGCGTCGAAGGCGGCGAACCTGGGGCCCGCGTCGGCCCGGTTGCCAGCCGCGACGAAATCGGCCGCCTGGCCGTCGAGTTCGATCACCTTCTCGACACCCAGGTCGCCCGTCAGGAAGAACTGCGCCGCTGGGCCGACGAGCTGGACGGCAAGGTTGCCGAGCGCACCGCCGAACTTGCCGCCACCAACGCCAGCCTGCGCGAGGCCCAGCAGCAACTGGTGATGAGCGACAAGCTCGCCGCCATCGGCGAGCTGACCGCCGGCGTGGCCCATGAGATCAACAACCCGGTGGCGGTGATCCAGGGCAACCTCGACGTGCTCGCCGACACCCTCGGCGAGGCCGCCCGCCCGGTGCGCGAGGAGATCCGCCTGATTCACCAGCAGGCCGACCGCATCCGCCAGATCGTCACCCGCCTGCTCCAGTTTGCGCGGCCGGGCGACTTTGCCGGCTACATGGAAAGCGTGAATGTGAACGAGGTGATCAACGACTGCCTGGTGCTCACCCGCCACAACCTCGACCATCGCAACATTACGCTGGAACGCCACCTCGACGCCGAATCACGCGTGGAGATCAATCGCGGCGAGCTGCAGCAGGTGCTCATCAACCTCATCGTCAATGCCACCCAGGCCATGCCCGACGGTGGTCGCCTGAGCCTGCTGTCGGCCGACTGGACGGAGCCCGCCCAGGGCACCGGCGTGCGCATCACCGTGCGCGACAGCGGCCAGGGCATCGCCCCGCAAGACCTCGAACGGATCTTCGACCCCTTCTTCACCACCAAGAAAGGCAAGGGCACCGGCCTTGGCCTGTCGATCAGCCGCACCCTGATACAGCGCTACGGCGGGCGCATCAGCGCCGCCAGCCTGCCCGGCGAAGGCGCCGAGTTCATCCTGTGGCTGCGCTGCACGCCCGAATTCGAAGCCCATCGTTCGCACAAGCCCGCAGCCTGAAAATCCACCTCACCAAGGGACATTCTGTCCCGCGCAAACCACCCCGCAGGGACAAAATGTCCCGCCGCACTATCCTCTGAATCCGAAAAACCCTTCAACAACAAGGGTCGATGCATCAGGCACATTTCCTGCCATGGAAACCATGGGCCTTGCGGCCGGTGGCTATCCATAAAAACGACGGAGGAGATGTTTTGGATTTTGCAGAATCGGGTTCCACACAGCCCTCGAAGGGGACGATCCTGTGCCGTTGCCAGGGGCGCGTTTCCGACGCCGCCGCCGACGGCCTGCCGCCCGAACTGGCCGCTGACGTAACCCGCGTCGACAGCCTGTGCGGCAGCACCGGCCTCGCCCAGCTGGCCCGTTTCAGCGCCAACACGGATGCACCCCTCAGCATCGGCTGCCATCGCGAAGCCCCGCGCCTCGAAGCAGCCGCCGCCGAAGGCACGCCGCTGCGCTTCTTCCCCGCCCGCGAATACGCCACCGGTGGCACGGCAGCCAGCCCGCGTCTGGCCGCCCTGATCGCCATGGCCCGGCTGCCCGATCCGCCGCCGGTCGAATCGGTGGCCTACAGCAGCCACGGCCGCCTCGCCATCCTGGGTGCCGGCCCGCTCGCCCTGGCCTGGGCCGAGCGCCTCCACGGCAGGGCCGACGGACAGATCGCCGTCACTGTTTTTGCCGAAGACGAAGACCCGCTGCCGGCCAGCTCGCCACGCCGCGTTGCCGTCCAGCGCGCCCGTCAGGTGGCGGTGGATGGCTGGCTCGGCGCCTTCGAAGTCTCCTGGACGCCGGCCAACCCGGTGGACGCCAGCCTGTGCACCGGCTGCAACGCCTGCCTCGAAGCGTGCACCAGCGACGCCATCGTGCGTGACGGGGTCGCCGCTTACGTGGACCTTGCCCGCTGCAACGACAAGCGGCGCTGCGTCGAAGTGTGCAAGGCCGGCGCCATCGACTTCCGCCAGGCCCCGCGCACCGCCGCCTTCGACCTGGTGCTCGACCTGGGCAACACGCCGCGCCTGGCCATGGTCCACCCGCCCCAGGGCTACTTCGCCACCGGCAGCGACAGCCTGGCCATCGGCGACGCCGCCCTCGCCCTCATCGAACTGGTCGGCGATTTCGACAAGCCCCGTTACTTCGACTACAAGCGCAGCGTGTGCGCCCACTCGCGCAACCGCATCGAAGGCTGCTCGCGCTGCATCGACACCTGCTCCACCTCGGCCATCAGCGCCGACGGTG
>NZ_SDKK01000019.1 GCF_008107625.1 Zoogloea oleivorans
ACATCGCCTAAAAATGAGTCAGCGCCGACTCATTTTTAGGCGATGTCGGGGAGAAATCAGCCGCGCTCGGGTCGGCCGCAGTCTTTAGCGCCCGAAACGCTGCTGACGCAGTTGCTCGAACAGGCACACGCCGGCCGCCACCCCCACGTTGAGGGATTCCATGCCCCCGGGCATGGGGATCAGCACCCGTCGGGTGGCCAGCGCCGCCACGGCCGCCGACAGCCCCTGCCCCTCCGAACCAAAGAGCCAGGCCACCGGGCCGCGCAGATCCAGCGCGTAAAGCGCCACCGAATCACGCAGATCGGCCGCCAGAATGTCACCGGGGAAGCCCGCCAACGCCTCGGCCGCCTCGACGCCCTCACGGATGCGCAGCCCGAAATGCGCCCCCATCGCCGCCCGCAACACCCGTGGCGACCAGGCCTGCGCACAGCCCGGCGTCAGCACCACATCCGGCACACCCACAGCGGCAGCAGTACGCAGGATCGTGCCGAGGTTGCCGGGGTCCTGCACCGCATCCAGCACCACGCAGGTATCGGTCAGCGGCGCATTGGCGCCGGCCTCGGGCAGCGCCATCACCGCCAGCACGCCGCTCGGCGAATCCACCGGGCTGACGTGGGCAAACAGGCGATCCGGCAATTCGATGCATTGCTCGTCGGCACAGCGGGCCAGCAAGGCGGCCACTTCAGGCTGGCCCCGTCCGCTTTCACTGACGACGATCTGACTCAGAGCCTGCCCGCGCTCCAGGGCCACACCCAGCAGGTGGGCCCCGTCGAGCAAGGTCTGGCCGTGCTTGCGCCGATCGCGTGCCGACGTGGCCAGCGCATGCAGATGCTTGACCGTCGGGTTGTCCCGCGAAGTAATCTGTTTCAAGGCTCAGAAGGCCAGGCCGAGGGTGGCCAGCAGCACGGTCAGCACACCGAGGACAAGATTGATCGTGACCCGCTGGCGGATCAGGTTGAGCGCCTGCGCCCCCTGGGCCCAGCTCTCGGCGGCCACCGCCTGCTGCAAGGCACGCCAGGGGCCGAACCAGATACTGGCAAAAATGCCGGCCATGACGAGGCCGACGGCGGCCATCACATGCCAGGAGCGCGGCGCCTGGGCAAAGCCCACCTCCACCAGCATGGCAAAGCCAGAAACCACAATCACCGCAATCGCCAGCCAGACAATCGGAAAGAAGCGCCCGAAGACGCCGCTCCACAAGCCCAGACGCTGGGCCGGGGGCAAGGGCAGGGCTGCCGGGCGCAGGCAGAAATGGGCGAAAGCCATGCCGCCTACCCACACGATCACGCCAGCAAGATGGGCAAAGAGCAGGATGTGATGGAGTTTCATGAGCCGTCGTCCTCGGTCCACAGGGGGGGGTTGGCGATGATGTTGTGCACCGGCGCAAAGCTCTTGCGGTAAATCTCGCAGGCACCGTGGGCGCGCAGCGCGGCCAGGTGGGCCGGCGTCGGATAGCCCTTGTGCCCGGCCAGCCCGTACTGGGGATAGCGCTTGTCGAGTTCGAGCAGCATGGCGTCCCGCGCCGTCTTGGCCAGTATGGACGCCGCCGAGATCTCCTGCACCAGCGAATCGCCCTTCACGATGGCTTCGCAGGGCATGTCGAAACGCGGGCAGCGGTTGCCATCCACCAGCACCTTGTCGGGCACCCGGCTCAGGCCGGCAACCGCCCGCTGCATGGCGAGCATGGTGGCGTGGAGGATGTTGAGGCGGTCGATCTCGTCGACACTGGCCTCGGCAATGCACCAGGCCAGGGCCTTTTCCTTGATCTCGATGGCAAGACGCTCGCGGCGCTTCTCGCTGAGCTTCTTGGAGTCGGCCAGCCCGACGATGGGATTCTCCGGATCGAGAATGACCGCCGCCGTGACTACCGGCCCGCACAGGGGTCCGCGACCCGCCTCATCGACGCCGCACAGCAGCATCACAAGCCCCGCCCCCGCAGATACGGAAGAATGGCAGCCGCAGCCTTGGCCGCCGTATCCTGGCGCAATTGCAGGTGCATGTCGGTAAAGATCGTGGTCAGCTCTGCCGTACGCGCCGGGTCCGTCAGCCAGCCATCCAGGGCGTCGGCCAGGGCCTGGGGAGTGGCGGCGTCCTGCAGCACTTCGGGCACCACTTCGCGCCCGGCCAGGACATTCGGCAAACCCACCCAGGGGAGATAAGCCATGCGCCGCATCAAGCGGAACGACCACTTGCCCATCTTGTAGGTGATGACCATCGGCCGCTTGAGGAGCGCGGCTTCCAGCGAAGCGGTGCCACTCGCCACCAGCACCACGTCGGCGGCGGTCATCGCCTCGACGGCGTGACCAAACAGAATGCGGATCGGGACATCCAGATGGGCATGGCGGCGCAGGGCTTCCTCGAATAACAAGCGCGTCTCGCGGGTCGCCAGCGGCACAAGAAAACGGGCATCGGGATGACGCTCATGCAGCACCGCAGCCGTCGCGATGTAGGTATCCGCCAGGTTGCGCACCTCGGACTGCCGACTGCCGGGCAGGAAGGTGAAAACCGGCCCGCCCTTGTGGATCTGCAGCAATTCCCGCGCACCGGCCCGGTCGGGGACCAGCGGAAAGACATCGGCCAGCGGGTGCCCGACGTAGCTCACCGGCACCCCCGCCGTCCGGTACAACTCCGGCTCGAAGGGGAACAGGCACAGCATGTGGCTGACCGCCCGGGCGATGCCCTTGAGCCGCCCCTTACGCCAGGCCCAGATCGACGGACTGACGAAGTGGATCGCCGGAATGCCCTTGTCTTTCAGGCGCCGCTCGAGCCACAGACTGAAATCCGGGGCGTCCACGCCAATGAAGGCGGCAGGCGGATCCTTGAGCAGACGGTCGAGCAGGCTGCGCCGGATGGCGGACAGCTCACGGTAATTTTTGAGGGCGTCCACATAGCCATGTACCGAGAGCTTCTCGGCTGGCCACAGGCTGTTGAAACCGGCCGCCTGCATCTTGGGACCGCCGATGCCGAAGAATTCGGCATCCGGCAGATGGCGCTTGAGCGCCCGGATCAGGTGACTGGCGAGGAGGTCGCTGGACGCCTCGCCCGCCACCATGGCGATGCGCAAACCCATGGACTAGCGAACGATGCCACGCCCGGACTCGGCGATGAAATCGGAAAACTGTTGCAGTTCCGGCTGCTCGAGTGCCGCCTGGGCAATCTGCTTGCGGGCTTCGTCGAGCGTCAGGCCGTTGCGATAGAGCGTTTTGTAGGCGCGCTTGATCGCCATGATGCCTTCGCTGGTAAAGCCGCGGCGCTTCAGGCCTTCACTGTTGATGCCATGCGGGGCCGAAGGATTGCCGGAAACGGTCACGAAGGGCGGCAAGTCCTGCAGCAGCACGGTGCCAACACCACAGAAGCTGTGGGCACCAACGCGCACGAACTGATGCACACCGGTAAAGCCGCCGAGAATCGCCCAGTCGCCGACACTCACGTGACCGGCAAGGGTCGCGTTGTTGGCGAAAATCGTGTTGTTGCCGACATGGCAATCATGGGCGACGTGCACATAGGCCATGATCCAGTTGTCGTTGCCGACACGGGTCAGGCCACCATCCTGCACCGTGCCGGTACTGAAGCTGCAGAATTCGCGGATGGTGTTGCCGTCGCCGATTTCAAGCCGGGTCGGCTCGTTGGCGTACTTTTTATCCTGGGGGTCGGAGCCGATCGAGCAGAACTGGTAGATCCGGTTATTGCGGCCGATTCGGGTGTGCCCCTCGATAACCACGTGCGGGCCCACTGTCGTGCCGGCGCCGATTTCCACGTGCTCGCCGATGATCGAATAGGCGCCGACCTGCACGTCTTCAGCAAGACGTGCCCCCGGATGCACAATTGCAGTCGGGTGAATCGCGCTCATCGTTTGATCGCACACATGAATTCAGCTTCGGTCGCCACCTCTCCGCCAACGCGGGCAACCCCCTTGAACTTCCAGATATTGCGGATGGTGCGAACGATCTCGCACTCCAGCAGCAACTGATCGCCCGGTACAACCGGACGCTTGAAGCGCACGTTGTCCACCGAAGCAAAATAGACCATCGCATCAGGATCAGGCACCGTGCCTTCGGTCTTGAAGGCCAGCACGGCAGCAGCCTGGGCCAGCGCCTCGATGATCAGCACACCCGGCATCACCGGGTTATGCGGAAAATGACCGGGGAAGAAAGGCTCGTTGACCGTGACATTCTTGAGTCCCACCACGCGCTTGCCCAGTTCCAGCTCGATGATGCGATCGACCAGCAGGAAGGGATAACGATGGGGGATGTACTTCTTGATTTCGTTGATGTCGATGATGCTCATGATTTCTCTTTCTTGTCGGCGAGCTTCTTCTCGAGCTCGCGCAGCCGATCTGCCATCGCATCGAGGCGACGCAGGTGAGCAAAATTTCTGACCCAGTCGGCGTGGGGCATCTGCGGCAACATGGCCGTATAGACACCGGGCTTGTCCAGGGACTTGGTAACAATGGTGCCAGCCGAGACGACGATGTCGTCTCCAACCACAAGGTGCCCGGCAATGCCGGCCTGACCGCCAACCATCACCCGCCTGCCGACATGACTGCTGCCGGCAATGCCCGAATGCCCGGCCATGATGGTGTCGTCACCAACCTGCACGTTGTGGGCGATCTGGATCAGGTTGTCCAGCTTCACGCCATTACCGATCAGCGTATCGTCCAGCGCGCCCCGATCAATAGTGGTATTCGCACCGATCTCCACGTCGTCACCGATGACGACACGGCCAATCTGGGGAATCTTGACCCAGTGCTTGTCGCCGTCCCGTGCAAAGCCAAAGCCATCGGAACCAATCACGGCACCGGAATGGACAATGGCACGCGCGCCGATGACACAAGCGGCATAAATCTTTACACCGGCGTGGAGCCAGGAATCTGCGCCAATCTGCACGCCATCGCCGATCAGACAGCCCGGCCCGATCACGCAGTTTTCGCCGATATCACAATTTTCGCCGATCACCGCATTCGGCCCGACCGACACGGAAGCCGGCAGGGGAGAAGCAACGACCGCACTCGGGTGGATCCCGATGGCCGGACGCTTTGGCGGATTGAACCACTGGGCCGCCCGGGCGAAATAGAGGTAAGGATCCGCTGCGAGGATCCGCGGCCGATCCGTCAGCCCTGCCGCCTTGGGAGACAAAATAAAGGCAGACGCCTGGCTCGACTCGAGCGCAGCGCGGTACCTGGGGTTGGCGAGGAAAGCAAGATCGCCCTCCCCGGCCTTGTCCAGCGTGGCAATCTGCTTGATCGAAACGGCCGGATCTCCGACCAGTTCGCCGCCGAGCCTGCCTACGAGCTCGCCAAGGGATATTTCCATCTGCGAGACCGCTTACTTTTCTTCGGTCAGCGCCTTGATCACCTTGTCGGTGATGTCGATGCGCGGGCTCGCGTAAACCGCTTCCTGGAAAATGATGTCGTACTTCTCGGCTTCGGCGATCTGCTTGATTGTCTTGTTGGCCCGATCCAGAACGCCAGCAAGTTCTTCGTTGCGGCGCTGATTCAGGTCTTCCCGAAACTCGCGCTGCTTGCGTTGCAAATCCCGGTTGAGCTCGTTGAACTCACGCTCCTTGTTGCGGCGTTCGCCCTCGCCCATCGTCATGCCGTTCTTCTCGAGGGACTCCTGCATGCCCTGCAATTGCTTGGCGACACGCTGGAGATCCAGATCGCGCTTCTCGAATTCTTTTTCAAGCTTTTGCTGGGCTTTTTTCGCAGGGGTCGCTTCCTTCATGACCCGGTCCGAATTGACGAAGCCCACCTTGACCTCGGCAGCAGCCGTTTGCGCAAACGCGGCAAGCAGCAGCGCTGCCAGCGTGGATAGACCAATACCTTTCACTCAAACCTCCATCTTCATGCCATGCGGCTGCAATCAGAAAACCGTACCCAACTGGAACTGGAATTTCTGCGTCTTGTCGCCCTCAACTTTCTTGAGAGCCTGACCAAGACTGAATTTGAGCGGCCCAACCGGGGAACTCCAGGAAAACGCCAGCCCGGTACTGTAACGCAAATCCGACGCCTGAATCCTGTCATCCGCGCCCCAGACATAGCCGGCATCGGCAAACAGGGAAAGACGCATGGACTTGTCCTTTCCCGAGCCCGGCATCGGGAAATAGTACTCCGCGTTACCGATCAGGCGCCGGTTGCCGCCCAGGGAGCGCACATAACCAAGGCTGTCCGTGTAACGGGGGCCAAGCGTGCTTTGCTGATAGCCTCGTACAGAACCGATACCACCCGCATAGAAGTTCTTGTAGAACGGCAATTCCTTGCCGTCATAACCTTGGGCAAAGCCGACATCGCCGTTCAGCATCAGCGAATACCCGCCGCCGAACGGAATCCAGTACTGGTGCTGGTAGTTGCCGCGAACATAGCGCATGTCCAGCACGGGGGTGGCGATTTCCATCGACGCCCGCTGAAAGACGCCTGAAGTCGGGTACACAAAGCTGTCACGGCGGTCACGCGCCCAGCCGATTGTCGCCAGCAAGCTCTTCGCGCTATCACCGAAGGTGTTCACGAAGTTTACGTAAGGTGCGGGACTGGAGTCGTAAACCTTGATGCTTGTCTGATCGACGGCAAGACCGAAGTTGATCCGGTCGTCTTCGGCAATGGGATAACCGAAGCGTACGCCCGCACCGATCGACGAACTCTTGTAGGTCGCAACCGAGAGCGAGGTAGGATCGACGTTACGCTGATAGATGTCCCAGCCGACGCTGACGCCGTCGATCGTCCAGTACGGATTGGTGAAGGACAGTGCAATGGTCTTGTTGATCTTGCCGGTGTTCACCTGCAAGGTCATTGCATTGCCGGTACCGAAGAGGTTCTGCTGGGAAATCGACGCCGACAGAATGACCTTTTCGGAACTGGAGAAACCTGCGCCCAGCATCAGGTTGCCCGTTGCGCGTTCCTTCACGGTGAAGTTCGCGTCGACCTGGTCGGTCGAGCCGGCCACCGCCGGCGTTTCGATGGTCACTTCATCGAAATAGCCGAGGCGATCCAGACGAACCTTCGAACGATTGAGGGCTTCCCCGTCGTACCAGGCACCTTCCATCTGACGCAGTTCGCGGCGCAGCACTTCGTCACGGGTACGGGCATTGCCGGCAAAATTGATCTTGCGAACATAGACGCGACGGCCCGGATCGACAAAGAAGGTAAACGCCACCTCGCGCTTGACCTTGTCGACCTCGGGCGCCGCATTCACGTTGGCAAACGCATAGCCTGCGTTGCCAAGGCGATCGCTGATCGCCTTGGTCGTCGCCGTCACGCTGTCCCGCACGAAGGTATCGCCGGCCTTGAGCTTGACGAGCTTCTGGAGTTCTTGCTCGGGCACCACCATGGTACCGGCCAGTTTGACGTCGGAAACGGTGTACTTTTCACCCTCGGTGATGCTGAGGGTGATGTAGATGTCTTTTTTGTCAGGCGTGATCGAAACCTGGGTCGAATCGATACTGAAATCCAGATAACCCCGGTTCAGATAGAAGGACCGCAGGGCTTCTATATCCGCCGACAGTTTCGGCTTCGAATACTGGTCGCTCTTCGAATACCAGGTCATCAAACCCGGCGTGGTCAGGGAAAACAGGTCGAGGAGTTCCTTTTCCTTGAAAACCTGATTGCCGATGACACTGATCTGCCGAATCTTGGCCGCTTCGCCTTCAACCACATTGAAGTTCACGCCGACCCGATTACGCTCAAGTGGCGTAACCGTGGTGGTGATCTGGACGCCGTAAAGTCCCTTGGAGAGATACTGACGCTTGAGTTCCTGCTCGGCGCGCTCGAGCACGGCACGATCGAAAATCCGCGATTCGGCGAGTCCGACTTCCTTGAGGCCTTTCTTGAGCGCCTCCTTGTCGAACTCCTTGATGCCGACGAAATCAACCTGGGAAATGGCCGGGCGTTCGTCCAGAACGACGACGATCACCTCCTTGTCGACCTCGATACGCACGTCCTTGAAGAAGCCGGTCGCAAAGAGGGTCTTGATCGCCTGGGATGCCTTGTCTTCGGAAAACTGCTCGCCAACCTTTACCGGAAGGTAACTGAATACCGTCCCGGCCTCAGTGCGCTGGATTCCTTCAACACGAATATCTTTGACAACGAATGGCTCGAAGGCCAGAGCGGGCGAAGCCACGAAAAGCGCAGCGATCACCCCGGGGAGGAGCTTGGATTTCATCCGATTTCAGCTAGCAACAAGGCGGTTGATGTCGTTGTAGAAGGCAAAAGCCATAAGCGCCGCCAGCAGAGCCATTCCAATCTGCTGGCCGATCTCCATAACCCGCTCGGAGACAGGGCCGCCCTTGATGATCTCGATTACATAATACAACAAGTGTCCGCCATCGAGCACAGGGACGGGCAGCAGATTCAGGACGCCAAGACTGATGCTGATGAGCGCCAGGAACTTGATGTAATGGGAAAAACCCATCTTTGCCGACTGCCCGGCAAAGTCGGCGATGGTAACCGGGCCACTGAGATTCTTGACTGAAACTTCACCGACAATCATTCGCCCCATCACCGAAAGGCTCATGGCTGACGTATCCCAGGTCTGGCGAACGCCCTTGCTCAGGGAGTCAAGCACACCGTAGCGCACCGTGACAAACATCCGTTCGCGCCGTCCTTCGGCATCAGCCACACCGACGCCGATACGACCGATCTTCCGGCCACTCTCCTCAACCACTGTCGGCACCACACTGAAAATCCTGGACGCACCATCGCGAAGCACCTCGATCTCAAGCGTCTGCCCCGCCCCCTCGCGGACCGCCTGCACAAGCTCGCTCCAGCCGGAAATCGCCTTGTCACCGATACGCAGCACTTGATCGCCAGAACGCAAACCCGCAGCCTGCGCCGGACCATCCGCACTCAAATTGCCGAGAACTGCCGGCAGGTTAGGACGATGCAGGCGCAAACCCAGCTGACTGGCGATATCGCGCTCCCCCTGATCGACCACTGTTCCGGCCAGATCAAGCTTGCGAAATGCGATTTCCTTGCTGTCGTTGATCGTCTCGACGGTAATGCTCCGGCGCTCGAACGCCTCATTGATCAGTTGCCAGCGAAACTCCTGCCAGGTTTCCACCGCCCGGCCGTCCACCGAACGAATCAGTTCGCCATCCTTGAAACCGGCCTGCTCCGCCTGACTGGCCGCCTCCGGGGCGCCAATGCGGGGCCGCAGCTCTTCGACGCCGCCGGTGTAAAGACCCCAGTACAAAACAATCGCAAGCAGAAAGTTGGCCAAAGGCCCGGCCGCAACGATGGCAATCCGCCGCCACACGCTCTGCCGATTAAAGGCCCGGTGCTGCTCCTTCACATCGACCGGCGCTTCGCGCTCGTCGAGCATTTTGACGTAACCGCCAAGAGGAAAGACCGCCAAAGCCCATTCCGTCTGATCCGGCCCGATACGGCGCACGAACAGGGTCTTCCCGAACCCCACCGAAAACCGTAAAACCTTGACGCCGCAAAGACGCGCAACCAGGTAATGGCCGAACTCGTGCACCACGATCAGAATGCCGAGGGCCAGCAGGAAAGGCAGGATGTAATCCAGCAAGCTCAGCCCCATCAGTTCAGGGACTGCATGACAAAACCACTCGCCAGGCGGCGGGCACGCTGGTCCGCCTCGAGCACAATCTCGAGGGAGTTTGCAGCCTGCGACTCGACAGCGTCGAGCGTCGCGGCAATCACCCCGGCAATGCGGTCAAAGCCGAGCTTGCCGTCCAGGAAGCTGGCAACCGCCACTTCGTTGGCCGCATTCAACACAGCAGGTGCAATCCCACCGGCCTCCAAAGCCCGGTAGGCATGGGCCAGGCACGGGAAGCGCTGAAAATCCGGCCGCTCGAAGTCGAGCTGCCCGATCGCAAACAGATCGAGTGGCTGCACGCCCGAATCCACCCGCTCGGGATACGCCATTGCATGTGCTATCGGCGTTCGCATGTCAGGGTTGCCCAACTGCGCAATCACCGAGCCATCCACGTAGGCGACCATGGAATGAATGACGCTTTGAGGATGAATGACCACCTCGATCCGCTCGGCCGGCACGCCAAACAGCCAGTGGGCTTCGATCACCTCCAGCCCCTTGTTCATCATCGTTGCCGAATCCACGGAAATCTTCCGACCCATGACCCAGTTCGGATGGGCACAGGCCATTTCCGGCGTCACTGCGGAGAGTTCTTCGAGGGGTTTGCGACGGAATGGCCCCCCCGATGCGGTCAGGAGAATCCGGGTAACACCATAACCTTCATCGCCACGTCGAAAATCAGCCGGCAAGGCCTGGAAAATCGCGTTGTGTTCGCTGTCGATGGGCAGAAGCGTCGCACCATTGGCCACCACCTCCTGCACGAACAAGGCCCCGGACATCACCAGGGCTTCCTTGTTTGCCAGCAAAATACGCTTTCCGGCCTTGGCGGCCGCAAGCGCCGGCACCAGGCCGGCAGCACCAACAATTGCCGCCATCACCATGTCGACTTCCGGTGCCGAAGCAACGGCGGCCAGCGCTGCACTACCGGACAGCACTTCGGTGCAACATCCCGCTTCGTCGAGCAGGCCTTGCAGACGCGCTGCGTCCTCAGGCAGGTCGAGCACGGCATAAGCAGGCCGATGGTGCCGACATTGTGCGAACAGTTTGTCCACTTGCCGATGGGCTGTCAGCGCAAAAACCCCGTAGCGCTCCGGATGCCGTCCAACCACATCCAGGGTGCTCACGCCAATGGAGCCGGTCGCGCCCAATACCGTTATGAGTTTCTTGCCTTGGGTCATGACTTATCGGGCTATCCAGAGAACAAGCAATCCAGCCATCGGCAGGGTCGACGTCAGGCTGTCGATACGATCGAGGACACCACCGTGGCCCGGAAGCAAGGTGCCGCTATCCTTGACCCCCGCCTGCCGTTTCACCAGGGATTCAAACAGATCACCAACAATGCTGACAGCGGTGAAACCCAGCAAGGCAGGAATAATGACAGGAAGTCCGCCGATGGCGGCCGTGAAATGCCCCAGATAGGGAAGGCAGACAAGACCGTAAATAACCACCCCGAGCGCTGCGCCATACGCCCCCTCCCAGCTCTTGCCGGGACTGATCGAGGGAGCCAGCTTGCGACGCCCGAAAGCCCGGCCAGTGAAATAAGCCGAAATATCTGCAATCCAGACCGCAGCCATGACGCCCAGCAACAACCAGGGACTCAGCAGCCTCAAGTGGGCGATGGCCAGACTCGGCGGCAGCAGCAGGACCAGACCGACCAGTGCAGCAGCTCCGGCACCCGGCAGTTGCCATTTCGCCCGCAACCAAAACGGCACGCAGGCCAGCCAGAACAAGGCACTGACGGCATAAACCGGGGCCAGTCCAAAGGGGGCCACAGTCGCCTCCCGATGCAGTCCGGCAACCATGCCGCCAGCCATGCAAAGGGCGCCAAGAAGGAAAGCGTAAATCCGGCGTTTGGTCGCCGAAAAGCCGACCATCGCAGCCCACTCGCCGGCCGCGATGCCACAAATGATGGAAGCGAACCCCAGCCAGGCGAGGGCTGGCAACAAAAAGAGCGCCGCCAGCAAACCGACAAGAAGGACCAGCGCGGTAATGACCCGCGCCTTAAGCATGATCGGAAGGGTCGGACTTGTCGGAGACGAGTTGTTCGCTCGTCCGCCCAAAGCGGCGCTCACGCTGCTGATAAGAGGAAATGGCTTCATCCAGCGCAGCCTCGCCAAACTCCGGCCAAAGCTTGTCGGTGAAGTAAAGCTCCGAATAGGCGAGTTGCCAGAGCAGGAAATTACTGATGCGCTGCTCACCGCCCGTGCGGATGAAGAGATCCGGCTCAGGGCTGAAGCTCAGCGCCAGGTGGGGAACCAGATCTTCTTCGGCAAAAGCACCGGGAACCCCCGGCGCCGCCGTCATCATCTTGCCGATGGCCTGCATGATGTCCCAGCGACCGCCATAATTGGCGCAGATCGTCAGGTTCATCGCAGTGTTGCCTGCGGTTTGCGCCTCGGCATCCCGAATGAGATCCACGAGCGGCTTGTCGAAACGCTCAAGATCGCCAACCACCCGCAGACGGATGTTGTTGCGGTGAATCCGCTCGATCTCGGCCTTCAGTGACTTCACAAACAACTGCATCAGGAAGGACACTTCATCCTTCGGCCGACGCCAGTTTTCGGAACTGAAAGCGAAAACGGTCAGGTATTCGACACCACGATCCAGGCAGGTTCGAATGACCTCCCGGAGGGAGTCGACTCCCTTGGCATGACCGGCAACCCGCGGCAGCAGGCGCTTGCGCGCCCAACGCCCGTTGCCGTCCATGATTATCGCGATATGCCGCGGGACTTTAGCAGCCTCGGGTACACTCCGAGTAGAGCTGAGAAACGGCAATCGCACCATTATTGTGTCCGCCTGAAAGAAACCGGGAAAGCAAAAACCGACCGGGGTGGTCAGATCTGCATCAGCTCTTGTTCTTTCTGAGCGAGAAGCTTGTCGATTTCGATAATCGCCTTGTCGGTCAGCTTCTGGATGTCATCCTGAGCACGCCGTTCGTCGTCTTCGGAAATCGTCTTGGCCTTGAGGGCATCCTTCAGGGAGCCATTGGCGTCACGACGCAGATTGCGCACGGCAACCTTGGCGCCCTCACCTTCGGTCTTGACGACCTTGATGAGATCCTTGCGGCGCTCTTCTGTCAGAACCGGCATCGGCACGCGAATGATTTCGCCCTGCGATGCAGGATTCAGACCCAGATCGGAATCGCGAATCGCTTTCTCGACCTTGCCAACCATCGGCTTTTCCCACGGCTGAACGCCAATGGTACGCGCATCGATCAGGGTGACGTTTGCCACTTGGGTGATCGGCACGGGGTTGCCATAGTATTCAACCATGACGTGATCCAGAATGCCCACGTGAGCCCGGCCGGTACGCACTTTGGCGAGATCCAGCTTGAGGGACTCGATGGACCGCTGCATCTTGTGTTCGGTAGTCTTCTTGAGCTCCGGAATCATCGCTTCATCCTCAGCAATAAACCAGCGTACCCTCGTCTTCACCCATCACCACACGCTTCAGCGCGCCGCTCTTGAACAGGCTGAAAACGTTGATCGGCAAACGCTGATCGCGGCACAGGGCGAACGCAGTCGCATCCATTACCGCCAGATTTCGGGAGATCGCCTCATCAAAGGAGATCCGCTGAAAACGGGTCGCCGTTGGATCCTTTTTGGGATCCGCAGTATAAATACCATCTACCTTGGTCGCCTTCAACACGATATCGGCACCCATTTCGGAGCCCCGCAAGGCTGCGGCCGTATCGGTCGTAAAGAAGGGATTGCCGGTGCCGGCACCAAAAATGACGACGCGACCTTCTTCAAGGTAGCGAATCGCCTTTCCACGAATATACGGCTCGACCACCTGGTCGATCCGCAAGGCCGACTGAACGCGCGCATTGACCCCTGCGGCACGGAACGCATCCGCAAGAGCAATGGCGTTCATCACGGTGGCCAGCATCCCCATGTAATCGGCGGTGGCGCGATCCATACCGGATGCAGCCCCCGCCATTCCACGGAAGATATTCCCGCCGCCAATCACAATCCCGACTTCGACACCGATGCGGGTCACTTCGACCACATCATTGACGATACCGGCAACCACCTCGCGGTTGATACCGTAGGCGTCATCACCCATCAGGGCTTCGCCTGAGAGCTTGAGGAGAATGCGTTTGTAGGCGGGTTGACTCATCGTTAGGAGACCTTCTTACTTCTGGGTGGCAGCAGCAGCCTGAGCGGCTACTTCAGCGGCAAAGTCGGTCACCTTTTTCTCGATGCCCTCACCAACGATGAACAGCGTGAAGCCGCCCACCGATGCGCCCTTGGCCTTCAGCAACTGGCTGACGGTCTGCTTGCCATCCTCGGCCTTCACGAAGACCTGATCCAGCAGCGTTACGTCCTTCAGGAACTTCTGGACGGTGCCTTCGGCGATCTTCTCGAGCATGGCTTCCGGCTTGCCGGCTTCGCGTGCCTTTTCGATGGCGATGCGACGCTCGACGTCCAGCAGCTCGGTCGGCACGCCGGAGGCGTCGAGGGACTTCGGCTTGGAAGCGGCAATGTGCATGGCCAGATCCTTGGCCAGCGCTTCTTCACCACCAACGAGGTCGATCAGCACGCCGATCTTCGAACCACCGTGGATATAGTTGGCCACCGCGCCCTGGGCTTCCAGACGCACGAAGCGGCGGATGCTCAGGTTTTCACCGATCTTGCCGATCAGCGCTTTGCGGATTTCCTCAACGCTCTGGCCATTCACTTCCAGGGCGGACAGGGCATCCACATCGGCGGGGTTTTTCGTGGCAACCAGTTCGGCGATGTTCTTGGTCAGCGCCAGGAAGTCGTCGTTCTTGGCAACGAAGTCGGTCTCACAATTCACTTCCACCATCGCGCCAAGCTTGGCGTCGGCAGAGATGTAGACACCAACCACGCCTTCGGCGGTCACGCGGGACGCGGCCTTGGAGGCCTTGTTGCCCAGCTTCACGCGCAGAATTTCTTCTGCCTTGGCCATGTCACCAGCAGCTTCGGACAGGGCCTTCTTGCATTCCATCATGGGCGCGTCAGTCTTCTCGCGCAGTTCCTTGACCATGCTTGCGGTAATTTCCGCCATGCTTGCTCCTAGATAACTATTGGATTGAATTCAGTCGGGCTCAGGCTTGCTGCTCTTCGCCGCTGTCTTCGACTTCCACAAACTCGTCGGAACCGGCCGCGACGAGGTCCTGGAGAACCTGGTTCTTGCCTTCCAGCACGGCATCAGCCACGCCACGAGCATACAGACGGATCGCACGGGAGGAGTCATCGTTACCCGGGATCACGAAATCCACGCCTTCGGGGGTGTGGTTGGTATCAACGATGGCAATAACCGGGATACCCAGCTTCTTGGCTTCGGTGATGGCAATCTTGTGGTAGCCGACGTCGATCACGAACAGGGCGTCAGGCAGGCCGTTGAGGTCCTTGATGCCGCCGAGGCTCTTTTGCAGCTTTTCGAGTTCGCGGGAAGCCATCAGGGCTTCTTTCTTGGACAGGCGCTCGATGGAACCATCTTCCACCATGGCTTCCATGTCCTTCAGACGCTTGATCGAAACCTTGACGGTCTTGAAGTTGGTGAGCATGCCGCCCAGCCAGCGCTCGTCAACGTAAGGCATGCCGGCGCGACGGGCTTCTTCAGCCACGATTTCGCGAGCCTGACGCTTGGTGCCAACACACATGACGGTACCGCGATTGGCCGCCAGCTTGCGCACGAAATCCATTGCCTCGTTGTACTTGACGAGGGTCTTTTCGAGGTTGACGATGTGAATCTTGTTGCGCTGACCAAAGATGTACGGCGCCATCTTCGGGTTCCAGAAACGGGTTTGGTGGCCGAAATGGACGCCCGCTTCGAGCATTTGACGCATGGTGACAGACATTTGTTGACTCCGATACTGAGGTTTGACCGCCGCCCGACCTGCCGGTTTTGCCTTGCAAAACCTGGCTACGCCTCGAATCTCCGCCAAGGAAATCCGCCGGACCCCAATGGGCCGGACGTGTGAATTTTGCCTGACACATGCCAGACAAGCCGCCGAGTATATCAGCAACCGGACTATTCCCTCAAGACCGGCCAGCAGCCTCATTGTGCGCCGGCACATCGGCCGCATTGCCGGCAAAGGCGGCTTGCGCTAGCCTAAAGGGCTCAAAACCCCACAAGATCATGCCCCCATGAGCGTAACCATAAAGACGCCGGAAGAAATCGAAAAAATGCGTATCGCGGGCCGTCTCGGCTCGGAGGTTCTCGATTACATCACTCCCTTCGTCAAGCCGGGCGTCACGACCGCCGAGCTCGACAAGCTTTGCCATGACTACATGGTAGAGGTCCAAGGTTGCATTCCTGCACCGCTGAACTATGCACCGCCGGGCTACAAGCCCTACCCCAAGTCGATCTGCACCTCGATCAACCATCAGGTTTGCCATGGCGTGCCGAGTGACAAGGCGCTCAAAAAGGGCGACATCGTCAATCTGGACATCACAGTCATCAAGGACGGCTACCACGGGGACACCAGCCGGATGTTCATCGTCGGCGACGGCAGCATCCTCGCCAAGCGCCTGTGCCAGGTGACCTACGAGTGCCTGTGGATCGGCATCGCCCAGGTGAAGCCCGGCGCCCATCTGGGGGACATCGGTCACGCCATCCAGAAGCACGCCGAAGGCAACGGATTCTCGGTAGTGCGCGAGTTCTGCGGACACGGCATCGGCGCCAACTTCCATGAAGATCCGCAGGTTCTGCATTACGGCAAGGCCGGCACCGGCATCGAACTCAAGCCCGGCATGATCTTCACCATCGAGCCGATGATCAACGCCGGCAAGGCTGCAATCTCCGAGCTTCCCGATGGCTGGACCATCATTACCCGCGACCGCAGCCTGTCGGCCCAGTGGGAACACATGATTCTCGTCACGGAAACCGGCGTGGAAGTTCTCACCCTGTCGGCTGGCGCCCCGCCCCGCCCGGACATCGTCGCCAACCTTCTGCCCTGAGCCCGTCAGCGTAAAGCTGAGCGCCTGAAAAATGTCCGATATCGCGCCCGTCATCCCGCTTGATGCAGCCCGTGAGCTGATCACGCGTTACAAGACCCGCCTGAAAAGCGGCGGAGAAGCCCTGCGGGTCTCCTACGAAAGCCGCCCCCTGACGGACCCGCTGCTGAAAGGTCGCTCCCACCTGGTCGATGGCGTACTGCGCGAACTCTGGAAGGATTTCGACCTGCCCGCCTCGGCAGCCCTGGTGGCCGTCGGCGGCTATGGTCGCGAAGAGCTGTTTCCCTGCTCAGACGTGGACCTGCTTTTTCTTCTTGCAGACCAACCGGACGAAGACCTCAGCGAGCGCCTGACCCAGATGATCGGACTGATCTGGGACATTGGGCTCGACATCGGACACAGCGTGCGCACCGCCGAGGAATGCCTGGAAGAGGCAGCCCTCGACGTGACCGTCATGACCAACCTGCTCGAGGCCCGCTTTCTGTGCGGCAACGCACCGCTGTTCGGACACGTCGTGACGAGCCTGCGCAGCCAGATCAACCCCGGCCAGTTCTTCAAGGCGAAACGACTGGAGCAGGAACAGCGCTACACCCGTCACAACGAAACCCCCTACTCCCTCGAACCCAACTGCAAGGAAAGCCCCGGCGGCCTGCGCGACTTGCAGGTCATCGGCTGGATCAGCCGCGCCGCCGGCTTCGGCACCCACTGGCGCGATCTGGCCAAGCACCAGCTGATTACCGACGAGGAAGCCACCGAACTGCGCGAACTGGAGCGCTTTCTGCAGCACGTCCGCATCCGCCTGCATCACATGACCGGGCGTCGTGAAGACCGTGTGCTCTTCGACCACCAGGAAAAACTCGCCCGCAAGTTCGGCTATGCCCCCACCGAGGCCCGCCGGGCGTCTGAAGTTTTCATGCAGGAGTATTACCGCACAGCCAAGAAGGTCACCCAGCTCAACACCATTCTGCTGCTGAATTTCGGCGTCGAGTTTTTCCCCAATCGCTATCCTGCAGCCATCAATATCAACGAGCGCTTCCAGTGCGTACGCGAAATGCTCGACGTGCGTGACGAAGGCGTCTTCGACCGCCACCCGAGCGCGCTCCTCGAATGCTTCCTGCTGCTTGAGCAACGCTCCGAGCTGAAGGGCATGACCGCCCGCACACTGCGCGCCCTGTGGCGCGGCCGCAAGCTGATCAACGCCGAATTTCGCCAAAACCCGGCCAACCGGGCACTTTTTCTGCGTATTCTTCAGCAAAAGCGCGGCGTCGTGCATGAACTGCGGCGGATGAACCAGTACGGAATCCTGAGCTTCTACCTGCCGGCCTGGCGACGCATCGTCGGCCAGATGCAGCATGACCTCTTCCATGTTTACACGGTTGACCAGCACATCCTGCAGGTCGTGCGCAACGTGCGGCGCCTCATGGTTGCCGAGCACGCCCACGAATACCCGCTGCTCACGCGTCTGTGCACCGGCTTTGAAAAACCGTGGCTGATCTACATTGCCGCCCTTTTCCATGACATCGCCAAAGGCCGGGGCGGCGACCACTCCCGGCTCGGCATGAAGGACGCCCGCGACTTCTGCGAATCCCACGGGCTTGAAGAAGCGGACACCGACCTGGTCGAATGGCTGGTGGGAAATCATCTGTCCATGTCGAACGTGGCGCAAAAACAGGATCTCTCCGACCTCGAAGTGATCCGCCGTTTCGCCACCGTCGCCAAAACCGAACGCCAGCTCACCGCCCTGTACATCCTGACCCACTCGGATATCCGCGGCACCAGCCCGAAGGTCTGGAATGGCTGGAAGGGCAAGCTGCTGGAAGACCTGTTTTTCGCTACCCAGCGCCTCCTCCGCGGCGCAACGCCCCAGCAGGCCCTCGGCACTCCCATTCGCCAGGACGATGCCCGCAATCTGCTGCGCTACTACGGCCTGCGACCGGCCACTGAAGACGCCCTGTGGGATCAGCTCGACACGGTTTACTTCCTGCGTCACGACGCCGAAGAAATCGCCTGGCATGCCCGCACGCTGTACTACCGCGTGAACGCCGAGGAGCCGGTCGTCAAGGCACGCCTCAGCCAGGTGAGCGAAGGCCTGCAGGTGATGGTTTACATGAAGGACCAGAAGGATCTCTTCGTACGCCTGTGCGGCTTCTTCAGCCGACTGGGCTTCTCCATCGCCGACGCCAAGATCCACACCACCCGCCACGGCTATGCGCTGGACAGTTTCGTGCTGCTCGATCCGGGCCAGGAAGTGCATTACCGGGACTTCATCAACCTGCTCGAACACGACCTCACCGAGCGCCTGCACAGCAACGCCCCCACAGACCAGCCGGCCAGCGGTCGCGTATCGCGGGAAGTCAGGCACTTCCCGATCACACCAGAGGTCAACATCCGCCCGGACGAGCGGGGCCTGCACTACATCATGTCGGTAACAGCCGCCGATCGGCCCGGCCTGCTGTTTGGTGTTGCCGAAACGCTGGTCGAATACGGTATCAACCTGCATACCGCCAAAATCGCCACCCTCGGCGAACGGGTCGAGGATACCTTCCTGATCAGCGGCCCGAGCCTGTCCCAGGACGCCCAGGTGCTGAAGATCGAATCAGACCTGCTGGAAAAGCTGACGGTGTAAGCCAACCCGGCCGACGTTCAGTCGTCGGCCGCCACCGAACCATCGGGAAACAACACCTCGGTGTAGCCGAAGCGGGAAAAATCGCGCACCCGCATCGGATACAGGATGCCGTCCAGGTGATCGCATTCGTGCTGAACGACCCGGGCATGAAAACCTGTGGCAATGCGATCAATCGGCTCACCGTCCGCATCGAAGCCGGTGTAACGCAGATGCGTCCACCGCGGCACCCAGCCACGCAGACCGGGAACTGACAGACACCCCTCCCAGCCCCCCTCTTCCTCGTGCGTCACCGGCATCAGCACCGGATTGATCAACACCGTATCCGGCACGGCGGAAGCATCCGGATAACGCGGACTCGGCCCGCCACCAAAAATCACCACCCGCAGATCGACACCGATCTGCGGTGCTGCCAGACCGGCACCGCTCAACTCACGCATCGTGTCGCGCATGTCCTCGATCAGCGCAGCCAGCGCCGGGGTACCGAAATCGTCGACCAGCTGCGCCTTTCTCATCAAGCGCGGATCGCCCATGCGAAGGACGTCGCGAATCATGATTCGCAGATGTGATCAAGCACGCCACGGACCCGCCCCATGGCATCGCGCAAGACGGCATCAATGCTGTCGAAGCAGATGCCGGAAGCACTGGACGCCCGGCCCGCAGCAAAGTTGGCTACCACGTTGATGGCTGCGTACGGAATACCCAACTCCCGGGCCAAAGCCGCCTCGGGCATGCCGGTCATGCCAACCACGTCGGCGCCGTCGCGCTCCAGGCGGTTTATCTCGGCCGCTGTTTCCAGGCGCGGGCCCTGGGTTGCCGCATACACGGCCCCGTCGATGATCGTCTCGCCGGCCTTCAGGCCCGCCTTCAGGATGCGCTGACGGATCGCCTCGTCGTAGGGCTCGGTAAAATCAATGTGCACCACCGGCTCATCGGAATTTTCATGGAAGGTGCTCTTGCGCCCCCAGGTGTAGTCGATGATCTGGTCCGGAACGATCAAGGTGCCCGGGCACAGGTCGGCGCGAATCCCGCCCACCGACGCCACCGAAATAATCGCATCCACCTGGGCCTGCTGGAGGGCCCACAGGTTGGCCTGGTAATTCACCCGGTGCGGTGGAATCGTGTGGCCGTAGCCGTGACGAGCCAGAAAAACCACCGGTTGCGAACACAGCCGCCCGAAGGTCAGCGCGCCCGAAGGTTCGCCATAGGGCGTGCGTACAACCTCGCGCCGGATCAGGTCCAGGCTGGCCAGTTGAGTCAGGCCACTGCCGCCAATAATTGCCAGCATGCTGGGCTACTCCTCGAAAAAAGCGTATGGGGCGCGCATCTTAGCACGCAGCCCAGTGCACTTCCGTGATGCTGCAACGCGCCAAGACGTGCTAAAATTTCGCCTTTTCAAGCACTTCCGGTATCCCCATACATGTCCCGTTCCATTCGAAACATTGCCATCATCGCCCACGTTGACCACGGCAAAACCACCCTCGTCGACCAGCTCCTGCGCCAGTCCGGCACCTTCCGTGAGAACCAGCAGGTCAGCGAACGGGTGATGGACAGCAACGATCTCGAAAAAGAGCGTGGCATCACCATTCTCGCCAAGAACTGTGCAGTCCAGTACGGCGACACCCACATCAACATCATCGACACCCCGGGACACGCCGACTTCGGCGGTGAAGTCGAGCGCGTGCTGTCGATGGTTGACGGCGTGCTGCTGCTGGTCGATGCGGTCGAAGGCCCGATGCCCCAGACCCGCTTCGTGACCCGCAAGGCCTTGGCCCTCGGCCTCAAGCCCATCGTCGTGATCAACAAGATCGACCGTCCGGGCGCTCGTCCTGACTGGGTGATCAACCACACCTTCGACCTGTTCGACAAGCTCGGCGCCACCGAAGAGCAGCTCGACTTCCCGGTCGTTTACGCCTCGGCCCTGAACGGCTACGCCATGCTCGACGCCGACAAGCAAGGCACCGACATGACCCCGCTGTACGACGCCATCATCGAGCACACGCCGCAGCCCGACGTGGACGTCGAAGGCCCGCTGGTGCTGCAGGTCTGCTCGCTGGACTACTCCACCTACATCGGCCAGCTCGGCATCGGCCGCATCAAGCGCGGCAGCATCAAGCCGAACCAGGAAGTCGTTGTGATGTACGGCGACGAAAACCGCGGCAAGGCCCGCATCGGCCAGATCCTGACCTTCAAGGGCCTCGAGCGCAGCTCCGCCGATTACGCCGAAGCCGGCGACATCGTGCTGGTCTCCGGTATCGACCAGGTGAACATCGGCGTTACCCTGTGCGACCCGGACCACCTCGAAGCGCTGACCCCGATCGCCGTCGATGAACCGACCCTGACCATGAACTTCATGGTGAACGGCTCCCCGCTGGCCGGCCGCGAAGGCAAGTTCGTCACCAGCCGCCAGATCCGCGAGCGTCTTGAAAAGGAACTCCTGAAGAACGTGGCCCTGCGTGTGGATTACACCGGCGACTCCGACGTCTTCCAGGTCTCCGGCCGTGGCGAACTGCACTTGACCATCCTCCTCGAAAACATGCGTCGTGAAGGCTACGAGCTGGCTGTTGGCCGTCCGCGCGTTGTGTTCAAGGAAATCGACGGCGTGAAGAGCGAGCCGTACGAAATGCTCACCATCGACGTGGAAGAAGGCCATCAGGGCGGCGTCATGGAAGAACTCGGCCGTCGTCGTGGCGAACTGCAGGACATGCAGCCGGACGGCAAGGGTCGCGTGCGTCTCGAATACCGTATTCCGGCCCGTGGCCTGATCGGCTTCCAGGGTGAATTCCTGACCCTTACCCGCGGCACCGGCCTTGCCAGCCACGTGTTCGACGACTACGGTCCGATGGCTGCTGCCATGAGCGAGCGTCGCAACGGCGTGCTGATCTCTCAGGACGACGGCGAAGCCGTGGCTTACGCCCTGTGGAAGCTGCAGGATCGCGGCCGCATGTTCGTGAGCCCGGGCGATGCGCTGTACGAAGGCATGATCATCGGCATCCACACCCGTGACAACGATCTCGTGGTGAACCCGATCAAGGGCAAGCAGCTGACCAACGTGCGCTCCTCCGGCACCGACGAAGCCGTGCGCCTGGTTCCGCCGATCTCCCTGACCCTCGAATCCGCCATCGAATTCATCGCCGATGACGAAATCGTGGAAATCACCCCGAAGAGCATCCGTCTGCGCAAGCGTCACCTGAAGGAACAGGACCGCAAGCGCGCGTCCCGTGCCGAAGGCTAAGCAGTCGCAGAATGTGGCCGGGGACCAACCCCGGCAGCAATAAAAAAGCGCGGCCCGCAAGCCGCGCTTTTTTTCGTCCAGCGAAAATGCCGGATCCGCGGACTCAGCCCCGGGCCGCGAGAAAGGCGGCAAACTCCGCCCCCACCTCGGGATGCTTCAGGCCCAGCTCGACCGTTGCCTGCAGATAACCCAGCTTGGAGCCGCAGTCATAGCGCACGCCCTTGAACTGATAGGCGAGCACGGCCTCTTCCTGCAGCAGGGAGGCAATCGCATCGGTCAATTGCAGCTCGCCGCCCGCACCCGGCTTGAGGTTGCGCAAATGGTCGAAGATCCGCCCGGTCAGGATGTAGCGGCCGATCACCGCCTGAGTGGACGGCGCCTCCTCGGGCTTTGGCTTCTCGACGATGCCGGTGACCCGCTGGACTTCACCGGTATCCCGCTCGGTACTGACGATCCCGTACTGCCTGGTCTGCTCCCGTGTCACGTTCATGACCCCGAGCACCGAACAGCGGTGATAGTTGTACACGTCCGTCATTTGCTTCATCACCGGCACGTCGCCCAGCGAATCGAGCAGGTCATCGGCAAGCAGCACCGCAAACGGCTCGTTGCCCACCACCGGCGCCGCACACAGCACCGCATGCCCAAGCCCGAGCGCTTCCGCCTGGCGAATGTAGATGCAGTTCACGTGGGACGGAACGGTGTCGCGGACGATCTTGAGCAACTCGGTCTTGCCGCGCATCTCGAGTTCCGTTTCGAGTTCGTAGGCCTTGTCGAAGTGATCCTCAATGGCGCGCTTGGAGCGGCCGGTAATAAACACCAGATCGGTTACACCGGCAGCCACCGCCTCCTCCACGGCGTACTGGATCAGCGGCCTGTCCACGATCGGCATCATCTCCTTGGGACTGGCCTTGGTAGCCGGCAGGAAGCGGCTGCCCAGACCCGCAACAGGAAAGACTGCCTTCGTCACCTTCTTCATCATCACTCCCCGAATAATTGACTCTGCCCGCCGGACTCACCCGGCTCGGCCGACTTTAGCAGGATGCGCAAGCCTTCTTCATCAAGGATCATGACACCCAACTGTTGCGCCTTGTCCAGCTTACTGCCAGCATCGGCGCCGGCCACTACGTAATCGGTTTTCTTCGACACCGAACCGGTGACCTTGCCACCCGCCGCCTCGATCATCGCCGCCGCCTCGTCACGCCGCAGCGTCGGCAGGGTGCCGGTCAGCACGAAAGTCCTGGCGGCCAGTGCCCCCGCTTCCGGACGCGCCGCCGGAGCCGTTTCCGGCCAGCGCATGGCTTTTTGCAGGACTGAGATCACTTCACGGTTGTGTGACTCGGCAAGGAATTCAACGATGCAGCGTGCCACCACCGGGCCCACATCCGGCACTTGCAGCAAAGTCGCCTCATCTGCCGCCAGCAACGCGTCGAGCCCACCAAAGTAGCGCGCCAGATCCTTGGCCGTGGTTTCACCCACATTGCGGATGCCCAGCGCAAAAATGAAACGGGCCAGCGTCGTGTCACGGCTCTTGTCGATGGCTGCCAGCAGATTGGTCGCCGACTTCTCGCCCATCCGTTCCAGCCCGGCCAGCACCTCGGCATTCAGGCGCGTGCTGTCGTACAGGTCGGCAGGCGTTTTGACGACACCGGCACTCACCAACTGATTGACAATCTGCTCGCCAAGCCCGTCGATATCCACCGCCCGACGCCCGGCAAAGTGCCGCAGAGCCTGCTTGCACTGGGCCGGACAGAACAGTCCGCCAGTACACCGGGCCACCGCTTCGTCCTCACCGCGCACCACATGGGAACCACACTCCGGGCAGGTCGGCCAGGACTTGAGCAGATCGAACCGCTCCGGCTCACCTTCCCGCCGTTCAAGAATCGGCCCGACCACCTCGGGAATCACGTCTCCGGCACGCCGTACGATCACCCAGTCGCCGATACGCACGTCCTTGCGGTCGATTTCGCCCTGGTTATGCAGTGTGGCATTGGTCACCGTCACACCACCAACGAAGACCGGTTCAAGGCGTGCCACCGGCGTCAATGCCCCGGTTCGCCCCACTTGCACGTCGATGCCGAGCAAGCGGGTTGCGACCTCCTGGGCCGGATACTTGTGGGCCACCGCCCAACGGGGCTCGCGGGACACGAAGCCAAGCTCCAGTTGCTGGGCCAGGCGATCCACCTTGTAGACCACGCCGTCGATATCAAAAGGCAGCTTTTCGCGCAGAACGGCCATCTCGGCGTGAAAGCGGGCCAGCGCCTCCGGCCCCAAGGCACAAGCCCGATGCTCGCAGACCGGCAAGCCGAACTGCGCCAGTGCATCGAGCACGCCACTGTGGGTGTCCGGCAGCGTCCAGCCCTGTACTTCGCCCAAACCGTAGGCAAAGAAGGATAAGGGTCGCTGGGCCGTGATGGACGGATCCAGCTGGCGCAGGCTGCCGGCTGCCGCATTGCGGGGATTGACGAAAATTTTCTGCCCGGCGGCTTCCTGGGCCAGATTCATGCGCTCGAAATCGTCCCGCCGCATGTAGATTTCACCACGTACTTCAAGCACCGGCGGCGCCTCGCCGTGCAAGCGAAGCGGTATCTGGCGCAGCGTGCGCACATTGCGGGTCACATCCTCACCAGTACTGCCGTCGCCGCGCGTGGCGGCAAGGACGAGTACACCGTGCTCGTAGCGCAAGCTGATCGCCAACCCGTCGAACTTGAGCTCGGCGGCGTAGGCTACCGGCGGCGCACTGTCGTCGAGCCCCAGGGCCCGGCGAACGCGGGCGTCGAAGGTGACAGCGCCCTGCTCGGTGGTATCGGTTTCGGTACGGATGGACAGCATCGGCACCGCGTGATGCACCGACGCCAGCTCGGGGGAAGGCTGACCACCGACCCGCTGGGTGGGCGAATCGGATGTCAGGAGTTCGGGATGAGCCGCCTCCAGACCCTGGAGTTCGCAGAAAAGGCGGTCGTACTCGGCGTCCGGGACAGTCGGCGCAGCGAGCACATAATAGGCGTGCTCATGGCGCTCCAGCTCTGCCCGCAGAGCCGACACCCGGGCACGGGCTTCCTGGCTTGCCGTCATGGCGAACCCGGGTCAGGAGAACAGGCGCCGGGCCAGCACAGAGCCCGGAGCAATGCCGTATTCGCCCATCTGGCCCTGGAACTGCTCGATCTGGGCACGAATCAGGCCAACAGCCTTCTCGCCAAAGGGCGAACGGTTGTCGTCCACCACCGCGCCATTGAGGCCGTCGGCAAGCTGCTGGGCAAGGCTCATCATGCGCTCGAAAACACGCACGCCGTCGGCCACCCGCGGCACGTCGAGCATCAGGGTCACGCCCTGGGTCGTCAGCGTGCGCATGTCCTCGGCCACAAAGAGGTTCGGCTCCAGGTTGCTGAGCACGAAGAGACTGTTGCCAAGCTCGTCGCGGGCATGAAAACAACCGTCGCTCCACAACTCCAGACCTGCGACCTCGGCCAGACCGCGCAGCTTGGTACCGACAAACAGGTGTTCGCGGGCCACCACGTTCACACCGATCTGGATATCCACCCCGGCGCAGAAGCGATCCAGTTCGGCCGCCCGGACCAGGGCTTCGCCCTTGGCCGGCACGGACGGAATCGCCATGAACATGTCACACATGTGCTGCAGGCCATCGGCAAGACGGTTCAGGTCGGCATCGCCGGCCGGCCCGCGGCGGTCAACCAGTTGCAGCGCGGCACATACCCAGTGATAGCTGTTGCCGCTGTTGGCACCGATGGATTCCCAGCGGTTGTCCAAGTCGGAGAAGCCAAACCAGCGCACCGGCTTGGTGATCGTCTCGAGCGGCTGAGCAGAGGCCTGCCACAGGCGCCCGGCCACCACCGGCTCGATGGATTCGATGCGCACGACCCAGTCGGCCCGCTCGTCCACCTCGGGGGGCAACAGCGGAGGCACGCGACGGGCGCTGGCATCACTGAGCGTCTTGGCACTGGGCTGGGCACGCGCAGCGGCTTCGCCGCCGATGACCGGCTCCATGCGCGTCCTCGTGCCCTGATCGGCCGGCATCTCGCTGAGCACCGGCGCCTGGGCACCACCGCCAGCCGCCAACTCGGCCTGTTTGCGCTGCTTGCGCTCCTGCCACTTGTTGAACGCAAAGATGCAGACGACAACTATGCCGCCGGCACCGACCAAACCCATTTGTAACTCACTGATTGCCATCGATTTCCCTTGTTTCCTGCATCAGGCTGCGACCGACTCGGCCAGGCGCAGCGCTTCCTCTATATCCACTTCCACTACCCGCGACGCCCCCTGTTCCTGCATCGTCACCCCCACCAGCTGCTGCGCGATCTCCATGGTGATCTTGCTGTGGCTGATGAATATAAACTGGGTCTGTGACGACATGCGCTTGACCATCTGGCAGTAGCGCTCGGTATTCGAGTCGTCGAGGGGCGCATCGACCTCATCCAGCATGCAAAAAGGTGCTGGATTGAGCTGGAACATGGAAAAGACCAGCGCAATCGCAGTTAATGCCTTCTCACCGCCCGAAAGCAGCTGGATGGAACTGTTCTTCTTGCCCGGCGGCTGGGCGACGATGGAGATCCCCGCATCGAGAATCTCGTCACCGGTCAGAACCAGCCGCGCTTCGCCACCTCCGAACAACATGGGGAACAGACTGCCGAAGTGACGGTTAACCGTATTGTACGTCTCCTGAAGCTGCTCACGCGTTTCCCTGTCGATGCGGCGGATCGCATCTTCGAGGGTTTCGATGGCGCCCAGCAGGTCGTCGGTCTGCATATCCAGGTAATTCTTGCGCTCCGCGGCGGATCTCAACTCGTCCAGCGCGGCCAGGTTGACCGGACCAAGATCGGCGATTTCCCGCCCGAGGCGGCCCACTTCCCGTTGCAGCGAGCCTTCCTTCAGATCTGCGGTCAGCAGCGGGGCGAGGGCGATTTCATCGGCTTCGGCCTCTTCCAGTCGGGCCATGTGCTGGCCTTCGGCCATCTCGGCGGCCTGCACGCGCAGGCGCAAATCGGCCACCCGCTCCCGCTGGGGCGCAGCAGCGTGTTCGGTGCGCTGACGCTCTTCCTCAAGGCCGCGCAACTGCCCATTGACCGCTTCCAGCGTGTTGCGGGCACCGGCCAGGGCCGCTTCCCGTGTGCTACGCAACGCGACCGACTCCTGCAATGCGGCCGCCACCGACACCTCATCAATCTCCAGCAGGGACTCCCGGCGCTCGGTAAGCTCTTCGGCGATGCGTTCCAGTTGCTCGGTGGCCAGCGCCCGGTTGCGGGCGATGTCCTCGAGCTTGCTGGAACATTCCCGTTCGGAATGACGGGATTCCTGCAGCTCCCGGGCCAGCGCCTGCTCGAGGGCACGCGTCTCGCGCAGCGCGCTTTCCCGTTCGCGACGTACCGCCTCAGCAGCGTCCAGTCTGCCACGCTGCAGGTCGGCCAGTTCGCGGCTACGCTCCAGCTCGGTTTCCGAGCGCATCAGGCGGTCCTGCTCGGCCTGTTCGCCGTGGGCGATCTCGCCCAGATCCCGATCGATCTGGCCACAGCGCTCTTCGTAGCGCACCCGCGCCTGGTTGAGCTTGAGCACTTCCACCTGCTCGGCATGCACGCGCGCCTGCAGGGCCTGAGCGTCGCGGCGCAGGTTGCCGAGGGTATCCTGCAAACGCGTGGCAAGCGCCTCCGCTTCGCTGACGCCTTCACGGGCCATGGTCGCTTCGTCGTGGGCCGCATCCACCTCTGTCGCCAGCTGGTCGATTTCGCGCTGGCGTTCGATGACGCCGTGGGTCCGGGAGTCCGGTGCGTAATGGCTGAGGGCATGGCGGGAAAGGCGTTGCCCCTCGCGGGAAACCAGGCTGACCCCCTCCGGCAGCTCGCTGCGCCGCTCCAGCCAAGGGGCCAGATCATCGACGACAAAAAAACGCGCCAACCAGCTGGCCATCACTTCCGCCCATTCAGGGTCGGCATTTACCACCGACAGAAGTGGTCGTGCGCCTTTCGGAACCGGAAAAGACGCTTCCTCAGCCGGCACACCGGCAAGCAGGAAGGCAAAGGCGCCCGGCACCTTGTCGCCCAGTGCCGCCAGCGCGACTCGTCCGTCCTCAGCCGGCAGCGCCGCGAGGCGTTCGCGCAGCACGGCTTCCAGCGCCAGCTCCCAGCCGGCCTCAACGCGCAGGCGCTGCCACAGGGGTTTGAGTCCGTCGAGACGATGACGCTTCAACCAGTCGCCCAGTTGCCCCTGAACCTGGACCTTGTTTTGCAACTGGACCAGCGCCTCGCGACGGGCGCGCAATTCGGTAGCCCGCCGCTGGGCATGGCGCTCCGACTCCAGCGCTTCCTTGAGTGCCTGCTGGGCGCCAGGCAAGCGGGCCTGGGCGTCGGACATTTCCGCCTGCCGCAGGGCCAGGGTGTCCTCGGCTTCGGAAAGCGCCGCTTCACGCTCCGCCGCCACACGCAGATCCGGCGCCTGCACCGAGGCCTGCTCCTGCTGCAAACGCGCACGGCGCTGGGCGAGGTTTTCGAGGCTGCGTTCGCTGCTGACACGATGGGCATCCTCGACGCGGATCTGCTGTTCGGCCTGGTTCAGTTCGCGCCGCACCGCCGCGGCCGTGGCATCGGCGATCTGCTGAGCTTCTTCGGCCTCCGGCAGGCGATCGCCCACCTCGGCGTGGCGCATTTCGGCCTGTTCGGCCCGCAGGGCCGCGTTTTCAAGCAGGCTCTGCCAGCGCTCGCGGTCGGCTCCGAGGTTTTCCAGCTGGCTGCGCCACTGGGCGTCGTCTCGCTCCAGTTGAGCCAGACGGCTTTCGAGAATGCGGCGGCTGTCGCGCAAGCGGGCCAGTTCGCCTTCCAGGCGGGTCAGCTCGGAGCTCACCGCAAACAGCGCGCTCTGGGCCAGCTGAACCCCTTCGTTGGCAGCAAACTGGGCTTCGCGGACCGTTTCCAGTTGCCCCTCCAGCTCCTGCAGACGGGTCGAATCAGCCTCGATGCGCCGCGTCGCATCAGCCAGCTCTTCGGCCAGGCGGGCCTTTTCGGCACGTGCCTCGTTGCGCTTAATGAGCCACAAGAGGTTCTGGCGCTCCGACAAACTGGTATTGAGCTGACGATATTTCTCGGCCACAGCGGCCTGAACCTCCAGCTTGCCGATCTGCTGGCCGAGTTCATTGCGGATGTCTTCGAGGCGCGTCAGGTTGTCTCGGGCATCGCGAAGGCGCCCTTCAGTCTCCCGGCGCCGCTCGCGGTACTTGGTGACGCCCGCTGCCTCTTCGAGAAAGCCGCGCACTTCTTCCGGACGCGCCTCGATGATGCGCGAGATCATGCCCTGCTCGATGATCGCGTAGGCTCGCGGCCCGAGGCCGGTGCCCAGAAAGAGATCGATCACGTCCTTGCGGCGCACGTGGATGCCGTTGATGAAGTAGCTCGACTCGCCTGTCCGGTCGAGCACCCGCTTGACGGCGATCTCTGCGTAGGGCTTCCACTGCCCCGCTGCCTTGCCTTCGGCGTTGTCGAAGACCAGCTCGACACTGGCCCGGGACACCGGCTTGCGGGTCGTCGAGCCATTGAAGATGACGTCCTGCATCGAATCGCCACGCAACGCAGAAGCACGGGACTCGCCCAGCACCCAGCGCACGGCGTCAATGATGTTCGACTTGCCGCAACCGTTCGGCCCCACCACTCCGACCAGATTGCCGGGCGTGAGCACGGTCGTCGGGTCGACGAAGGTCTTGAATCCGGCAAGCTTGAGTTTGGCGAGACGCACGGAAATCCGGAAAAGACAGCGGGTGGAGGGAAAAAAGCAGCAGCGATGCTGCAATGCCGCATGAGCGGCGGCCGCTATAATACCACCGGCCAAAACCGAGGCCACCGGGCTGTCTGATGCCTTTTTGAGCGCACCGCCCAACGCCCCGAACTCCCGCCCGCACCGGGCCGATTTACAGGACATCCGCCGAACGTGAACCCGCATCTCCAGGATCTTCACCCCTACCCCTTCGAAAAGCTCCGCGCCCTGTTCGAAGGCATCACGCCGCCTGCCGGCTATTCGCCGATCCGCCTGTCCATCGGCGAACCCCAGCACGCCACGCCGGCTTTCATCCGCGAATCCCTGGTCGACAACCTCGGCGGCCTGGCCAATTACCCGACCACCCAGGGCTCCGATGCCCTGCGCAAGTCCATCGCCAGCTGGCTGGAGCGCCGCTATAGCCTGCCCGCCGTCGATCCGGCCACCCAGGTGCTGCCGGTCAATGGCTCCCGCGAGGCCCTGTTTGCCTTTGCCCAGTGCGTGGTAGACGGCGCCAAGCCGGATGCGCTGGTGATCTGCCCGAACCCGTTCTATCAAATTTACGAAGGTGCGGCCTATCTGGCCGGCGCCAAGCCGTATTTCGTCAACAACCTGCCGGACGACCGCTTCGCTTCCGACTTTGCCGCCGTGCCGGAAGCCGACTGGCAGCGTGTCCAGCTTGTGTACGTGTGCTCGCCGGGCAACCCCACCGGCCGCGTGCTGTCGCTTGATGAATGGAAGCAGCTTTTCGAACTCTCCGATCGCTACGGCTTCGTCATCGCGGCTGACGAGTGCTACTCGGAAATCTACTTCGACGATGCAAACCTGCCCATCGGCGGCCTCGAAGCCGCCCACCGCCTCGGCCGCAGTGATTTCCGCAACCTGGTGATGTTCTCCAGCCTGTCCAAGCGCTCCAACGTACCGGGCATGCGCTCCGGATTTGTGGCCGGCGACGCCGCCATCCTCAAGCGCTTCCTGCTCTACCGCACCTACCACGGCTGCGCCATGAGCCCGTCGGTGCAGGCCGCCTCGGCCGCCGCCTGGGACGACGAAGCCCACGTGGCCGAAAACCGTCGCCTGTACCGCGAAAAATTCGACGTCATCACGCCGCTGATCGCTGCCCACCTGGACGTGGAACTGCCCGACGCCGGCTTTTACCTGTGGGCGAACGTATCCCGCCTCGGGCTGTCCGACACCGAGTTCGCCCGCCGTCTGCAGGCCGAATATAATGTAACGGTTCTGCCCGGCAGCTACCTCGCCCGCGAAGCCCACGGCGTCAATCCCGGAGCAGGGTTTGTCCGCATCGCGCTGGTGGCCGATCTGGCAGAGTGTATCGAGGCGGCCACCCGAGTCGCCACCTTTGCCCAACAACTTTCGAACAATCCATGACCGTCCAAGTACACATCATGCCCCATCACGAAAATCCGTTTACCGCCCTCATCGAAGACCTGTGGGAGCGCCGCACCGACCTGTCGGCAGCTACCGCGACCAAGGAACAGATCGACGTGATCGAACACGTGATCGAAGAACTCGACCAGGGCAAGCTGCGCGTCGCCGAGAAGATCAACGGCGAGTGGGTTACCCACCAGTGGATCAAGAAGGCCGTGCTGCTGTACTTCCGTACCCATGACAACAAGATCATGGAAGGCGGCGATACCCGCTACTACGACAAGGTCCCGACCAAGTTCGACAACTACGACGCCCACGACTTCGCTGCCGGCGGTTTCCGCGTCGTGCCGAATGCGATCGTGCGCAAGGGCAGCTTCATCAGCAAGGGCGTGGTGTTGATGCCCTCCTACGTGAACATCGGTGCCCACGTGGGCGAAGGCACCATGGTCGACACCTGGGCCACCGTCGGTTCCTGTGCCCAGATCGGCAAGAACGTGCACCTGTCCGGCGGCGTCGGCATTGGTGGCGTGCTCGAGCCCCTCCAGGCCAACCCGACCATCATCGGCGACAACTGCTTCGTCGGCGCCCGCTCCGAAGTGGTCGAAGGCGTCATCGTCGAAGACAACTGCGTCATCTCGATGGGCGTGTACATCGGCCAGAGCACCAAGATCTACGATCGCGCCACCGGTGAAGTCACCTACGGCCGCATTCCGGCCGGTTCCGTGGTGGTGAGCGGCAACCTGCCCTCCGCCGATGGCAAGTACAGCCTGTACTGTGCAGTGATCGTCAAGAAGGTCGACGCCCAGACCCGTGCCAAGACCAGCATCAACGAGCTCCTGCGCGACTAAGCCCAGACTGAGCCACTTGCGGGCCGCCACCCGGCGGCCCCTCCCCTTTCGGGCAGCCCGATGATCATCGACAAGCTATTCGCCCTGATGGCCGAGAAAAAGGCCTCGGACATCTTCATTACCGTCGGCACCCCGATCCACATCAAGATCGACGGCAACACGCTGCCCATCAACCAGCAGGCCATGGATCCGACGATGATCCATCGCATGGCCTACGAAATGATGACGCCGGAGCAGATCGAGCGCTTCGAAACCATGAAGGAGATGAACCTCTCCTTCGGCCGGCGCGACATGGGTAATTTTCGCGTCAATATCTTCTGGCAGCGCAACAGCATCGCCATCGTCGTGCGCTACATCATTGGCGAAATTCCCCGGCTGGAACACCTCGGCCTGCCCCAGGTGCTGGCCGACGTCATCATGGAAAAGCGTGGACTGGTGCTCGTCGTGGGCGCCACCGGTTCGGGCAAATCGACGACCATTGCCTCGATGCTGGATCACCGCAACGAAAACCGTTCCGGCCACATCCTGACGATTGAAGACCCGATCGAATATCTGTTCAAGCACAAGATGTCGATCGTCAATCAGCGGGAAATCGGACAGGACACCCTCGACTGGCAAAACGCCCTGCGCAACGCCATGCGACAGGCGCCCGACTGCATCCTGATCGGCGAAATCCGTGACAAGGAAACCATGGAGGCGGCCCTCGCCTATGCCCAGACCGGGCACCTGTGCCTGGCCACGCTACATGCCAACAACGCGTACCACGCGCTGAACCGGATCTTCAGCTTCTTCCCGACCGATGCACGTGCGCTGCTGTCCCTCGACCTTGCCGCGACGCTCAAGTGCATCATTTCCCAGCGCCTCGTCAAACGGCCGGACGGCGGACGCATACCTGCCGTCGAGATCCTCCTCAACTCCCGTCAGGTCGCCGAACTCATAGAGCGCGGCGAAATCTCGGCGATCCGGGAAGCCATGGAGCAAAGCCTGGCCCAGGGCTCGCGGACCTTCGAGCAGGATCTCTTCCGTCTCTACAAGGACAAGGTCATCACCCTCGAGGAAGCGCTGGCCAACTCGGATTCGCCGACCAATCTCTCGTGGCTCATCAACAACGCCCAGTTCGGCAACACGAACAACGAGAAATCGACGCGCCCTCCGTCCACCATTGATTTCGAGACGACCGAGCCGGACGGCTCCTCGTTCCGGGAATTCACCCTCGAACTCGACGACGACTAACAATTACAAAGCATGAACGCACCCCAAACAACAGGGAACCCCACCCTTGACCTGACCCGCGAGTTGATCGCCCGTCCGTCAGTAACGCCGGAAGACGCCGGCTGCCTGGAGCTCATCGCCTCGCGCCTCGCCCCCTTGGGCTTCATCTGCGAGCGCATCGACGGCGGCGGCGTGAGCAACCTGTGGGCCCGGCGCGGCACCACCGCACCGCTGGTCGCCTTTGCCGGCCACACCGACGTGGTCCCCACCGGTCCGCTGGGCGACTGGCTTTCCGACCCCTTCGTGCCCACCGAGCGGGATGGCCATCTGTACGGTCGCGGTGCCGCCGACATGAAGAGTTCCCTGGCAGCCTTCGTCACCTCCATCGAGGATTTCGTCGCGGCCCATCCGGCGCACGGTGGCTCAATCGCCCTCCTCCTCACCTCCGACGAGGAAGGCGACGCCACCCACGGCACCACCCTGGTCGTCGAAACCTTGCGCGCCCGTGGTGAAACCCTCGACTACTGCATCGTCGGCGAACCCACCTCGGTGGATACCCTCGGCGACATGATCAAGAACGGCCGCCGCGGCAGCCTGTCGGGCAAGCTCACGGTGAAGGGCGTGCAGGGCCACATCGCCTACCCGCACCTGGCAAAGAATCCTATCCATCTCGCCGCTCCGGCCCTGGCTGAACTGGCCGCCGCCAAGTGGGACGAGGGCAATGAATACTTCCCGCCAACCTCCTGGCAGATGTCCAACATCAAGGGCGGCACCGGCGCCACCAACGTGATCCCGGGCACCCTGGAAGTGCTGTTCAACTTCCGCTTCGCCACCGTGCACACCGCCGACGAGCTAAAGCGCCGCGTCCATGAAGTCCTCGATCGCCACGGGCTCGACTACGACCTGGCCTGGACCCTCGGCGGCAAGCCCTTCCTGACCCCCCGTGGCGGCCTGGTGGCGGCCATCGAATCGGCAATCCGCGACACCCTCGCGATCACCCCGGAACTGTCCACCACCGGCGGCACGTCCGACGGCCGCTTCATCGCCGAAATCTGCCCGCAAGTCGTGGAGTTCGGCCCGGTGAACGCGACCATCCACAAACTCAACGAGTGCATCGCCATGGACGCCATCGCACCGCTCTCCGCCATCTACCGGCGCACCCTCGAAAACCTGTTGAACGTATCGGACAAGGCATGACCCACGACACCCCCATGGAAGACGACGAACACGACCACGAACACGAGCACGGCCCGCTGGGTGAGCTCGTCACCGTACGTGACTGGCTTCGCTACGCCGTGACCCGCTTCAACCGGGCGGGCTGCTTCTTCGGCCACGGTCTGCCGGACGCCTACGACGAGGCCGTCTATCTGATCCTGCACACCTTGGCCCTGCCCCTCGATCGCCTGGAGCCCTTCCTCGACGCCTGCATCCCCGGTGACGAACGGGAAGACATCCTCGAAGCCATCGAGAAGCGTGCCGTGGACCGCCTGCCGGCCGCTTACATCACCGGCGAAGCCTGGCTCGGCGAGTTCCGTTTCAAGGTGGATCCGCGGGTCATCATTCCCCGCTCCTACTTTGCCGAGTTGCTGCAGGACGGCTTCAATCCGTGGATTCAGGATCCCGACTCCGTCACCGCCGCGATGGATATGTGCACCGGCTCCGGCTGCCTGGCGATCCTGATGGCCTTCGCCTTCCCGAACGCCGAAATCGTCGCCGTCGACATCTCCCAGGACGCCCTCGACGTAGCCGCCGAGAACATCGCCACCTATCACCTGCAAGACCGAATCAAGCTGGTTCTCTCCGACGGGTTTTCCGCGGTACCGGAGCAGCGTTTCGACTTCATCCTCAGCAACCCGCCCTATGTGACCCAGGAAGCCGTGGACGCCCTGCCGCCGGAATACCTGCACGAACCGGGGATTGCCCTCGGATCAGGAGAAGACGGCCTCGACCTGGTACGCAAACTTCTCGTGGATGCACCCCGTTACCTCAAGCCGGAAGGGGTTCTGGCCGTTGAAGTGGGACACAACCGCGCCATCATGGAAAATGCCTTTCCCCACTTGACACCCACCTGGTTGTCCGGGCCCAGCGGCGACGACAAGATATTTATCCTCGAAGCGGGTCAATTGTTGTAAAAGCATTCGCCAATGAGGAATTGGTCGACCGTCTCGGTCGCCAGTCGTACTTATGATCTTGCTTGGGCTCGCAATGAAAAATTAAAGGCCCAGATCACGGGAAGTAACGAAAAACATAAAAGCAAGATCAAGGAGTACTTATGGCGACCGATCGCCCCATTCTTCTCGTAGAAGACAACCCCGACGATGAGGCGCTGACTCTTCGCGCCTTCAGCAAGAACAAGATAGCGAACCAGGTGGTCGTCGCACGAGATGGTGTCGAAGCCCTGGATTATCTTTTCTGCACGGGTCAGTACTCCTCCCGCGACAGCCTCGTCAATCCGGCCTTTGTATTGCTGGATCTGAAGCTGCCGCGTATCGACGGACTGGAAGTATTACGCCGCATCCGTGCAGACGAACGCACGGCGCTCCTGCCGGTGGTCGTACTAACCACCTCGAAGGAACATCAGGATATTTTTGAAGCCTACCGACTCGGCGCCAACAGCTACATCCGCAAACCCGTGGATTTCGAACGTTTCCTGCAGGCTGTTGGTCAGCTGGGGCTTTACTGGTTGTCGCTGAACGAACCGTCGGATCCGACGGCCCGCTAGAATGCGCTACAGCAGAGCTTCAATGTCTTTGGCCAGATCCTCTGGCGGGGTCATTGAGGCGTAACGCTTGACGGGCACACCCGCCTTGTCCACCAGAAACTTGGTGAAGTTCCACTTGACCGGCTGCGTCCCCAGGACCCCGGGCAGCGCCGCTGTCAGGAACTTGAAAAGCGGATGGGCATTGGCCCCATTGACCTCCACTTTTTCGGTCAGCAAGAAGCTGACGCCAAAATGAGTTTCACAGAAATGTGAAATCGCTGCTTCGTCACCCGGCTCCTGCCCACCAAACTGGTTGCACGGAAAGCCGATCACGACCAGCCCCCGCTCTCCGTAAGTCTCGTGCAGCTTCTGCAAGCCTGCGTATTGGGGCGTGAAACCGCACTGACTCGCCGTGTTGACGATCAGGACGACCTTGCCAGCAAGCTCATCGAAGCGGAGCGGTATTCCCGCCACACTCCTGACGTCGAAACCCAGGATGTTGCCGGGCTCCTGAACGCTCACTCGACCTCCTCGATCCAGGCGGCCTGGATGGCCTCCAGCACGCGCTCACCGCAATGCTTCGGATCGTCATTGAACTCCGGCAGTGCAATGACCCACTTCATCAGATCGACAAAGTTGATCTTCAGTGGATCCACCTGCGGATGGGCATCCGAGAGCTGGATCGCAATTTCCTGAACATCGGTCCACTTCATCAGTGCTTCCCTTCCCGCGCCATGTTGATGGAGTACTTCGGAATCTCGACCGTCAGCGGCACGGAGCCCACCACGGCCTGACACGACAGGCGGGATGCAGGCTCAAGACCCCAGGCCTTGTCGAGGAGATCCTCTTCAAGTTCTTCCGCCGGCTCCAGGCTGTTGAAGCCGTCGCGGATGATCACGTGACAGGTCGTGCACGCACAGGATTTCTCGCAGGCATGTTCGATCTCGATCCCGTTGGCAAGCAGGCTGTCGCAGATGGTCTGGCCGGGCTCGGCTTCAATTACGGCGCCTTCGGGGCATAGCTCCACATGGGGAAGCACAATCAATGTAGTCATGAGTTCTCAGTCCGGATTCGTTCAGAGCCGGATATCGTCAATCTTCTGGCCGGCCAGCGCACCACGGATGCTCTTGTCCATACGGCGTGACGCGAATTCGTTGGAGGCCCGGTTGAAGGCTTCCAGCTGGATTTTGATGGCGCGCGCTTCAGACCCTTCGGCAGCGGTGCGCAGGGCCGCGATGGCCTTATCCAGTTCACTGCGTTCCGCGTCGCTCAGCAGCGCACCGTCCAGAGCCAGTGCGTGCTCGGTCGCCTCGATGACCCGGGCGGCTTCCACCTGTTGCTCCTTGAGGCCACGCTGCTCCATATCCTGCTTCGCGTGTTCAAAACCGGCCTTCAGCATACCGGCAATTTCGTCATCGGCAAGGCCGTAAGACGGTTTCACTTCGACCCGGGCTTCCGCACCGGTGGTGGTTTCCCGCGCCGATACGGACAGAAGGCCATCCGCATCCACCTGGAAAGTCACACGGATGCGTGCAGCACCGGCCACCATGGGGGGAATGCCACGCAGTTCAAAGCGGGCCAGGGAACGACAATCGGAGACCAGCTCACGCTCACCCTGGACCACATGGAAGGCCATCGCCGTCTGGCCGTCCTTGAAAGTGGTGAACTCCTGGGCCCGCGCCGTCGGAATCGTCGAATTGCGGGGGATGATCTTCTCGACCAGACCGCCCATCGTCTCGATACCGAGGGACAGGGGGATCACATCGAGGAGCAGCCATTCTTCCTCGGCTGCCCGGTTACCAGCCAGCACATTGGCCTGCATGGCCGCACCGACGGCGACGACTGTATCCGGATCGAGGTTGGTCAGCGGGGTCTGGCCGAAGAATTCGCCGACCGCCTGCTGCACATGGGGCATTCGCGTCGCACCGCCCACCATCACCACACCTTTCACGTCTTCCTGGCTGAGTCCGGCATCACGCAGGGCCTTCTTCAGCGGCTTGAGGGTCTTGGTGACCAGGTGACGGGTCAGTTCGACAAAGGCAGCCCGATCAATGACGAGATCGACTTCATCACCGCTGTCGAGGGTCATCTGGATGGGTACCGACTCGTCGAGGGTCAGGCGCTCCTTGACCTCGCGGGCCTTCATCAGCAGACGCCGGGAATCCCGGTCGGAAGGCAGCGAAATACCGGCGTTGTCGAGAATCCAGCAGAACAGGCGGTGATCGAAATCATCGCCGCCCAAGGCCGCATCGCCATTGGTGGACACCACCTCGAACACTCCCCGCGACAGGCGCAGGATGGAGATGTCGAAGGTGCCGCCACCCAGGTCATACACCGCGTAAACGCCTTCCGAGGCATTCTCGAGGCCGTAGGCGATGGCTGCTGCCGTCGGCTCGTTGAGCAGGCGCAGCACATTGAGGCCAGCCAGCCGGGACGCATCCTTGGTGGCTTGGCGCTGGGCTTCGTCGAAATAGGCCGGAACGGTGATCACCGCACCGGTGAGTTCGCCGCCGAGGCTCCGCTCGGCGCGCAAACGCAGATCCTTGAGGATTTCGGCCGACACTTCCACCGGGCTCTTCACACCCTGCACGGTACGCAGGCGAACCATGCCTTCGGCGTCCACGAAATCGTAGGGCATGGTTTCCACGTGGGCCACATCTCTCAGGCCACGCCCCATGAAGCGCTTTACCGACACGATGGTGTTGCGCGGGTCGGTAGCCTGGGAGGCGTGGGCCTTGCGCCCCACCACGATCTGCCCATCGGGCAGGTAATGCACAACGGACGGCAACAGCATCTTGCCGTCCTCATCCTGCAAACACAGGGTCACACCATTGCGAACCGTCGCCACCAGCGAGTTGGTCGTGCCCAGATCAATCCCAACCGCCAGGCGGTGTTGATGGGGCTCGGTGGACATGCCCGGTTCGGAAATTTGCAGCAAAGCCATCAGGATTCCAGCGCCGTCAAGGCATCGTTGATTTCATGTTGCAGCTTCTCGAGAAATTTGAGGCGCCGGACGCTGTCTGCCGCGCCCTCCAGATCACCGCTCTCGTCGAGCTGGGCGGCGAGCTGCTCGACCAGCGTCTTTGTGCTGTGGCGGATGCGCCGGGACAGCTCCTCGAGGGTATCCTCATCGGCGGCATCCCGCGCTTCACCCAGGGCCTCGCGCCACTCCATCTGCTCCATCAGGAACTCGGAGGACATGGCGGTGTTGGTGTCGAAAGCCGGATCGACGCCACGCAACTCCAGCAGGTAATGCCCGCGTGTCAGCGGACTTTTCAGGGTGCGAAAAGCCTCGTTGGCGTGGGTGGCCCACTGCATGGACAGACGCTTTTCGGCATCTGAAAGATGGGCAAAGCGGTCGGGATGGACCCTGCCCTGAATGTCGAGATAAGCCTGCTCCAGCCTGTCCATGTCGATGGAGAAGGCGGGAGTCAGCCCGAACAGCGCGAAGAAGTCCTGCCGCAGATCCAGCATGTCAGACGGTAAAGCTTTCGCCGCAACCGCACTGATCCTTCACGTTCGGATTGTTGAACTTGAAACCCTCGTTCAAGCCTTCACGGACAAAATCCAGCTCGGTGCCGTCCATGTAAGGCAGGCTCTTCGGGTCGATCATTACCTTCAGTCCGTGGGATTCGAAAACCACGTCTTCCGGCAGCACCTCGTCGGCAAACTCCAGCTTGTAGGCCATCCCGGAACAGCCCGAAGTACGCACGCCAAGGCGAATGCCGACGCCCTTGCCGCGCTTGGCGATGAAGTTACCGATATGCGTTGCTGCCTTGTCGGACAGGGTCACTGCCATGATCGCGTTCCTTTCAGCTGTTGTGCTTTTTCTTGTAATCCTCGACCGCCGCCTTGATGGCATCTTCAGCCAGAATCGAGCAGTGGATCTTCACCGGCGGCAGGGCCAGTTCTTCGGCGATGGCGGTGTTCTTGATTTCCAGCGCCTGGTCGAGGGTCTTGCCCTTCACCCATTCGGTGACCAGCGAGCTCGACGCAATGGCGGAGCCACAGCCGTAGGTCTTGAACTTGGCATCTTCGATGATGCCATCCTTGCCCACCTTGATCTGCAACTTCATTACGTCGCCACAGGCCGGTGCGCCGACCATGCCGGTACCCACGCCGTCATCTTCCTTCTTGAAAGCGCCGACGTTGCGGGGATTTTCGTAGTGGTCCAGAACCTTTTCGCTATATGCCATTTTCGTTCTCCTGTCAGTGCGCTGCCCATTGCACGCTATCGAGATCAACGCCTTCCTTGAACATGTCCCACAGGGGCGACAGTTCGCGGAGCTTTCCGATCTTGCGCTGCAACAATTCAATTGTGAAGTCGATTTCCTCGACCGTCGTGAAGCGGCCGATGGTGAAACGGATGGAGCTGTGGGCCAGTTCGTCGTTGCGGCCAAGGGCGCGCAACACATAGGACGGCTCGAGGCTGGCCGAGGTGCAGGCCGAACCGCTGGACACGGCAATATCCTTGATCGCCATGATCAGGGATTCACCTTCCACATAGGCAAAGCTGATGTTCAGGTTGTGGGGCACACGGTGCTCCATGTCCCCGTTAACAAAGGTTTCCTCGATAGTGGACAAGCCGGCCAGCAGGCGGTCGCGCAGTTCGCGGACGCGCTGGTTCTCCTCGGCCATTTCCACGCGAGCCAGGCGGAAGGCTTCGCCCATGCCGACGATCTGGTGCGTTGCCAGCGTGCCGGAACGCAGGCCACGCTCGTGGCCACCGCCGTGCATCTGGGCTTCCAGGCGGACACGCGGCTTGCGCCGCACGTAGAGGGCACCGATACCCTTCGGGCCGTAGGTTTTGTGGGCGCTGAAGGACATCAGGTCCACCTTCAGCTTCGACAGGTCGATGTCGACCTTGCCGGTAGCCTGGGCCGCATCCACGTGGAAAATGATGCCCTTCTCGCGGCACAGCTCGCCAATCTCGGCGATCGGCTGGACCACGCCGACTTCGTTGTTCACGAACATCACCGAAATGACCACGGTGTCCGGACGGATGGCTGCCTTCAGGGCTTCCAGATCCACCAGGCCATTTTCCTGCACGTCCAGATAGGTCGCCTCGAACCCCTGCCGTTCGAGCTCGCGAACGGTGTCCAGCACCGCCTTGTGCTCGGTCTTCAGGGTAATGATGTGCTTGCCCTTGCCCGAGTAAAAATGGGCCGCACCCTTGATGGCCAGATTGTTCGACTCGGTCGCGCCGGAGGTCCAGATGATCTCCTTCGGATCGGCGCCCACCAGCGCGGCGACATCTTCCCGCGCCTCTTCGACCGCCTTTTCCGCCGTCCAGCCAAAGGCGTGGCTGCGGGATGCCGGGTTGCCGAACAGTTCCGTCAGGTACGGAATCATCTTCTCCGCCACGCGGGGATCTACCGGCGTGGTCGCGGAGTAATCGAGGTAGATCGGAAACTTGAGCATCTTCATCTTCTCCGTGCTGCAAAAATTAAGTCGTTCCAACAACTTAGACCGTCATGGCGGTCAGGGTTCGGAGGCTCGCGAGATTCTCGCCGAGCGCCGTCAAAAATCCATCCACATCCTGCTGCGTACTGGCAGAACCGAGGCTCATGCGAACCGCTGCGCGGGCCAGACTGCTTTCCACCCCCATCGCCAGCAGCGTGTGGGAAGGTTCCGGGTTGGCACTGGAGCAGGCCGAACCGCTCGCCACCGCAAAACCCGCCCGGTCCAGCTTGCCGACCAGGGTGTCGCCATCCACACCGGGAATAGCGAAAAAACTCGTGTTCGGCAGACGCAGGGCATCTACCGAAAAAATCCGTGCATCCATCTGCCGCAGGCCGGCCTCCAGTCGCTGCCGCAGCCCGGCCAGATGCAGCGCCCGCTCTTCAACTTGCGCAGCGGCCAGTTCGCAAGCCTTGCCGAATCCGACAATTGCCATCACGTTTTCGGTACCGGAACGCAGATTCCGCTCCTGCCCGCCGCCGGCAACAAGGGGCGCCAGCTCCACCCGCTTGTCCACGATCAGGGCACCGGCCCCGATCGGGCCATAAATCTTGTGGGACGACAGGGTAAGGCCATGCACACCCAGCGCCCGAAAATCCACTTTCATCTTGCCGAGGGCCTGCACCGCATCGCAGTGCATCCAGCCACCCCTGGCGCGAACCCCTGCTGCAAGGGCAGCCACATTCTGGATGACGCCCGTCTCGTTGTTGGCGAGCATGACAGACACCAAGCGCGGCTTCTCTGCCAGCAAACCTTCAAACGCCTGCGGATTAATCCGCCCAGCCCCATCAACGCGGATTTCTTCAAGGCGCCAGCCGCTTTTAAGCAGTTGCCGGGCCGGCTCCCTGACGCAGGGATGCTCGATGGCACTGACGACCACCAGGCCCGGCCTCATGGTGGCCGCGGCGCCCTTGAGAAACAGGTTGTTCGCCTCCGACCCCCCGCTGGTGAAAATCACCTCGGTAGGGTGGGCATTCACCGCCGCCGCCACCTGTCCCCGGGCCTCGTCGATGGCCTTGCGGGCCGCCCGGCCGTATTCGTGGCGACTCGACGCATTGCCGAAGCGATCCCGAAACCACGGCAACATCGCCTCACGCACCGCCGGATCGAGGGGCGTTGTGGCGTTGTAATCGAGGTAAACCGGGGCAAACACGACTATTCTCCGCGTGAATCAGGCCGTCAGGGGCAGCTTGCTGCCAGACCGGCAGGCCGTCGGCGAACGTTCGTCGTGCAGTATCGAAACCTGTCCCACCTTTTGCCGCTGCTGCTCCACCAGGCTCCCCAGCGTCACCGAATGCAGGTATTCATACATGCGGCGGTTGAGGTTGGTCCACAAATCGTGAGTCATGCAGCGATGCTCGTCGAGACAGTTTTCCTTGCCACCGCAGGAGGTTGCATCAAGGGGTTCATCCACCGCCGCAATGATGTCCGCCACCGTGATCGAGCCCATGTTCCGGGCCAGGGCATAACCGCCCCCCGGGCCGCGCACGCTGCTCACCAGCTCGAAACGGCGGAGCTTGCCGAACAACTGCTCAAGGTAGGAAAGTGAAATCCGCTGACGGTCGGCAATGCCTGCCAGCGTTACCGGCCCGTCCGCACAGCGAAGCGCCAGATCGATCATTGCCGTTACAGCAAAACGACCTTTGGTGGTGAGTCTCATGTCGGCTCCCGGGGGCTGGTAAATGAATAGTTGAACAATTCACTCAACAATATCAAACCCGACCAAATCAATCAACTATTTCGCAGCCTGCCCAAAGCGCGCCAGCGCTCAATCGACCATCTTGCCGAGGCCCTGCGGGTCGAAGGCATCCTCCGACTTCAAAGCCCCTTCCACCGAGATTCCGGCGGCCACCAGTTGATCGACCAGCACGCGAATCCGCCGGTCGGTTTCTACAGCATGGTCGAGCAGGCCGTGGAGCGCCTTCGACACCGGATCATCCAGGTCGCGGGTCACACCATAGGCGGTAAAACCCATCTGCTCGGCCTTGGCTTCACGCGCCTTGGCCGCTTCATCCTTGCCGGCTTCGATGACCCGTGCCGGGTTGCCGACCGCCGTCGCCCCTGCCGGAACCGGCTTGACGACCACCGCGTTGGAACCGACCTTGGCCCCGTCCCCCACCTCGAAACCGCCCAGCACCTTGGCCCCGGCACCAATCACCACGCCACGCCCGAGCGTCGGGTGACGCTTGGCGCCCCGATAGAGGGAAGTACCGCCCAGGGTCACGCCCTGGTAGATCGTGCAGTCATCGCCCACTTCGGCAGTTTCGCCAATGACCACACCCATGCCGTGATCGATGAAGACGCGACGACCAACAGTAGCTCCCGGATGAATCTCGATACCGGTCAGCATCCGGCCGATGTGGCTGGTGAAACGCCCCACCCAGTAAAACCCGCGAATCCACGCAGCGTGGGCAAAGCGATGCAGCCACAGGGCATGCATGCCGGGATAGCAGGTGAGCACTTCCCACCTGGAGCGTGCTGCCGGGTCCCGTTCGAGAACGTTGGCCAGGTCTTCACGCAGACGAGTGAACATGAGAGGAAACTCCCCGAAATTGAAGCGCACTTGCGCCTGCCCGCCTGCCAGTACACAGCAGGGACGAGCCAGATTTTATTTCCGACTATTTTAGTCTACTTCTTTTCAAAGGCCGTCAGCATCCCTCGCAGAATGTTGATTTCGTCCTTTTCCAGCCGGATGCGCCCGTAAAGACGCCGCAAACGGGGCCACAAGCGCTTGGAGTTGGTCGGGTTAAAAAACCCGCTGGCGGTAATTGCCCGATCCAGATGGGCATAAAAACCTTCGATCTGCTCAAAGGTTGCCGGTTCAAATTCCGTTGCCGGTGCGTTGCCGGGATCCAGTGCGGCCATGCGCAGCTCGTAGCACAGCAGTTGCACCGCAGCGCCGAGATTGAGCGACGAATACGTTTCGCTCACCGGTACCTTCACCGGCATGTGGCACAGGGCCACATCCTCGTTGGAAAGCCCCATGGTCTCGTTGCCGAAGACCAAAGCCACGTCGCCACTGGCCGCAAGCTGGACGAGATCGCCCGCCGCCTCCCGCGCCCACTTCATCGGCACAGCCATTTCGCGCCGGCGGGCCGTCATCGCCGCAGCGAAGACCGTACCCTCCAGCGCCTCGGCGAGCGTACCGACAACCCGCGCATTGGCGAGGATATCGTCAGCTCCGGCCGCCCGGGCGGTAGCCACCGGGTCGGGAAACGACTGGGGATTGACGAGCACCAGATGCGACAGACCCATGGTTTTCATGGCTCTTGCCGCTGCGCCGATATTGCCGGGATGACTGGTTCGGGAGAGAACGACACGCACGCGCTCAAGCGCGTTATCGAGGTTCATATTAAAATATGCGGTTTTCCAAATTAGAGTCGACCGGTGGGCCATTCATGCCCGGGCCGGCAGACCTTGCCAGACACCCATGCATCCCACTCTGAACATCGCCATCAAGGCCGCACGCCGTGCCGCCACCGTCATTAACCGGGCTTCGCTCGACCTGGATTTGCTCCGCGTCGAGACCAAGTCCCCCAACGATTTTGTGACGGAAGTGGATCGGGCTGCCGAAGAAGCCATCATCCAGGTGCTCCGTGAGGCCTATCCGAGCCACAGCATTTTAGCAGAAGAGTCCGGCGAGACCGGCCCGGAGGCTGACACCGAATACCAATGGATCATCGATCCGCTCGATGGCACCACCAACTTCATCCACGGTTTTCCCCAGTACGCGATCTCCATCGCGCTGGCTCGCCGGGGTGTGGTCGAACAGGCCGTCGTCTTCGATCCGAACCGCAACGAGCTGTTTACCGCCTCCAAGGGCGCCGGCGCATTCCTCAACGACCGTCGCATCCGCGTCTCCAAGCGCCTCAAGCTGCAGGATGCACTGGTTGGCACCGGCTTCCCCTACCGCCAGTTTTCCCACATCGACACTTACCTGGCAATCTTCAAGGAACTGACCCAGAAGACTGCCGGCCTGCGTCGTCCGGGTGCCGCTGCACTCGATCTGGCCTACGTGGCCGCCGGTCGCCTGGACGCCTTCTGGGAATTCGGCCTGTCGCCGTGGGACATGGCTGCAGGCAGCCTGCTGATCAGTGAAGCGGGCGGCCTGGTCAGCGATCTGTCAGGCGAGTCCGGCTACCTCGCTTCCGGCAATGTCGTGGCCGGCACGCCCAAGGTCTTTCCCCCGCTGCTGCAGCTCATCCAGGGCCACTGCGGCGACAAGCTGAGCGTCTGATCCATCGCGATGGCGATCCGCGCCCTTCTCCGCCTCGTGCTGGCGAGCCTGATGCTCGCCGGCACGTCGGCTTTTGCCGGCACCGTCCTGGTGTGGGGCGACAGCCTGTCCGCCGGCTACGGCCTGCGTCCCAACGAAGCCTGGCCGATACTGCTGGAGCAGCGGATCGGCGAATCGAAACTTCCCCACAAGGTGATAAACGCCAGCATCAGTGGCGAAACCACGGCTGGCGGCCGCAGCCGCTTACCCGCCGCGCTGCAAGCCTACAAGCCATCGGTGGTCATCATCGAACTCGGCGCCAATGACGGTCTGCGCGGCCTTCCCGCAAGCGCCATGGCGGCCAACCTGCAGGCCATGATCGACGCCAGCAAGCAGGCCGGCGCAAAGGTACTGCTGATCGGCATGCGCATGCCGCCCAACTACGGGCCGGACTACACAAGCCGCTTCGAGAACGCCTTCCTGGATCTGGCCAAAGCCAACAAGACCCGCCTCGTTCCCTTCATGATGGAAGGCTTTGCCGACAAGCGGAACTACTTCCAGCAGGATGGCATCCACCCCGTCGCAGATGCCCAGCCGGTCATCCTCGACACCATCTGGCAGCAACTCAAACCCCTGCTGCGCTAAACCCCCATCGTTCAGGGCAGACGCAACGACGGGTTGTGTCCCTTGACGGCGCAAATACGCTGAACCACCGCCGGCTTTGGCTCCACAACCTCGCCCTGTTCATAGGCGATCACCGTACACGCGTCAGCCACCCGCTCGAACAATTCGTGGGAGCGCAACAGAAAATCCGGATTGCTGGGCTTGCCGAAACGTTCGTTGCCGACCATGAAGGTTTCGTAGATCAGCACGCCGCCCGGATTGAGCGCAGTCAGCAGGAGTGGCAGGCGCGGGCGAAACAGGTAGTTGGTGACGATGATCCCGTCGAAATGTCGCCCCGCATAAGGCCATGGCCCCTCCTCGAGATCCGCCTCGCGGGTCGCCACGTGGGGCACGCCGGCGAGCAGCTCCAGCGCCACCGCGTCCTGATCCACGGCTTCGATCCGGAAGCCCTTGCTGGCCAGCCAGCGGGTATGACGCCCGCTGCCGCAGGCAAAATCCAGAACCTCGCCACCCGCCGCAATCATCGACGCAAAGCGCGTCACCCAGGGCGAAGGGGTCAGGGCACCAACGTGACGCATCACTTGTCGATCCCTCCGATGCACAGGTATTTCATTTCAAGGTACTCGTCGATGCCGTAACGGGAGCCCTCGCGCCCGACGCCCGACTGCTTGATGCCGCCAAAAGGCGACACTTCATTGGAAATGATGCCGGTGTTGATACCGACCATACCGTACTCCAGCGCCTCACCGACACGAAAGACACGCCCCACATCGCGGGCAAAAAAGTAAGCCGCCAGGCCGAACTCGGTATCGTTGGCCATCTGAATGGCCTCATCTTCGGTCTTGAAACGAAACAGCGGCGCCACCGGACCGAAAGTTTCTTCGCGGGCAACTCGCATGTCCGGCGTGACATTCACCAGCACCGTCGGCTCATAGAACAACTTGCCGGCTGCATGGCGCTTGCCGCCGACAAGTACCCGCCCCCCTTTGGCCAGCGCGTCGGCCACATGCGCTTCCACCTTCAGCACCGCATCGTCATCGATCAGCGGACCGACATTTACACCGGCCTCCAGCCCGTTGCCGATGGAGAAGGTCTTCACCGCCTCGGCAAGCTTGGCCGCAAACTCGTCATACACCGAATCCTGAACAAGCAAGCGGTTGGCGCAGACACAAGTCTGCCCCGCATTGCGATACTTGGAAACCAGCGCACCGGCTACCGCAGCATCGATATCCGCGTCGTCGAAAACGATGAAGGGCGCATTTCCCCCCAGCTCCAGCGACAGCTTCTTGATCGTCGGCGCACACTGAGCCATCAACAACCGGCCGATCTCCGTCGAGCCGGTGAAAGACAGTTTGCGGACAATCGGGCTGCCGGTCAGCACACCGCCAATCGCCACCGGATCGCCGGTCAGCACATTGAAGACCCCCGTCGGAAAGCCAGCCTGCTGGGCAAGCTCGGCCAGTGCCAGCGCAGTGAACGGAGTTTGCTCGGCCGGCTTGACCACCACAGTACAACCCGCAGCCAGCGCCGGGGCAACCTTGCGGGTAATCATCGCGGCCGGAAAATTCCACGGCGTGATCGCCGCACACACACCAATCGGCTGGCGAATCACCATCAAGCGGCGATCCACACCGGTGGTCGGCAGCGTGTCGCCATAGAGGCGCTTGGCTTCTTCGGCAAACCATTCGATGAAGGACGCGGCATAGACCACCTCTCCTTTTGCCTCGATCAGCGGCTTGCCCTGCTCCAGGGTCATCATCCGTGCCAGATCGTCGGCATTGGCAAGAATCAGGTGATACCAGCGCTGCAGAATGGCGGCCCGCTCCCGTGCCAGCAAGCTGCGCCAGGCCGGCAAGGCAGCGTTGGCAGCATCCACAGCCCGAACGGTCTCGGCCCCCCCCATCCGGGGTACCTCGCCCAGCAATTCACCGGTCGCCGGATTGCTTACAGAAAAGCGGGTCTTGTCGTCGGCATCGCGCCACTGGCCATCCAGGAAAGCCTGTGAGCGGAAAAGCGAAGAATCCTTGAGGTTCTGCATGGGTCTGGGTCATCGTCCTGATTGATGCGGGCTCAGCATGGGCCGCGTCCTGCTCTGATGTCGACAGGCCCCGCGGGTTCCCCCGGCGCAGCCCTTTCGACGTCCAGCCCAAACCATAAATGAAAATGGGCGCCGAAGCGCCCATTTTTCTGAAACCGAAGCCTGAATATTACTGGGCTTGTTCGTTCAGCAGAGCCTTCATCGACAGGCGCACGCGGCCCTTTTCGTCGGTCTCGAGCACCTTGACGCGAACGACCTGACCTTCTTTAAGGTAGTCGGCCACGGCATTGACGCGCTCATTGGCGATCTGGGAGACGTGCAGCAGGCCGTCACGACCCGGCATGATATTGATGATGGCGCCGAAATCGAGAATGCGCAGCACCGGGCCTTCGTAGACCTTGCCGACTTCCACTTCAGCGGTGATGTCCTCGATGCGCTTCTTGGCGACCTGGGCACCTTCCGAGCTGACGGAAGAAATGGTCACGTTGCCATCATCGGTGATTTCGATGATGGTGCCGGTTTCTTCCTGCAGACCACGGATGACAGCGCCGCCCTTGCCGATCACGTCGCGGATCTTTTCCGGATTGATCTTCAGGGTGATCATGCGCGGGGCGAAGGTCGAAACCTCGTCACGAGCACCTTCCAGCGCGGTCTTCATCAGGCCGAGGATGTGCAGACGACCTTCCTTGGCCTGAGCCAGGGCAACCTGCATGATTTCCTTGGTGATGCCGAGGATCTTGATGTCCATCTGCAGCGCGGTCACACCGTTTTCGGTACCGGCCACCTTGAAGTCCATGTCGCCGAGGTGATCTTCGTCGCCGAGGATATCGGTCAGCACGGCAAAACGGCCACCATCCTTGATCAGGCCCATGGCGATACCGGCCACCGGCGAGCTCAGGGGAACGCCCGCGTCCATCATGGCCAGCGAACCGCCACACACGGACGCCATCGAGCTGGAGCCGTTGGATTCGGTGATCTCGGATACCACACGCACGGTGTAGCTGAACTCTTCCTTGCTCGGCAGCACACCCAGCAGGGCGCGCTTGGCCAGACGGCCATGACCGATTTCACGACGCTTCGGCGAACCGAAACGGCCACATTCACCGGTGGAGAACGGGGGGAAGTTGTAGTGCAGCATGAAACGTTCGCGGTATTCACCGGCAACCGCATCAATGATCTGCTCGTCACGGCCGGTGCCAAGGGTGGTCACCACCAGCGCCTGGGTTTCGCCACGGGTAAACAGGGCGGAACCGTGGGTACGGGGCAGCACGCCGACACGAATGTCGATCGGGCGCACGGTACGGGTGTCACGACCGTCGATGCGGGGCTCGCCACTCAGGATGCGACCACGAACGACCTTGGCTTCCAGATCGAAGATGATGTTGTTGACGGTGTTGGCGTCAAACTCGATGCCTTCGGCGACGAGCGTGGCGTGCACTTCCTTGCCGATAGCCGACAGTTGCTGCGAACGGGCCTGCTTGGCGGTAATACGGAAAGCTTCGTCAACCTTGGCACCGGCGATCTCGGTCACGCGGGCGATCAGCGGCTCGTTCTTGGCCGGAGCCTGCCAGTCCCACTCGGGCTTGCCAGCCAGCTCAACCAGTTCGTTGATGGCGGTGATGGCAGCCTGCATCTGGGTGTGGCCGAACACTACGCCGCCCAGCATCACATCTTCGGGCAGTTCGAGGGCTTCGGATTCCACCATCAGCACGGCGGTGTCGGTACCGGCAACCACCAGGTTCATCTTGCTGGTCTGCAGCTGGGTGGCAGTCGGGTTGAGGATGTACTCACCGTTCTCGAAACCCACGCGGCAGGCGCCGATCGGGCCAGCAAACGGAATGCCGGCGATAGCCAGCGCAGCGGAGGCAGCGATCATCGCGGGGATGTCGGCATCCACTTCCGGATTCAGGGACACAACCTGCGCGATGACCTGCACTTCGTTGTAGAAGCCTTCCGGGAAGAGCGGACGGATCGGACGGTCGATCAGGCGGGAGGTCAGCGTTTCCTTCTCGGTCGGACGACCTTCGCGCTTGAAGAAGCCACCAGGGATACGGCCGGCTGCGTAAAATTTTTCAACGTAATCAACAGTCAGCGGGAAGAAATCCTGACCCGGCTTGGCGTTCTTCGCCGCCACCACGGTCGCCAGCACCACGGTGTCGTCCATGGTGATAAGCACTGCGCCATGGGCTTGACGGGCGACTTCGCCGGTCTCCATGGTTACAGTGTGGGAGCCGTAGGTAAAACTCTTCTTGATTGCGGTAGGCAAAAGATGTCCTTTCATTCAATCGGTTGGCGGCAAACAACAACCGCACGCGTAACCGAGGTAAAGCGCCGTTTTCTCTGGCGCATAGATGTGACAAAGCCGGCGAAGCCTCACGGACTTACACCGGCTGTGCCCATGATCAAACCTGCGCAAAATGCGGCAGGGTTGTCACGTTCGGTACTGAAGCGTCTTCTATCCGCTTACTTGCGCAGACCCAGACGGCCGATCAGCTCACGATAGCTGTCGACATTCTTGCGCTTCAGGTAGTCCAGGAGCTTGCGACGCTGGCTAACCATCATCAGCAGGCCACGGCGGGAGTGATGATCCTTGACGTTAGCCTTGAAGTGGCCGGTCAGATCGTTGATGCGCGCGGTCAGCAGAGCGACTTGCACTTCCGGGGAACCGGTATCGCCTTGGGCACGCTGGTAGTCACCAACGATTTGCGCTTTTTGTACAGTGGAGATTGCCATTGTTTAACTCGGTTAGTTTTAGCCTTGCGAAGCGCGCGATTATATCGAACCGGCGCAGGATAACTCAAGACATTTCATTGATTACCGGTGGCTACGAGGCGCATCGGCACCAGCGTCCCACCGTCCCCAAGGGTCCCTACGCCAAGGAAACGCTCCCCGTCATAGGCCCGAAACATCTCACCCACCGCGCCGCTCAAGCCTTGCGCAGACTGACCGTGGGTGAAACTCCTTGTCTGATTTGCATCGAGTTGAAGCACAGCCAGGTGCACCAACAAGGCATCGACAGGTGCCAGACGGGCATCCCTGTCGTCAGCCTCCAAAGCCTCGAAGTCGGCAAGCGAAATCGACGCCTCCAGCGTGAATGGCCCGACCTTGGTCCGCCGCAAAGCGGTCAGATGGGCACCACAACCGAGGAAAGCCCCGAGATCCGAGGCCAGCGTGCGTACGTAAGTCCCCTTGCTGCAATCCACCCTCACCATCAGGCTGTCCCCATTCCGACTCAGCAAGTCGAAACGGTGAATGGTCACGCGCCGCGGCTCACGTGGAATATCAACACCCGCACGGGCATACTCGTAGAGCGCCTTGCCATGGTGCTTGAGCGCCGAATACATCGGCGGAACCTGATCGATCTCGCCACGCAGGCGCACCAGTGCCGCCTCGATCTCCGCATCGGACACATTGACGGCCAAAGTTTCCAGGACCTCGCCTTCGGCATCCGCGGTCGTCGTCGTCACCCCCAGCAAGACCGTCGCATCGTAAGACTTGTCGGCATCAAGCAGGGTCTGGGAGAACTTCGTCGCCTCGCCAAAGGTGAGCGGCAACAAGCCACTGGCCAATGGATCCAGCGTACCCGTATGGCCACCCTTGGCAGCATTCAACAGGCGCCTGGCTTTCTGCAGGGCGCGATTCGAACTTAAACCGACAGGCTTATCGAGAAACAGCACGCCATCGACGACACGCCGCTGCACACGACGCTGGGGAGCTTGAGCCAAACGGGAAACTTCCTGAAAAGGCGACGCAAAAGCGTCGCCGGAAAATCAAACAGCCGAATCCGGATCCTTCTTTACATCATCAGCAACTTCACCCGCCTCCTCGGCAAGGTGACGATCAGCTTCGATAGCCTTGTCGATCAAGGCAGAAATCCGGTTGCCGGTTTCCACCGACGGATCGTAGTGAAAATGCAGCTCGGGCAAAGTGTGGATACGAATGCGCTTACCCAGTTCGCGGCGCAGGAAACTGCTGGCTCGACGTAATCCTTGCTGGATTTCGGCGAGCCCCTCCTGGCCGGTCATGGAGGTGAAGAACACCTTGGCGTGGGCGTAATCCGGCGTGATCTCCACGTCGGTCAGAGTAATGAAACCGACACGGGGATCCTTGACTTCGAGCCGGATCAGCTCCGCCAGTTCGCGACGGACCTGCTCCGCCACGCGCTGGCCACGGGAAAACTCCTTGGGCATGGCTTACAGAGTCCGCGCGATTTCCTGGATTTCGAACACTTCGAGCTGGTCGCCTTCCTGGAGATCGTTGAAGTTCTTCACCTGCAGACCGCACTCGTAGCCAAACTTGACTTCCTTGACGTCGTCCTTGAAGCGCTTGAGCGATTCGAGCTCGCCGGTATGGATGACCACGTGATTGCGCAGCAAACGAACCTGCGCATTGCGCTTGACGATCCCTTCGAGGACATAACAACCCGCGATGGTACCGATCTTGGAAATCGTGAATACCTGACGAATCTCGACCAGACCAAGCACCTGCTCACGCTTTTCGGGCGCCAGCATGCCGGACAGCGCACTCTTCACCTCATCCACGGCATCGTAAATGATGTTGTAGTAGCGCAGATCGACGCCAAAAGTCTCGGACAGCTTGCGGGCATTGGCATCGGCACGGATGTTGAAGCCGATGATCACGGCACCGGAGGCCTGCGCCAGGTTCACATCGGACTCGCTGATGGCCCCGACACCGCCGTGGATGACCTGCACCCGAACTTCGTCGTTCGACAGCTTGACCAATGCATGAGCCAGCGCCTCCTGGGAACCCTGCACGTCGGCCTTGATGATAAGCGGCAGCGTCTTGATCTCGCCTTCGCCCATCTGTTCAAACATGCTTTCGAGCTTGGCAGCCTGCTGGCGAGCCAGCTTCACATCACGGAACTTGCCCTGACGGAACAACGCAATTTCACGCGCCTTGCGTTCGTCGGCCAGCGCCACGACTTCGTCACCCGCGCCCGGAACTTCGGACAAGCCGAGAATTTCCACCGGAATGGACGGACCCGCTTCGTCGATCGGCTTGCCGTTTTCGTCGAGCATGGCCCGGACACGGCCAAAGGTTGCACCAGCCAGCAGCACGTCGCCACGCCGGAGCGTACCGGACTGAACGAGCAGCGTTGCAACCGGGCCGCGACCCTTGTCGAGACGGGCTTCGATGATCAGACCCTTGGCCATGCTTTCGCGCGGCGCAGTGAGTTCCAGGATTTCCGCCTGCAGCAGGATACCTTCGAGCAGATCGTCGATACCGGCGCCGGTCTTGGCCGAAACCTCGACAAACATGGCATCGCCACCGTAGGCTTCCGGTACAACACCTTCGGTAATCAGTTCCTGACGAACACGCTCGGGGTTGGCACCCGGCTTGTCGATCTTGTTCACCGCCACGATCAGGGGCACGCCGGCCGCCTTGGCGTGGTGGATAGCTTCCTTGGTCTGGGGCATCACGCCGTCGTCGGCAGCCACCACCAGAACGACCAAGTCAGTTGCCTTGGCACCACGGGCACGCATCGCCGTAAAGGCTTCGTGACCCGGGGTATCGAGGAAGGTCACCATACCGCGCTCGGTTTCCACGTGGTAGGCACCGATGTGCTGGGTGATGCCACCCGCTTCGCCGGAGGCCACCTTGGCACGCCGGATGTAATCCAGCAGCGAGGTCTTGCCGTGGTCGACGTGGCCCATGACGGTTACCACCGGAGCACGCGGCTCCAGCGGCACATCCTTGTGCACAACGTTTTCTTCAAGGAAGGCATCCGGATCGTCCAGCTTGGCGGCAACCGCCTTGTGACCCATTTCCTCGACGAGAATCATCGCCGTGTCCTGGTCCAGCACCTGGTTGATGGTAACCATGGAGCCCATCTTCATCAGGGCCTTGATCAGCTCGATGGCCTTGACGGACATCTTGTGAGCCAGATCGGCCACCGAGATGGTTTCCGGCACATGCACTTCACGCACGATCGGTTCGGTCGGGGCCACGAAACTCGTGGTGTCCTGATGACGACCGCCAGAGCGGCCACCACTACGACCATTACCACGCCAGCCACCGGCACCACCGGTCGTATCGCCGCGGGTCTTGAGGCCACCGCGACGCTTGGCATCCGCAGGCGCTTCCTTGGTGGGAACAGCCTTCTTGACGTCCTTGCGGGGCGCCTTTTCTTCGGTCTTGGCAGGCTTGTGCAGGGTACCGACCTTGGGCGCAGCTTCGCCTTCAATCTTGGCCTTTTCGGCGGCGGCAACACGCTGTTTTTCGTCTTCCACGCGCTGCTGCATGGCAGCACGAGCACGCGCCTCACGCTCCTGCTTTTCCTTCAGATCGGCCATCTGACGGGCCTGAAGTTCGGAATGGCGCTGAGCCTCACGTTCCCGCGATGCTTTTTCTTCGGCACTCAAAATCGAGCCGGCAACAACACGACGAACCGGAGCTGCAGGCTTCGCTTCAACCTTCGCCGGAGCCGCTGCGACGGGCGCAGGAACAGGCTCGGGAGCCGGAGCCGGTACGGGCTCAGGCACCACTTCAACGACAGGCTCGGGCTCGGGCTCCGGCGCAGGCTCGGGTTCGGGCTCGGGTTCGGGCTCGGGAACGACTTCGACGACTGGCGCAACGGCCTCGACGACCGGCGCTTCGACGAACTGCTCAACTTCTACCTGTGCGACGATCTCTTCAACTTCCGGAACGACAACCGACTCAGCAGTTTCGCCAGCAGACGCAGTTGCAGACTCAGGCACCAGCACTTCATCGCGCTTGACGAAGGTACGCTTTTTACGCACTTCGACCTGCACGGTACGGGCACGCCCGGTGGAATCCGTTGCCTTGATTTCGCTGGTCTGCTTGCGCGTCAGCGTTATCTTGGACTTTGCTGCCGTATCGCCATGGGCGCGACGGAGAAAGTCCAGCAAGCGGGTCTTGTCCTGCTCGGAGAGCAGATCGGTTTCCTGCGCCTTGTCCACGCCAGCCTTCTGCAACTGCTCGAGCAACACGGAGGCCGACATTTTAAGTTCGCCGGCAAATTGTGTAACGGTTGTCTGTCCCATCTATAACCTCCGGGGTATTACTCGAACCAGTGCGCGCGCGCCTTGGTGATCATATTCTTGGCCCGCTCTTCGTCCAGCCCCGACATTTCCATCAGCTCGTCTACAGCCAGATCTGCCAGCTCGTCACGGGTATGCACACCACCCTGGGCCAGCTTCGCTGCGATGGGCTTGTCCATGCCTTCAAGGCTGAGCAAGTCCTCTGCAACGGACTCCAGTTGTTCTTCGGTCACAATGGCTTCGGTAAGGAGCACGTTGCGGGCGCGGTTGCGCAGCTCGTTCACCGTTTCTTCGTCGAAGGATTCAATTTCCAGCATTTCTGCCAGCGGCACGTAAGCGATCTCTTCCAGCGACGAGAAACCCTCGTCGATCAGGATGTCGGCCACTTCTTCGTCCACGTCCAGCTTTGCGATGAACAGCTGGCGAACCGAGCTGTGCTCCGCTTCGGACTTCCGCTCTGACTCGGCAACGGTCATCAGATTGATGCCCCACCCCGTCAGCTCGGATGCAAGCTTCACGTTCTGACCATTGCGTCCGATGGCAATAGCCAGATTGTTCTCATCCACCACTACATCCATGGCGTGCGCTTCTTCATCGACAACAATGGAAGACACTTCCGCGGGCTGCAGGGCACCGATCACAAACTGGGCCGGCTCGGGAGACCACAGCACGATGTCGATATTCTCGCCGCCGATCTCGTTACGCACCGCCGTCACACGCGAACCACGCAGGCCTACGCAGGTGCCGATCGGATCAATACGCGGATCGTTGGACTTTACGCCAATCTTGGCGCGCAGACCTGGGTCGCGGGCACAAGCCTTGATCTCGAGCAAACCGTCGTCGATCTCCGGTACTTCGAGCTCGAACAGACGCATGACGAATTCGGGCGCCGTGCGGGACAGGATCAGTTGCGGACCACGGGCACCGCGATCGATACGCAGCAGGTAGGACTTGACCCGGTCGCCAACGCGCAGATTTTCCTTGGGGATCATCTGGTCGCGGGGAAGCACCGCCTCAAGACGGCCTACTTCAATGATCGCGTTGCCCCGCTCCATGCGCTTGATACTGCCGGAGATGATGTATTCCTTGCGATCAAGGAAGTCGTTGAGAATCTGTTCCCGCTCGGCGTCACGCACCTTTTGCAGAATGACCTGCTTGGCCGCCTGCGCACCGATCCGACCGAAGTCGATGGGCTCCAGACCTTCTTCGACGTAGTCACCCACCTGGATATCCGGATATTCTTCGCGGGCATCGATCAGGCCCATCTGGGCTTCGTCATTCTCGACATCTTCGTCGGGCAGCACCTGCCAGCGACGGAAGGACTCGTAGTCACCGGTTTCCCGGTCGATGGATACACGCACATCGGCTTCGTCGTGAATACGCTTCTTGGTCGCCTGAGCGAGCGCAGACTCCAACGCGGAGAAAACGATATCCTTGGAAACGTTCTTCTCGCGGGCCAGCGCATCAACCAGCAGCAAAATTTCGCGGCTCATACCTGCAAACCTCCAAATCCCTTAAAACCTGGGAACCAGGCGGGCCTTCTCTATTTCTTCAAACGGGATCTCCATCGATCCCTTTTCCGTCTCCAGGGTGACCACGTTGTCCTTAAGACCTTGCAGCACCCCGGCAAAATTGCGTTGATTGGCGATTGGCATGCGAATGCGGACCTGTACTTCCTGCCCAGCGAAGCGCTCGAAATCGGCGGGCTTCCTGAGCGGACGGTCCAATCCGGGAGACGACACCTCAAGGCGGTCGTAATCCACGTTTTCGACTTCGAAGATTCGGGTCAACTGATTGCTCACCGTGGCACAATCGTCCACGGTGATGCCGTTCGGCGAATCAATGAACACCCGCATGAGACGGCCACGGGGCGAGGTCTCGAAGTCGACCAGTTCGTAGCCGAGGCCTTCTGCGGTCTGCTCGATTAGTTTCAGCAACTCCATTTCCTAGCCCACAAATGAAAAATGGGCGAAACGCCCATCCCTGTTAAATTTGACCGGATGTCGGCTCTTTTTCGAGCCGGTCGGTCCTTTCGAACCGATAAAACACGCTGAGTATAGCAGCCCGCCGAGGCGGGCGCAATTTCGCCCTTCGTTCCGACCCTAGAATGCCTGCGAGCGACGGGGCGGACGTGCCGGGCGCTTGATCTTGCCGGTGAGATTATCCGGCTTCGGAAGCCCTGCCAGTGCGCACACATCCTCCACAGCCATATCTTCCCACATGCCACGCTTCAGGCGCGGCGGCAGCACCACCGGACCATAACGGACACGCATCAGACGGCTGACGGTCAGGCCGAGCGCTTCGAACATGCGCCGCACTTCCCGGTTGCGCCCTTCCGAAAGGGTGACGTGATACCAGTGATTGGAGCCTTCGCCACCCCGGTCCTGCAGGGTGTTGAACTTGGCCAGGCCATCCTCCAGTTCGATACCCTGGAGCAAGGCATTCTTCTGGGCTTCATCCAGCTCGCCGAGAATCCGCACCGCATACTCGCGATCCAGCTCGTAACGCGGATGCATGAGCTTGTTGGCCAGATCACCGTCGTTCACAAAAAGGAGCAGTCCGGACGTATTGAAGTCCAGTCGGCCGACAGCAATCCAGCGCCCCTTGCGCAGCACCGGCAAACGGTTGAAAACCGTCGGACGTCCTTCCGGATCATCCCGCGACACGATCTCGCCATCCGGCTTGTGGTAGATCAGCACCCTCGGAATACGCGGCGCAAAACGAATCGGCATCAGTTTGCCGTTGATTCGCACACGATCGCCCGGACCAACTTTCTGCCCGACATCCGCCGGCTCGCCATTGACGGAAATCCGACCGGCGACGATCCACTCTTCGATTTCCCGACGGGAACCGACACCAGCGGCAGCCAGCACCTTGTGCAGACGCTGGGGCTCGGTGTAGGCAGGCTCCTGGAACTTGCCCTGCCGACGCTCGCCATCAGCCGCCGGCAGCAGTTCAGTGCTGGCCAGCGGGTACGGAGAGTCCGGCTTTGCAAAACCGCCGGGCGCAGCCGGACGCTTGCCCCGCCAGTTGCCCCGACCACCGCCCAGGTCACTCAGACCAATGGCCGACGCATTACTCTTGGGCTGACGATTGCCATCCGTGTCGCGCTCAGGACGCCCCTGGGCACGATTGCCTTCGCCATCAGGCCTGCCGCGACCACGGCGTCCATCCTGCGGTCCACCTTGCGGAGCCGCCGAACGAGGACCCTCGCCTTCTGGCCGGCCACGTCCACGACGCCCGCCCTGCGGGCCGGCCTGGGGACCACTTTGTGAGGCTGCCGAGCGGGGGCCATCGCCCCCGGGCTTGCCGGTCTTCGGTCTAAACGGCCGGTTCTTCGGTTTTTGGGAGGTCGACAAGATCCATGATCCTTTCGATTTCAGTCAACGGAGGCAACTCGGTCAGACTACGCAGACCAAGGTCCTCCAGGAATTTTCGGGTCGTGGCATACAAACCGGGCCGCCCGGGAGTATCCCGATAGCCCACCACGTCCACCCACCCCCTCGATTCGAGGGTTTTCAGTACATTTGTTGAAACCACCACCCCGCGGATATCCTCGATGTCACCCCGAGTCACGGGCTGACGGTAGGCGATGATCGCCAGGGTTTCGAGGACCGCCCGGGAATACTTCGGCGGTCTTTCCTGCTTGAGCCGATCCAGATAGACCTGATATTCGAGACGAGTCTGAAAACGCCAGCCACCCGCCGTCTGCACCAGTTCAACCCCCTTGCCCTGCCAGTCTTCGGCCAGATCCACGAGTAGCCGGCGCACCAGATCACTTCCCGGATCTTCATCAAAAAGGCGACGCAGATCACTGACCGGCACTGGCGACGAGCCCGCCAGCAGGGCTGTTTCCAGCACCCGCTTGATCTGCTCAATCGTTTCCGGCTGCACCGTCGGCCCGCTTTACGTAAATCGGCGCAAAGGCCTCGTTCTGGGTAATGATCACCAGGCGCTCCTTCACCAGTTCCAGGGTTGCGAGAAAACTCACTACCAGACTCGCCACCCCCAACGCCGGATCAAACAGGGATTCAAATACTACAAAAGCATCACCCCGCAACTTGCGGAGGATCAAGGTCATGTGCTCACGCACGGAAAGCTCTTCACGCTGGATCGTGTGATGCTGCTTGAGACGACTTTGCCGGGCGATTTTCATCCAGGCCAGCTGCAGATCGTGGAGACTGACTTCGGGCAGGCGCTCGACCACCTTCTCGGCCACAAACACGCCAACCCACTCAAAGTCACGCTCCACGCGGGGCAAGGCATCGAGCCGGGCCGCCGCCAGTTTGGTTTGCTCATATTCAAGCAGGCGCCGCACCAGCTCAGCACGGGGATCCAGTTCCTCTGCCTCTTCGGGCCTCGACGGCCGTGGCAGAAGCATCCGCGACTTGATCTCCAGCAACGTGGCTGCCATCAACAGATAGTCGGCCGCCAGCGCCAGGTTGTGATGCCGCATCGCTTCAACGTACTCAAGATACTGGGCCGTCAGCGGCACCATGGGAATATCGAGAACGTTGATATTGGCCTTGCGAATCAGGTACAGCAGCAGATCGAGCGGCCCCTCGAAAGCATCCAGAATCACTTCCAGCGCATCGGGCGGGATGTAGAGATCCTTCGGCAGATCGAAGATTGGCTGGCCATACATCCGGCCGATGACACCATTCGGCACATCAACCAGCGGAGCAAGATCGAGGGGAGCGGTCACGCGCCCCGTCCTTCATTGCAGGTTAACACGTGAAAACGGCACATCCAAGGCAAAAATCCACGTGGCGACAAGAAGGCATCAGCTGTAGCTCAGCCCCATGGCATCGCGCACCTCGCGCATGGTCTCCTGGGCCAGCTTGCGCGCCTTGTCGCAGCCGTCAGCGACGATACTGCGCACCAGGGACGGATCGTCGAGATAAGGCTGGGCGCGCTCACGCATGCCTTCCTGCTCCTTAAGCACCGCATCGACGACCGGCTGCTTGCACTCAAGACAGCCAATACCGGCGCTCTTGCAGCCTTGGGTAACCCATTCACGCGTGCTGTTGTCAGAGTAGATCAAGTGGAACTGCCACACCGGACACTTTTCCGGGTCACCCGGATCTGTGCGCCGCGCCCGCGCCGGATCGGTCTGCATGGTACGGATCTTCTTGGTCAGCGAGTCAGCTTCCTCACGCAGGAAGATCGTGTTGCCGTAGGACTTGGACATCTTCTGGCCGTCAAGGCCGGGCATGCGGGATGCTTCGGTCAGCAAAGCACCGGGCTCGACCAGAATCATCTTGCCACTGCCCTCCAGATAGCCATACAGACGCTCGCGATCCCCCAGGGACAGGCTCTGGGCCTCTTCGAGCAGGGCCTTGCCGAGAGCCAGGCCCTCTTCGTCACCGTTCTGCTGGAAGCGGGTGCGGAACTCCTCGTACAGGCGGGCACGCTTGGAGCCAAGTTTCTTGACCGCTTCCTTCGCCTTTTCCTCGAAGCCCGGCTCACGACCGTACATATGATTGAAGCGGCGGGCCAGCTCCCGGGTGAATTCCACGTGGGGCAGCTGGTCTTCGCCCACCGGCACCTTGTCGGCGCGGTAGATCAGGATGTCGGCACTCATCAGCAGCGGGTAGCCGAGAAAGCCGTAAGTGGTGAGATCCTTGTGGGTCAGCTTTTCCTGCTGGTCCTTGTAGGTGGGCACCCGCTCCAGCCAGCCCTGAGGCGTCATCATCGACATGAGCAGATGCAGTTCGGCATGCTCGGGCACCCGGGACTGAATGAAAATCGTCGCCTGAGACGGGTCCACACCGGCCGCCAGCCAGTCAACGATCATTTCCCACACGCTCGACTCGATCCCCTTGGGATTGTCGTAGTCGGTCGTCAGCGCATGCCAGTCGGCGGCAAAGAACAAGCAGGGGTACTCGGACTGCAGCTTGACCCAGTTTTTCAGGACGCCGTGGTAGTGGCCGAGGTGGAGTCGCCCGGTAGGGCGCATGCCGGAAAGGACGCGTTCAGCGAACATGGGATTTCAAAGTCCAAAAACGATTGCAAGAGCAAAACGGAAAAAAGCCACCAGCGGCCCAAGAATGTTGCCAAGGATACCGGTGAACAGCAAAAGCAGCAGAATCGGAAACCCGTAGGGCTCGATTTGCGCAAACTTGTAGGCAGGGCCAGGGGGCAACAGGCTTACGGCAATACGCCCACCATCGAGAGGCGGCAAGGGCACCAGGTTCAGAAAAAGCAGCACCGCGTTGATCTGAATGCCCGCATCCGCCATTTTGGCCATCGGCAGGGCGTACATGCCGTCAGGCGACAGAACAGCCAGCTTGAACAACAGCGCCCACCCAACGGCCATAACCAGATTGGCGAACGGTCCAGCAGCAGCAACCCACAACATGTCAGCCTTGGGGCGGCGCAAGCGGCCAAAATTGACCGGCACCGGCTTGGCCCAGCCGAAGAGCATCGGTGGCGCGCCCGCCAGGCTGCTCATGGCGACGATCAGACCCGGCACGACAATCGTGCCCATCGGGTCGATGTGGCGCAGGGGATTCAGGCTGATCCGCCCTGCCCGCTCGGCGGTGGCATCGCCAAAGTGGCGCGCGGCATAGCCGTGGGCAGCCTCGTGGAGCGTGATGGCAAACAGCACCGGCAGCGCCCAGATGGTCAGCGTGGAAATAAGTTCTTGCATGGGCAATGGTCCGTGCGGGGCCGCGATTCTAACAGACCGCCGGGTTATCCCCCGCCGGTCTGCCGCCGCCGGACGCAATCGGCGTCAAATCAGAGCCCAAAGGGCGTCAGACTGCCGCGTCCCTCGCGCACCAGCACCGGAGTGCCGCTGGTCAGATCGATAACGGTTGTCGCCTCGCCACGACAGGGCCCGGCTTCGATAACCAGATCGACCTCTTTTTCCAGGCGATCACGGATTTCTTCCGGATCGGTCAGCGGGAATTCTTCATCCGGCAACAGCAGTGTCGAGCTGAGGAGCGGCTCACCCAGCTCGGCAAGCAACGCTGAAACCACGGGATGATCGGGAATCCGCAGACCGATGGTCTTGCGCTTGGGATGCATCAGGCGACGTGGAAGCTCCTTGGTGCCTTCAAGGATGAAGGTATAGGGGCCCGGCGTGGTAGCTTTGAGCAGCCGGTACTGGCTGTTGTCCACCTTGGCGAAGTTGGCAATGTCGGAAAGATCGCGACACAGCAGGGTGAAATGATGCCGGTCGTCCACATCGCGAATGCGCCGGATGCGGGTCAGCAGGGCGGTATCCCCGGTGTGACCGCCCAAGGCGTAAGCCGAATCGGTGGGAAAGGCGACCAGCCCCCCGTCACGCATGATCTGCGCGGCCTGCTTGATAAGCCGGGGCTGGGGTTGGTCGGGATGCAGGGAAAAAAACTGAGCCATGATTCAAAGTAAAACCAAAAGACTCACGTCAGGCGGGTCCACACCGGCGTGAGATCGGGAGGAAGCGGAGAGGCGCGCCCAAGATCAATGGGGCTGTCTTCCGGACCATGAAAATCGGAGGCCCGGGACGCCATCAGGCCGAACTTTCGCGCCAGTCGCGCAAAGGCCAGCAACTGACCGCCATCATGGGCACCGCAGGAAACCTCGACGGCATCGCCGCCCAGATCGCGAAACTTTTCGAGGAGGAGATCCATCTCGGCGTGACTGAGCCGATAGCGCCCCGGATGGGCAATCACCGCCAGCCCGCCAGCCCCCTTGATCCAGCCGACCGCATCTTCCAGCGTCGCCCACACATGCTCCACGTAACCAGGCTTGCCGCGGGCCAGGTAATGCAGAAAGACGTCGTGAACATTTCTGGAAGCGCCGATCTCGACCAGATAGCGGGCGAAATGGGCACGACTCACCAGGGCCGGGTTGCCGGCATAACTGAGAGCACCTTCAAGCGCGCCGTGAATGCCGATCCGCTCGAGTTCGGCGGCAATGCGCACCGCCCGCCCGTCCCGGCCACTGCGCACTTTGCCAAGACCTTCGATCAGCGCCTCATTGGTAGGGTCGATACCGAGGCCGACGATATGCAGCGTCTGGTCCAGCCAGGAAACCGAGACCTCGACACCGGGCACGAAACGCAGGCCCAGCTCCGCCGCCGTAGCGGCCGCCTCGGGCAGGCCGAGAAGTTCATCGTGATCAGTCAGGGCCAGCAGATCCACGCCGTTGGCGTGGGCGCGGCGCACCACCTCGGCAGGCGGCAAGGTGCCGTCCGAAGCAGTGGAATGACAGTGCAGGTCTGCATTGAGGGCGTTCATGATTCCTTGGGCAACAAGAAAGTCTCGATGATCCGGGCAACCTCCCCCGGCTGGTCGTGATGCAGGTTATGTCCACTATTGGACACCTGAACTTCACGAAAGTCCCGAAAGCATGCCCGAGCCTGCTCGTGGGCCTCGTCCGTCACGCCAAGTCGGCGGCGCAAGTCAGGCTCGGCGGGCTCGATCCACAGGGTCGGTGCGATGACCCGCCGCCAACTGGCCATCGCCTCGGCACGCCGGTACAGCATGGGACTGACCCGTCGATGGGACGGATCGCCTGCCAGGCGGATGCCACCCTGACCATCCGGCTCGCCCAGATGCCCGGCAAGGAAGGCCGCTTTCTCCTCCGTCAGGCGAGGATTGTCCGCGCGGAGACGGGCAGCCAGCGCCAGCCGGTCCGGATAGCCACGAAAACGCACCCCCGACTCCAGCTCGTTCAACCATTTCTCAAAGCGCTCCGGCGACTGCTGCGGATCGCTTTCGGCCAACCCGAAAGCGTCGAGCGCGATCAGACGGGCCACCCGGGCGGGACGCACGCCCGCGTAATGACAAGCCACATTGCCCCCCATGCTGTGTCCGATCAGGCTTACCTGACCATCCGGCACGAGGGCACGCAAAATGGCATCCAGGTCGGCAAAGTAATCGGGAAACCAGTAGGAATCACCATGCCATTCCGTCAACCCGAAACCCCGCCAGTCAGGTGCGATCACATGCCAGTCGGCTTTCAGCTCATCAACGATGAACTGAAAGGAGGCGGACACATCCATCCAGCCGTGGAGCAAAAAAATCTTGGGCGCGCCCTCCACCCCCCATTCCCGGAGGTGATAGCGCAGCCCGCGAACATCGAGAAAACGGCTTCGGGACGGAGTCATCTGCACAATTGTAACAGACCCTTGCCCCGCCCCGCCCCGGATGGTAAGGTGCGCGCCGTCGTGTGGGAGAGAGTTCGCACTGCATTGTGCGAGCCGCCGAAGGCGCAACCCCCGGAACCGCTCAGGCAAAAGGACCGCCGACGAATCAAGAATCTGGAGAGTGATGCCGCCCGCCCATTGTGCGTGGCCGCATCCACCGAAGGGGCACGCAGACGGTCGAAGTTACCGCTGCAATCTCTCAGGTACAAAGGACAGATGGGGCCAAGGCGATTTCACGTCGCCTTGGCCCCATTGCCTTTCTACACTGAACGATTGCCTGCCGGAGAGCCTCATGCCCCAACAAACACCCCTTCACGCCACCCACGTCGCCGCAGGCGCCCGCATGGTCGACTTTGCCGGCTGGGACATGCCCGTCAATTACGGCTCCCAGATCGAGGAACATCACGCCGTACGTCGCGACGCCGGCATGTTCGATGTCTCCCACATGCTCGCGCTGGACCTCGAAGGAGCTGATGCCAGGGCCTTCCTGCGCGGCCTCATCGCCAACGACGTGGCCAAGCTGGTCGAGCCGGGCAAGGCCCTGTACAGCTGCATGCTCACCCCGCAGGGCGGCGTCATCGACGACCTGATCGTCTACTTCCTGTCCGACACCCGCTACCGCATCGTCGTCAACGCCGGCACCGCCGACAAGGACGTGGCGTGGATCCAGGAACAAATGCGCGCCACGGGCACCCAGGCCAATCTGGCGGTCCGTCGCGACCTGGCCATGATCGCCATCCAGGGCCCCAACGCCCAGGCCAAGACCTGGGCCGCGATCCCTGGCTCCGAAGCCGCCTCCGCCGCCCTCAAGCCTTTCCAGGCGACCCTCTTCGGCGATTACTTCATCGCCCGCACCGGCTACACCGGTGAAGACGGCTTCGAGCTGACCCTGCCGGTCGGCCAGGCCGCTGCCACCTGGGCCGCCCTGGCCGCTGCCGGCGTTGCCCCCTGCGGCCTCGGCGCCCGCGACACCCTGCGTCTTGAAGCCGGCATGGCCCTCTACGGCAACGACATGGACGAAAGTGTCTCCCCGCTCGACGCCGGTCTGGCCTGGACGGTGGACTTCAAGGACGAAAGCCGCGACTTTATCGGCAAGGCGACGCTGCAGGCCCAGGGTGCCCACCAGCAAACCCTCGGCCTCATTCTGGAAGACAAAGGCGTGCTGCGCTCCCACCAGAAAGTGTTCACCGCCAAGGGCGAAGGTGAAACCACCAGCGGCACCTTCTCGCCGACCCTCGAAAAATCCATCGCACTGGCCCGCCTGCCCCTCGGCGTGGCACCCGGCGATGCGGTTGAAGTAGACATTCGCGGCAAGCGCCTCAAGGCACGCGTCGTGAAAGCACCGTTCGTACGCAAGGGCCAGGCCCTGATCTGACAAGCAGAAATCCACCAATCCCATCGACTTGAACAAGGACAGCAAACCATGACGACCCCCACCGATCTGCGCTACACCGCCTCCCACGAATGGGTCCGCACCGAAGCTGACGGCACCCTCACCATCGGCGTTACCGATCACGCCCAGGAAGCCCTTGGCGACGTGGTCTTCCTCGAACTGCCCGAAGCCGGCCGTGTCGTGACCGCCGGGGAATCCATCGCGGTGATCGAATCGGTCAAGGCGGCCTCCGACATCTACGCCCCGGTGGCCGGCGAAATCATCGCCGCCAACCAGGAAGCCGTTGATGCCCCGGAATCCGTGAATGCCGATGCCTACGCCGCCTGGCTGTTCAAGATCAAGCCCGCCAACGCCGCCGCCGTGGACGCCCTCCTCGACGCCGCCGGCTACGAAGCCGCCATCGGTTAAGTCCTGGCTCGCGGGTGCGCCCGGCCGGTGCACCCCACCCCCTGCTGTTGCCGTAAATCCAAATCGAGTACCCCCATGTCGAAGACCCTTCTCTCCGCCCCGCTCGCCACGCTCGAACAGGGCGACGACTTCATCCGCCGTCACCTCGGCCCCTGTGCTAACGAGTTGCCGGCGATGCTTGCCGCCATCGGCGTCGATTCCCTCGATACCCTGATCGACCAGACCGTGCCCGCCGGCATTCGCCTGCCCGCGCCGCTGGCCCTCGGCGAGCCGGTTCCCGAACACATGGCACTGGCGAACCTGAAGGCCATCGCCGGCAAGAACGTGCTGAAGAAGTCCCTCATCGGCATGGGCTACTACGACACCATCACGCCCAAGGTCATCCTGCGCAACGTGATGGAGAACCCCGGCTGGTACACCGCCTACACGCCCTACCAGGCCGAGATCGCCCAGGGCCGTCTGGAAGCGCTGCTGAATTTCCAGCAGATGGTCATCGACCTCACCGGGCTCGAGCTTGCCAACGCCTCGCTGCTCGACGAAGCCACCGCCGCTGCCGAAGCCATGGCCATGGCGCGCCGGATCTCCAAGGTCAAGAGCCAGGCCTTCTTTGTCGATGAAGCGACCTTCCCGCAAACCCTCGACGTGGTGCGCACCCGCGCCGACTATTTCGGCTTCGAGCTGATCGTCGGTCCGGCCGCCGAGGCCGCCAGCCATGAAGTCTTCGGCGCCCTGCTGCAATACCCCAACGAACGCGGCGAGGTCACCGACATTTCCGGCGTCATTGCCGGCCTCAAAACCAAGGCTGCGGTCGTCGCCGTGGCTTCAGACCTGATGGCCCTGGTGCTGCTCAAGTCACCGGGCGAACTGGGTGCCGATATCGTCCTTGGCTCGGCCCAGCGCTTTGGCGTGCCCCTCGGCTTCGGTGGCCCCCACGCCGCCTTCTTCGCCACCCGCGAAGCCCATGTGCGCTCCATGCCCGGCCGCATCATCGGCGTCTCGAAGGATTCCCGCGGCAAGACCGCCCTGCGCATGAGCCTGCAGACCCGCGAGCAGCACATCCGCCGCGAGAAGGCCAACTCCAACATCTGTACCTCGCAGGTGCTGCTGGCCAACATGGCCGGCATGTACGCCGTCTATCACGGCCCGGAAGGCCTGCGCACCATCGCTGCGCGCATCCACCGCCTGGCCGCCATGCTGGCCGAAGGCCTGCAACAGGCCAGCTTTGCGCTGACCTCCAACACCTTCTTCGACACCCTGCAGGTCGCCACCGGCAGCAAGACCGCCGCCATCTACACCGCCGCCCAGGCCGCTGGCTACAACCTGCGTCACGTTGATGGCAAAGCGCTCGGCATTTCCCTCGACGAGAAAACCACCCAGGCCGACATCGCCGCCCTGCTCCAGGCCTTTGGCGCCACGGCCGACGTCGCTGCGCTCGACACCACCGTCGCGGCCCGCGGCGGCAACCTGCCGGAAACCCTGCTGCGCGGCGATGCGATCCTGTCGCACCCGGTGTTCAACACCCACCACACCGAGCACGAGATGCTGCGCTACCTCAAGCGCCTGCAGAACCGCGATCTGGCGCTGGATCATTCGATGATCTCGCTGGGCTCGTGCACCATGAAGCTCAACGCCACCAGCGAGATGATCCCGGTCACCTGGCCCGAGTTTGCCGACATCCACCCCTTCGCTCCGGCTGACCAGACCACCGGCTACCTGGAAATGATCGATGGCCTGGCCGCACAACTGCGCGCCATCACCGGCTTCGACGCCATCTGCATGCAGCCCAACTCGGGAGCCCAGGGTGAATACGCCGGCCTCGTCACCATCCGCCGCTATCACACCTCCCGCGGCGACCACCACCGCACAATCTGCTTGATTCCCAAGTCGGCCCACGGCACCAACCCCGCCACCGCCCAGATGTGCGGCATGGACGTGGTGGTGGTCAACTGTGACGACAGCGGCAACGTGGACCTGGCTGACCTGAAGGCCAAGGCTGAACAGCACGCCGACAAACTGGCCGCGCTGATGATCACCTACCCGTCCACCCACGGCGTGTTCGAGGAAGCCATCCGCGAGATCTGCGCCACTGTGCATCAATATGGCGGCCAGGTTTACATGGACGGCGCCAACATGAACGCCCAGGTCGGCCTCACCTCCCCGGCCACCATTGGTGCCGACGTGAGCCACATGAACCTGCACAAGACCTTCTGCATTCCCCACGGCGGTGGCGGACCGGGCATGGGCCCGATCGGCCTGAAAGCACACCTGGCACCGTTCATGGCCGACCACGTGGTTGCCGCCACCGGCAGCGAAGATCGTCCGAATGCCGGTCAGGGCGCCGTATCCGCCGCCCAGTTCGGCTCCGCCAGCATTCTGCCGATATCGTGGATGTACATCACCATGATGGGCGCCCGCGGCCTGAAGAACGCCACCGAAGTGGCCATCCTCAACGCCAACTACGTGGCTGGCCAGTTGAGCACCCACTACCCGGTGCTGTACACCGGCAGCCAGGGCCGCGTCGCCCACGAATGCATCCTCGACATCCGTCCAATCAAGGCGGCCACCGGCATCAGCGAAGTGGACATCGCCAAGCGCCTGATGGACTACGGCTTCCACGCACCCACCATGTCCTTCCCGGTGGCCGGCACCATCATGGTCGAGCCGACCGAATCCGAGGACAAGGGTGAACTGGACCGCTTCATCGCTGCCATGATCAGCATCCGCCACGAGATCCAGGCCATCGAGGACGGCCGCATCCCCGCCGACAACAATCCGCTGAAGAACGCCCCGCACACCCAGGCAGACTTCATCGGCGACTGGGATCGCCCCTACACCCGTAGCGAAGCCGTATTCCCGCTGTCGTGGGTAGCTGACAACAAGTTCTGGCCGACCGTAAACCGTATCGACGACGTGTACGGCGACCGCAACCTGTTCTGCTCCTGCGTGCCGATGGACGAACTGGCCAACTAACTGAGCCAGTTGAAAGTGAAAGCCCCGGACAAGCACAAGCTTTCCGGGGCTTTTTACATCCAGCGCAACAGCCGTCGGATCAGGGCTTCAGCATCGCCTTGATGAAGGACGCGGGAATCGCATACGAAATCCCGGATGGTGTCGTCACGGCACTCTCTTTCGCGCCCTTGACGAAGACCATGTTGATGATGCCGATCACCTCTCCGGTGTCGGGATTGAAAAGCGGGCTTCCGCTGTTTCCCGGATAGCACACCGCATCCAGCTGAAAAACCGAATAACCTCCCGACGACAACCGGCGAACAGCCTGGGCGTCGAGCTGCCGTGCCGAAGGCAGGGGCTGTCCGATCGGCGTGACAGCCGACACAATGCCCCGGTGTGTCACCGGCACGATTCCGATAGTGGCCCCGAGCGGAAAGCCGGTCAGTGCAATCGCCTGCCCGTCCCGCACCCCGTCGGAGTCACCGAGGCGCACAGCCGGCAGCGGCGGACCCTCGAAACGCAGTATCGACACGTCGTGCTCACGATCGACAGCCTCCTTGACCACCGGGCGAACCATGACCCGCCCGGAACCCGGCATGGCGATGACCAGACGCTCCTTGCCATCGGCACTGTCCAGAATGGCACCTTCCACATGCGCATTGGTCGCTACCTGATTGCCACTGCCAACGACAAAACCCGTTCCAAGAAAACGGAACTGGGGATTCCGCGTTGGCTCGAAGCTCCCCACGGCGACAACCGATTTCTTTATCTCGACCACCGTCGCAGGCAAATCGGCCCTGGCTGGCGCAATGAAGCAGGCCAGCAGCGCGGCCACGCTTCCCGCCAGCACGGCACGGCGCGACAACCACGCCGGCATCGACACATTGTTCAACGGCTCACCGCCTTGAAGGTTTGCAGGAACGGAGAAGCACTCACGACGTGGGCGTCAAAGGGATGTTCGGTACGGGGGAAAAATGCCAGGATACGCTTCACGTAATTCTGGGTTTCCTTGTAGGGAGGCACGCCGCGATAACGATCTACCGCCCCTTCCCCTGCGTTGTAGCCGGCAACCGCCAGCGCCACATTGCCCTGATAATAGGCCAGCAGCCAGCGCAGGTAGGCAAGTCCGCCCTTGATGTTCTGCACCGGATCGAAACTGTCCTTCACGTTGAAGCGACTGGCGGTCTCGGGAATGAGCTGCATGACGCCCATGGCATTCTTCGGGGAAGTCGCCGTGGCATCGAAATTGGATTCGGTCGTGGCAATGGCCAGTGCCAGTCGCGGCTCAATGGAAAAGCGCGGGGCCAGCGTGGTGATCAGTTCGACCATGCGCTTTTTGTGGTCAGGCAGGGACGCCAGGTATTTTTGCGTATCCCAGGTGTCACGGGCGGCAAAACTGCGCTCTACCGCGCGCGCCTTGAGACATTCAGGGACACTGCCGGAGTAGTCACCGACGAGACGACGCGCCTTGGCGGCCTCTGCATGGCCACTGAAAACCGCCATGTCAAACAGCGTGGCGGCGTAAGCATCATCCCGTGCCACACCGCGACCATTCGCGTACATCCAGCCAAGGCTGTACATGGCCTCGCTGCTTCCGAGGCGAACCGCATCGCAATACAGCTCGGCGGCCCGCTCGGGATCGCGGGGAACGCCCTCCCCATGCTCGTAGGCCAGAGCCTGCGCGACAAGGACGGACGCATCCACGAGTTCCTGCGGATTGGCACACGCGACGCGCGCATTGCCTGCCAGGCATGCGCCCAGCAGCAACACGGAAAATATCTTTCGCAGACGCGTCACGCGCTTCATCCCATCGCCGCTCAGAGACGCCAAACGGTAGCGCCGGCAGCCTCAAGCTCGGCCGGATCGTAAAAACTCTTCACGTCGGCAAACACGCCCTTCGGCTGGAGCTTTTCGGCCAGTTGGGAGACACCCATCTCGGCGTATTCCTTGTGCGCCACGGCAGCCACGATGGCGGCAGCGCGCGGCAGCTTGTCCCACGGAGTCAGGCTGACGCCGTACTCGTGTTCGGCTTCACCGGACTCGGCTACCGGATCGTGCACATGCACGGTACAGCCAAAGCTCTGCAGTTCGTGGATCACGTCGATGACCTTGCTGTTGCGCAGGTCGGGGCAGTTTTCCTTGAAGGTCAGGCCGAGAACGATGACATCGGCGCCCTTGATGTTGTGGCCGGACTGGATCATCTGCTTGACGGTCTGCTCGGCGATGTACTTGCCCATGCTGTCGTTGATGCGACGGCCGGCCAGGATGACCTGCGGGTGGTAGCCCAGCATGTCGGCCTTGTGAGTCAGGTAGTAGGGATCGACACCGATGCAGTGACCACCAACCAGACCCGGACGGAAGGGCAGGAAGTTCCACTTGGTACCGGCCGCCTTCAGCACTTCGATGGTGTCGATGCCGATCTTGTGGAAGATCACCGAGAGTTCGTTCATCAGGGCGATGTTGAGGTCGCGCTGGGTATTCTCGATGACCTTGGCAGCTTCGGCGACCTTGATCGAGCTGGCCGGGTAAACACCGGCAACGATCACTTCACCGTAGACTTCGGCCACCTTTTTGAGGGTTTCCGGGGTATCGCCGGAAACAACCTTCATGATCTTGGTGACGGTGCGTTCCTTGTCGCCCGGGTTGATCCGCTCGGGGGAATAGCCGACGTTGAAGTCTTCCTTCCACTTGAGGCCGGAGAACTTCTCGAGGATGGGGATGCACACCTCTTCGGTAGCGCCCGGATACACGGTGGATTCATACACCACGATGGCGCCGCGCTTGAGGTGCTTGCCGACGCTCTCGGAAGACTTGATCAGCGGGGTGAAATCGGGCTGGTGCGCTTCGTCGACCGGGGTCGGCACGGCAACGATGATGAAGTCGGCTTCACCGATGATCTTCGGATCGGTGCTGCAGGTGAGGTGCACGGCTGCCTTCAGGTCTTCCGTGCTCACCTCACCGGTGGGATCCACGTGGCGGCCATAGGCAGCAACCTTGTCTGCATGGAGATCAAAACCGACCGTCTTCATCTTCTTACCGAATTCAACGGCGAGGGGCAGGCCTACATAGCCGAGGCCGATAACTGCGATGGTGCTCATAAGATCGTTCCTGATTGAAATTAATTTTGCTGAAAACGATTACAACGAAGCCTTGAGCTTATCGAGCTCGGCACGGATAGCTGATTTTTCCGGCGCCTTGCTCATCGCCGCATCCAGCTCCTTGCGCGCACCATCCTTGTCGCCAATTTTGACCAGGGCCTTGGCAAGGTTCAGACGCAAGGCCGGCAAATTGGGCCCGAGGCTGACTGCCCTCTTGAGCTGCTCCACCCCTTTCGCGGTATCGCCACTGTCCATCAGCAGACCACCGAGGGTGTCGAGAACGACCGGGCTGTTCGGCGCCAGGGCAACCGCCTGTTGAGCGACACTGATTGCACTCTTGTCACCGAGCTTGCCGAGCACCCAGGCCAGATTGTTCAGCAGCATGGGGTTCTTGGGAGCAAGTTCCAGCATCTGGCGATACTGCTGCGCCGCCAGTTCATACTTTTGTTCAGTCAGGCTGCGCTCGGCCAGATAGGAGCGCAGGACCAGATCCTTCGGATTGGCCTTGACCCAATCGGCAGCCAGCTTGGCAGCCTCGGCGGACTGACCGGCAGCAGCTCGGGCCCGGTACAGGCGAACAACCGACTGCGGACTCTTGTCGCGCTTGAAGGCCTCTTCAAAGGGCGGCAAGGCTTCAACCTTCTTGCCCATGGCACCAAGGATCTCGCCCTCAAGAACGTATCCAACAGCCGCGTCCTTGCGCTGCTTCTGTATGTCCTTCGCCACACCGATAGCCGCATCAGCCCTCTTGTTGCCCAGCAGAATGGCAATCAGACGCTGCTGCGCTTCGACGGTGTCCGGCTTGATGGCAATTGCCTTGCGCAAACTCTGCTCCGCGGCGGACAAATCCTTGGTGGCCACCTGCAGATCAGCCATGGCGACCAGCGGCGCGGGCGAGTTGGGCATCTTCGGCGCCAGCTTGCTGTAGGTACTCAAGGCCTGCTGAAGCTCCCCGGCCCCCACCTGGGCACGCCCAAGCAGATCCTGAACCGCAGTATCTTCCGGCGCGGTCGCGGAGGCTTCCTGGGCGAGGAGAAGTGCCCGCTTTGCATCGCCGGACTGAATCAGCAGGCGCACCAGCGCCATGCGGATCGGCAGCGAATCGGGGACAGCCGTCAGCCCCTTCTCCAGCAGGGCCTGAACATCCTTGCCGGGCGCACCGGTCATCGCCATGAACTCTGCGAACTGGAGGTAAGCCTGGCCGCTCTTCGGGTTTTTGGCAATGAAACTATCGTAACGTTTGCGCGCGGCATCAAGCTGCTTGTCGGTGATGTCGAGCCTGGCCAGGTTGCTGACAGCCGGCAGGAAATCCGGCTTGAGTTCCAGCGCCTTGTCGAAGGCCTTGCGTGCGCCGGCAAAATCCTTGCTGGCGAGCAGGACCCCACCCTTCATGTTGTAGGTAACAGGATCAGCCGGCTTCTTCTTTTCGAGTGCCTGTACGGCACTCATGGCCTTGGCCGTTTCATTGCGGCGCAGGTGGGCCATGATCAGGGTGATGTCCGCCTGAATGTTGTTTGCATCAAGTGCGGAGGCCGCCTCCAGATCATGGAAAGCCTGATCGGTTTCCCCTGCGGCAAGCCGCGAAACCCCCAGGCGGGTGCGATACTGGGCATTCTTGGGATCGGCCACACTGGCGCGACGGAAAAACTCTTCGGAGCGCGTGAAGTCGCCATTCATGGCGTACACCTGACCGGCAAGGTTCAGCACCCCGATATCGTCCCCGGCGTCCTTGAGCAGCGGCTGGAGAGCCTCCTGCGCCTTGGCCGGTTCACGCAGCCCCAGATAGGCAGCAACCATCTGGCGACGGGCGATGACAAGGTTCGGACTCTTCTCCAGTATCTTTGTCAGGTTTTCCTGGGCCTGGGCAAAATCCTGGCGCTGCAGCTGCAGCGTGGAGGCCAGCAACATTGCGGGAACATAGCCCGGAGCCACGCGCAGCACCTGCAGGACGCCATCGTAGGCCTCCTTGTTCTTGCCATTGCGGACGTCTACGTAGGCCTGCAGGTAAAGTGCCAGCGGATGATTGCCCGACGCTTTCTTCATGGCCTGAATCTTGGTTTGCGCCACGTCCACCTTGTTGGCACGCAGCAGCAGGGAGATAAGATTCTGATAGGCAATCACATCCGCCGGCTTGCCGGCAATGACGGCCTCGTAGGCGACGATGGCTTCATCCGGACGATTCAGCGCAGTCAAAAGGTCAGCCCGCAGGCTGTGCGCCTCGGGAAGCTTGGGAGCGTCCTTGAGGATGGCATCCACGTCGGCAAGAGCCCCTTCGAGATCCCGGCCAATTGCACGAACGCGCGCCTGTCCGACCCGGGCCAGCGGAAAGCCTGCAGACGCCTTCAGGGCGGACTGGAACCCCTCTGCAGCAACTTCAGTCTTGCCCTGGCCAAGGGCGGCATACCCCTGCGAGGTGAGGAAACTGGCCTGGGCTTCCGGCTGTGTCAGGTTCTGGCTGGCAAGTTCGGCGCTGATCCGCGGCCCCTGCCCCGTCGCGAGCAGGCTCTGGGCGAGGAGAGGCACGACCAGATCGGGAGAGAAACCCAGATCGAGCGCCCGCTTCAGCTCCTTTTCGGCCCCGGCATAATCGCCCTGGTCAAAATTGACCTTGCCGAGCAGGTAGCGGGCTTCCGCGAAGCTGGGGTTTTTCTGCAACGCATTCTTGAGCTGAATCGTGGCCGCACTCCGGTCATCCTTGGCCAGATAGTCCTTGGCGGACGCGATCATCGACTCAGGGCTGGCACCACATGCAGCCAGGAGCAAGGCACAAAGGGCACTGACCGCAGTGTTCCGAACTATGCTGCGTTTTGTCTGGGAGCGCATTTGCATGGATCCTTGAATCACGTTGAAGTCTCTTTCTTCAGTCCGAAGCGGTTCATTAAATCGTAGAGGGTTGGGCGGCTGATGCCGAGTACCTCGGCAGCACGGGCCACGTTGCCATTGACTCTGGCCATGACCCTGACAACAGCACGCCGCTCGGCCTCTTCACGGACAACGCGCAGGTTGAGCGCCTCGAGGGCCTCTTCCCCGGCATCTACATTCAGGCCGACATCATCGGCAGCGATACAGTTTCCGTCCGCCATGATGACGGCACGCTTGATCGCATTTTCGAGCTCCCGGATATTACCCGGCCACCGATGTGACTCGATACTCTGCACGGCATCATCGGTAAGGGACATCGTACCCCGACCATGATCGGCAGCAAAACGCTGCACAAAGGCATGCGCCAGCAGCACCGCATCGCCATCACGATCACGCAGGGCCGGAATGTCCACCACGATCTCGGCAAGACGGTAGTACAGATCCTCGCGGAAGCGCCCTACCTGGATCAGACCCTTGACGTCCTGGTGGGTGGCACAGACGATTCTCACATCGACCGGAATCTCTTCGCGCCCCCCAACCCGCTCGATGACCCGCTCCTGCAGAAAACGGAGCAGCTTGGCCTGCAGGGGCATCGGCAGATCACCGATTTCATCCAGGAACAGGGTGCCCTTGTTGGCAAATTCGATCTTGCCGAGGGTTTGTTTCACGGCCCCGGTGAACGCCCCTTTTTCGTAGCCGAACAACTCGCTTTCGAGCAGGTTCTCGGGAATCGCCGCACAGTTGATTGCCACAAAGCGCTCATTCCGGCGCGGGGACAGTTCATGCAGGCCCCGCGCCAGAACCTCCTTGCCCGTTCCACTCTCGCCTAGCAGCATCACGGTGACATTGGCAGAAGCAACCTTTTCGATCAGGCGGCACACCCGCAACATGCCCGAATCCCGCGTGATGACACCCGACAGGGCGCTTCCCTGCTGGACTTTCAGCTTGCGGTTGTCCTGCTGCAGGTCATACAGGCGCAAGGCGCGATCGAGCGTCAGGGCAAGGAGTTCGGGCTCGAAGGGCTTGGCGAAGAAGTCGTAGGCCCCCATGCCGACGGCGCGCACGGCATTTTCCCGATCATGTTGTCCGGTGAGCACGACGACCTTGGTGTCGGGTGCCAGTGCGAGAATTTCGCCCAGCAACCGAAAACCTTCCGTTACGTCATCCGGCGCCGGCGGAAGGCCGAGATCCATCGTGACAACTGCAGGCTCATGCCGCCTTAACTGCGCAATCGCCTCTTCGCGATTGTTCGCAACTACCGTCTCGTATTGATCGAAGGCCCAGCGCATCTGCTTTTGCAGCGCGGGATCGTCCTCGACAATCAGCAAAGTCCTGCGTTTATCACTCATATGGCTAGTTTGCTACCGCTTCGTTACCGGCGTTCCGGGAGTAATCGGCAATCGGCAATCTGACATCAAAGCAGGTTCCTGAACCTACTTCACTCTGCACCGATAGACTTCCTCCCAGCTCATGGACATATTGCTGCACCTCATAGGCGCCGATGCCCATTCCACTTGCCTTGGTTGTCTGAAAGGCCTTGAAAAGCTGCTCGCGAACGAATGCAGAAGACATCCCCGATCCGGTATCCCGAACCGTGACACACGCCTGATTACGCTCCTGGGATAGCTCTATGACTACACTACCATGCTCAGAAGTCGCGTCTAGGGCATTTTGCACGATGTGCCCGAGGATGCGCTCAAGCCTCTCCGAATGGGCAAGAACGGAAATATCAGGCGCGCCCGCCACAAATACCGGGCACGGATTGAACATGCGCTTCGACTGGACGATACGCTCGATCAGCGGTTTCAAGTGCACCGGCTTGCGCTGGTTGATCGGCGTCTTTTCCATGAGCTGCGCCATCAGGCCGCGCATCCGCTCTTCAACGTGCCGAATCGTGTCAAGCATGTCCGCCTGAAACTCCGGGTTGTCCTTGTGCCGCTCGGCATTACGCAGCATCAACGACAACTGGGCCACGAGGTTCTTCAGGTCGTGCACAACAAACGCCGACATGCGGTTGAAGGCGTCGAACTTGCGGGCTTCCAGGAGCGCCTCCGCAGCCTGCATCCGGGCAAAATAGCTGGCCGCCTGCCGGCCGGCCATCTTCAGGAGATCGAGCACCTCCCAATTCACATCAACAGGCGTACGCGGCGTCAGCAGCACCACGAATCCAACCAGCACACCGGACGAAATCAGCGGAACGATCAGCCACATGTCCGACAGCTCGGAGACCCATTCCGGCAGGGGAAACTCGCTCGGCGACACCAGAGCGCCGCGCAACTCCGCCAGATTCACCACCCACTCCCGCTCCAGCAGGTAACGTGCGAATTCGGAATTTTCGTGCTCCTGGAGAGCGTAATGAGGCATGTTCAGGCGGGCCTGCTGGCTGTATTCCCCGTTGGCATCGCGCAGCCATACGCCGCCGCCGGGACTCTCGACCAGGTCGGCCAAGGCCTTGACCACCGACTCGCCAAGACTCAGACCATCGCCAGCCATCGACAGCGCCTGGGTCACGCCCAGCCACTCCTTGCGGTAATCATAACGGTAAGCAAAGAAATGCTTGGCAAGCAGTACGCGCAGACGAGCCCGGAAGGCCCCCGAAAAGGCGATCACGGACAACAGCAGCGCGCCACCAAAGGTCAGCGCCAACTGCAGCGCCTCACCCCATTCACCGCCGAAATAGCGCATGTAATAACCGGCGCCGGCAAGCGTCAGCAGATACAGCCCGGAGCCAGCCAGCGCCGTGGAATGGAAGACGACATGCCGGGAAACCGAAACCCGGAACGTCCACTCGGGGTTCCGGGATGCAGACACTGCCACCAGGGGAATCGTTAGTGTGTGTGCAAACCCGCGCACACTCCAGATCACCGGGTGAAGACGGCTAAAGAGAAGGGTATCTGCGTAGAGATACACATCGAATGCAAATAGGCCCCCCAGGGCCAGGGCCACCGGCTTGATCCCCCAGCGCGAACGTTCCGGAACCGAGCGGTAAAACAATTCGAGCAATACCAGCCCGAAGACGGAAGAAAACAGTGAAGTCGCAGCCCAGGTACGCAAGGGCGTCCCATAGACGGGAATCCCCACGCTGAGGCAGAGCACCCCGGCGGCACTCAAGGTAATGACACCCAGCACCCAGGGCCTGGGCCAGCCGGGAAGCGCGTTCTCGGAGCTGTCCTGAGAAGGCTGCGAGAGCAGCGCGAGGAGAAAGCCGAACCAGGCACCAAGCCTCAGCACGTCCAGCAGGCAGGCCAGCTGGAACAGCCAGATCCAGCCCGTTGCTGAAAACGCCCAACTGGCTCCGGCCCACAGGGCGCTCACCAGGGTGGCGACAATAAGAAAACCGCCGCGCGCCCCCTTGCGCCAGGCCACGACAAGATAGAGACCAAAAACCGCGTGCACGAGCGTGGCGAACGCGTAGCTCCAGACCGAAACTTGGGAAAGGATGAATTCCATCAGACCTTAACGGAAAAGCAAACGCCCCCATAAGCGGGAGCGTCTGGACTCAACCCCGCGTTTACGGGGAGATACCGAAGGGAATCAGTGTGCGCCGTCACCGGTCAACACAACCCTCACAGTCTCGAACAAGACTACCGTATCGAGAAAGAGCGTGTGATTCTTGACGTAGTAGAGATCGTACTGCAGCTTGTTGATTGCATCATCAACCGATGAACCATATTGATAGCGAACCTGGGCCCAGCCGGTAACACCCGGCTTGACGCAGTGGCGAACGGCATAGAACGGAATGTCACGGGTCAGCTGATCGACAAAGAACGGCCGTTCGGGACGGGGCCCTACCAGACTCATGTCCCCCTTCAATACGTTGAACAACTGCGGCAACTCGTCGATACGCACCTTGCGGATAAAACGTCCGATACGCGTGACACGATCGTCATTGGCGGAAGCCCAGCGCGGCTTGCCATCGCGCTCGGCATCGCGGCGCATGCTGCGGAACTTGGTTACCTTGAACAAGCGGCCGCCGAGGCCGACACGTTCCTGGCGATAGAAAATCGGAGCACCGTCCTCAACGGCAATCAGAATCGCCGCCAGAACCATCACCGGGGCCGCCAACACCAAAAGAATCGACGAGGCCACGAGATCGAAAATACGCTTGACCAGCGTCCGCCCCCAGCCTTGCCGGAAGCCTTCACCGTATATCAGCCAGCTGGCGCGCAGGGAGTCGATGCGAACCTGACCGCGAACCCGTTCGAAGAAACTGGAAAGATCGAGCACCTTGATGCCCGCCATCTTGCAATCGAGCAGTTCGCGCAGGGGAATCACACCGCCCCGCCGCTCCCGGACTGCCACGATGATTTCGTTCACCCGCAAGTGATTCGCAGCATTGAGCAGATTGCCATCGAAATGGACGACCCGCTTCGGATCGACGCGCACTTCGTCGCCCGAACCGGCCGGATAGAAACCCACCACCTGCAGACTGGGATTGCCAGGATTTGACAGGGCGTGCTCAACGGCAACCGCATCCGCCCCCGTCCCGATAACCATGATTCGCTTGACCAACACACCTGCTCCCACACGCCGGACCGCGAAACCACGTACGGCCACCACAAAGCCCAAAAGGCCGATCACATTCAGTTCAGCCGCCTCGTGAGCCACTTCGCCCCAGGGCAACACCCGAAAAATACCGTAGGCCACAGGAATGCTCAGCACGATGGACATCCCGACCCGCATCACGGTCTCGCGGAAGTCCGCCCCGAAGTTTACCCGGTAGAGACCGAGTGCACCGTTAAGGATCATCATCGTGACGGCAAACGCAAAAGCCGAGGGAATCACCGCGATCAGCAGCGTGACATCGACCTGTTCCTGAAGCACAAATACGGCCACTACCGCAACGAACAGCAGCATCGCATCGAAGAGCAGCTGCAGAACCGTATTGGACGGAACGTAATGATTGAAGAGTTTTAGCATTCGGAGCTTCGATCACCCTTTAAGGCGACCGCCCATGCAAATTAGATCAACCAAGGAAGTGCTGCAGCGCAGCACCTCATAAAAATCGCCACACATTATCTATGAACATGGCTTGAGGGTCATGCCATTTGTGCATCGCAAAATTGCCAAATGCGTGAAGAACTGTGCAACCGAACGATATCCCTAAGCAGCGGGCGCGCGCGTGATGCCTGTCACACGAAAAATTACATTGCACATAAAGTGACATGCAACCGGGCCCCGTGGCCGAAGCCCTAAAAAGCAGGCGGACGACAGCCGGCCATGGTCACAAAAGTCTTCAAAGACTATCGTCACCCTGAAACATTCGTAGCGACGCATCCCCTGGCACGCCGCTACACCGCCTTACAGCTCGATCTGGGTACCGAACTCCACAACCCGGTTGGCCGGAATACAGAAGAACTCCGCGGCACTATGGGCATTTCTGAACATCAGGATGAACAACCGCTCACGCCAGGCATTGAGGGACGAGCCTACGCGGGGAATCAGGGTCTCCCGCCCCAGGAAGAACGACGTCTCCATCAACTCGAAAGGCAGGCCCTGCGTTTCACACATCTCCAGCGCTGCCGGAATATCCGGATCGTCCTTGAAACCGTAGCGGACAAAAACCCGGTAAAAACCGAAATCAAGCTCCTCGACCCTGACCCGCTCCGCATCGGGCACATAGGGAATATCCTCCGTCACCACATTCACCAGCACCACGCGGGCGTGCAGCACCTTGTTGTGCAGCAAGTTGTGCAAGAGCGCCCGCGGCACGCCATCCGGCGCCGTGGTCATGAACACCCCCATGCCCGGCACGCGAATCGGCGGGTCGTGGAACATCGACTGGATGAACAGGTCCAGCGGCATCGTATCCACCCGCATCCGCTCCGTGAGCGCCGCCCGCCCCTTTTTCCAGGTCATCAGCAAGGTGTGCACCGCCAGGCCCATGGCCAGCGGAAACCATCCGCCATCAAAAATCTTCACGCTGTTGGCCGTGAAAAATGCAAAGTCGACCGTAAAAAACAGCGCCAGGAAAAGAATCGCCTGACCCAGGGTCCATTGCCACAGCGCCCGCACGACCACAAAGGCCAGCACGGTGTCGATCATCATCGTCAGCGTCACCGCAATCCCGTAGGCTGAGGCCAGGGCGCTCGACGAATGGAAGCCGATCACCAGGGCGATCACCGCCCCCAGCAGCATCCAGTTCACGTTCGGCACGTAAATCTGCCCGACTTCCTTTTCAGACGTATGAATGATGTGGATACGCGGGCAATAACCAAGCTGCACGGCCTGCTTGGTCAGCGAGAAGGCCCCGGAGATCACCGCCTGCGAAGCGATGATGGTGGCCAGCGTGGACAAGGCCACCATGGGCAGCAGCAAAGGCTCGGGGACGAGGAGATAGAAGGGGCTCTTGACCGCCAGCGGATTGTCGAGAATCAGGGCACCCTGTCCCAGATAGTTCAGGTACAGGGCCGGGAAAACGTAACCGAACCAGGCCAGCTTGATCGGACGGCGTCCAAAATGCCCCATGTCCGCATACAGGGCCTCGCCACCGGTAATGGCAAGTACCACCGCCCCAAGGGCCAGGAAGCCGTGCCACTGGTTGTTGGCAAAGAACGCCACGGCGTAGACCGGATTGATCGCCCGCAGCACGTCGGGATGGCGCATCACATTCAGGGCCCCGAGCGCGCCCAGCGTCGTGAACCAGAAAAGCATGACCGGGCCGAAGATCGCCCCGACCCGCGCCGTCCCCTTGCTCTGGATCAGGAACAGGCCGGTCAGCACGACCAGGGAAATGGGCAACACGTAAGGCTTGAAAGCGGGCGTCACCACCTCGAGACCTTCGACCGCCGACAGCACGGAGATCGCCGGCGTGATCACGCCATCCCCGTAAAAGAGCGCCGCCCCGAACAGGCCGAGGGCGGCCATGGCAGCCCCCATGCGCGGCGATTTGTTGGTGCGCAAGGCCAGCGAGGTGAGGGCCATGATGCCTCCCTCGCCACGGTTGTCGGCACGCATGATGTACATGATGTACTTCAGAGAGACGACGATCGTCAGCGCCCAGAAAACCAGGGACAGAATCCCCAGCACATTGTCCGGCGTCACCGGGACCGCATGGGACCCACTGAACACTTCCTTCATCGTATAGAGGGGACTCGTGCCGATGTCGCCGAACACCACCCCCATCGCAGCCAGCGCAACGGGCAAGACTTCCTTCTGCGACTGCTTTTCCTGCCCTGAAGCAAGCACCGTGGACATTCAGCTCTCCTGAGACACCTTTGAACAGGCCGGACGACCGGATACGGGACGCGGATTGACCAAAGCAATCCACCCGTCCGCCCGGGGGCCAGGCCGTCAGGCACCGGGTCCTCCCGGAACGGGTTCGCGATACTACCGCATCGCAACAAAACCGGGAGTCCGGATGCGCAGGGCACGGGAAATGCGGAGCCGCCTACCGGAACCTTCAGGACTAGAAAGGCGATCTGCAAGGCAGGGCGGAGTTACAATGCGCCCTTGCCCATAACCAACGACACCCCGGCCCGAATAACGCCGAGCCGGTGCATTCTCGCCATCGAACTGCTGCCAATGTCTCCGACCCAGCTACGAGCAATGGCAGGAATCACCGTTGCCTACGCGCTTTGCGGTCTGATTGCCCTTCACATGGCAATCCCGCCCGGCTATGTTGCGCCACTCTATCCCTCGGCCGGGATCGCCCTCGCCGGCCTGCTGATATATGGCAACCGGATCTGGCCGGCAATTTTTCTGGGCGCCGTCCTGACCAACATCGAAGCGGTTCTGCGCTCCGGACTCGGGGGGCAAAACTGGATAATGCCCCTGTGCGTCGGTAGCGGCGCCGCCCTGCAGGCCCTGGCCGGAGCGGCCCTCGCCAGGCGCTGGATCGGCTTTCCCAATGCCCTCGATACAGCCGGCGCGATTCTGCGCTTCCTGTTTGCTGCAGCGCCAATCAGTTGCGTAATCAGCGCGAGCATTGGCGTCGGCACCCTCACCCTTCTCGGCGCAATTCCCCTGGATGAAGCAGCCTTCAGCTGGTGGAACTGGTGGGCCGGCGACGCTATCGGCATCCTCATCGCCGCCCCCCTGACCTTCGTCTTCTTTGGTCTTCCCCGCAGGGACTGGGCGCCACGCCGACTGGCCCTCGCCCTGCCCCTGGTGGTCGCCCTTGTCCTGCTGATCGGACTTGAGGTCCAGGTCGGCACATGGGAACAACAACGCCTGCAATCCCGCTTCGAACGGGACGCCCGCTACCTTTCCAGCCTGCTGCGCACACGCTTCTCCGATTATCTCGACGTGCTCCAGTCCACCGAACGCGTGATGGTGGCCGCCCCCGCCATGGACAACGACAGTTTCCAGCAGTTTGGGGCGCCGTGGCTGTCAAGATTTGGCGGGCTGCAGGCCATCGGCTGGATTCCACGCGTACCCACGGAGCAGCGCGCCGTTCTCGAAGCCACGGCCCGCGCCAACGATGTCACCCGCGACTTCATGATCCGCGATCGCGGCAGTGACAACCAGCTGTCCGCAGCCAGTCCGCAGCCCGAGTACTACCCGATCCGCTACATCACCCCCCTTGAACCCAACCGAAGAGCCCTCGGGGTCAACGTTCTGACCATCCCGGCCGCCGCAGAAGCAATCCCGCGGACCCTTGCCAAAGGCAAAGCGTCGGCAACCCGCGCCTTCGAACTGACCCAGGAAACCCAGGGCAAACTCGGTGTGGTCGTGTATCAGCGCACCAGCCCCGCCGTACCCGCAGAAGCGGGCAAACCGGACGGCCTGGTATTCGTCGCCCTGCGTATCGAAGATGCCATCAACGGTGCCCTGCGAGGGCATGTCATTGATGGCATCGGCTATTGCCTGTCGGACATCACCACAGAGCAGCCCGGGAGACAACGCCTCGCGGGGCTGGCCAACTGTCCGGAGCAGGACAAACCAGGCGCTGGCGGCCTGACGCCATGGGTGGAAATCTTCGACTTCGCCGGCCGGACCTGGGCCATCCACCTCGTGGCAGAACCAGGCTACGCAGCGTACTACCGGGGCTGGGAGGCCTGGACGCTGCTTGCCATCGGCCTGCTCAGCATCGGTACACTCGGCGCCTTCCTGCTGACCACCACCGGCCACGCCCGTCGCGTCGAGGAACTGGTACACCTGCGCACTGCCGAGCTGGCCGATGCCGGGCGGCGCCTGAGCGCCCAGCAGGCCATCCTGACCCACGCTGAACGCATTGCCCGACTGGGCAGCTGGGAAGCCGACTCGGTCACCGGACAGGGCCACTGGTCAAGCGAGCTGTACCGGATCCTGGGCATCCCGGCCGTCGATGACAGCAACCTCTCACGCCTGATCACGGCCATCCATCCGGATGACCGGGCCCGCCTGCAGGACGCCCTGCTCGACGTGGAGCGCGGACTCACCAGCACCAGCCTCGACATTCGCCTGCCTGACCGCAACGACGGCAGCGAGCGGCGCATCGTCCACTTCACCATCGAAGCGACCTCCTGCCGTGACGGCACCCAAACCCTGCGCGGAACCGTCCAGGACGTTACCGACAGCCGTGCTGCCGAAGCCCACATCCATTACCTGGCCCACTACGACACCCTCACCGGCCTGCCCAACCGCAGCCTGTGGATCAGCCGCGCCGAACAGGCCCTCGCCTTCGCCCGGCGCAACAAGCTGCGCGTGGGCGTCCTGTTCCTCGATCTCGACAACTTCAAGAAAATCAACGACACCCTTGGCCACCCTGTCGGCGACCGCCTGCTGTCGGCAGCCGCCCACCGCCTGTCCCTGTGCCTGCGGGAAGAAGACGTACTGGCCCGACTGGGCGGTGACGAATTCGTCGTGCTGCTGCCCCAGCTTACCCGTGCCGACGATGCCGCCACCGTCGCGCGCAAGCTGCTCGCCAGCCTGACCCGCCCGTTCGACATCGACGGGCAGGAGCTGACCGTTTCCACCAGCATCGGCATCGCCCTCTATCCGGGCAACGGCGCCGACGTGGACGTACTGCTCAAGCATGCCGACACCGCCATGTACGATGCCAAAAACGAGGGGCGCAACGACTTCCGCTTCTTCACGCCGGACATGAACAGCCGGGCCTATGCCCGCCTGATGATCGAAAACGCCCTGCGCCGGGCCATCGAGCGGAACGAACTGGTGCTCGAATACCAGCCTCAGTGGGCAATGCCCGAACAACGCCTGATCGGCGTCGAAGCCCTGGTGCGCTGGGACAACCCCGAACGGGGGCGCATCTCGCCCAACGACTTCATTCCGGTGGCAGAAGAAACCGGCCTGATCCAGAGCATCGGCGACTGGGTACTCAACGAAGCCTGCCGGCAGCAGGCCGAATGGCAGGCCGCAGGGCTCCCGCCGCTGACCGTCGCAGTGAATATCTCTGCGCTGCAATTCCGCAAACCGGGCTTTGTAGACCGGGTTCGCCAGGCTTTCACTGAAAGCGGCGTGTCGCCCCACACATTCGAACTGGAACTCACCGAAAGCGCCCTGATGCAACCGAGCGCCGAAACCGAACATCAGTTTGCCACCCTTCGCGGCATGGGCCTCGGGCTCGCCCTGGACGACTTCGGCACCGGCTATTCCAGCCTGTCCTACCTCAAGCGCCTGCCCCTCACCCGGCTGAAGATCGACCGTTCCTTCGTGCAGGATCTGCCCGGCGATCCGGAAGACGCCGCCATTGCCGCCGCGACCCTGTCCATCGCCCGCGACCTGGGCCTCGAAGTGGTGGCCGAAGGCGTCGAAACCGAAGCCCAGCGCGATTTTCTGCTCGCCCGCCAATGCCACATCATGCAGGGCTTCCTGCTTGGCCGGCCGATGCCCGGGGCCGGCATCACCCACCTGCTGCAGGACGAGGCCCGCCGCAGCGTGGCCTAAGCCTCGGCGCCCCCGCCTGTGCGAATGCGCGCCATGGCGACAGACGCCGCGGCCGTCCGGTTTTCGACCCCCAGCTTGGTGAACACGTGCTCCAGGTGCTTGTTCACCGTACGCGGGCTGGAACCGAGGATTTCACCGATATCCGGGCTGGTCTTGCCCTTGATCACCCAGTAGAGCACCTCGGCCTCACGCGTGGTCAGGCGAAAGGCGGCGATCAGCGCATCAATCACCGCCGCGTCCGACTCCTCCCGCAGGCTCAGCAGCCACTCATCCTCGCCGGTCCGTTCGTGCAGGGTGAAGATCAGCCGCTTCGCCCCCTGGTTAATGTACAGAGGCGGAAAATCCCGGCCTTCGTGACGCGCCCGGCTCGATTCCTGGACCCACGCCATCACCGCCGGCGGCGCGTTGTCCTCCGGCTGGCCCTCGAAATAATCCTTCATCAGCTTTCTGGCCAGCGGCGTCTGCCACACCACCCGTCCGCTGTCGGGGCGCAACGCCAGCGTGGCCTGGCCAAAGGCATCCAGCGCGCTGCGCGCCTGCTTCATGAGGCGGGCGCTCTGCATGTGGGCGGCGATGCGGGCCAGCACTTCCTGCGGGCGGATCGGCTTGGTCACGTAATCCGCACCACCGGCGTCGAAGGCGGCCACCACGTGCTCGGTTTCGGTGAGGCCGGTCATGAAGACAATCGGAATGTGCCGGGTGGTGAAATCCGCCTTCAGGCGCCGGGCGACTTCGAAGCCGTCCATGCCCGGCATCATCGCGTCGAGCAGGATCACATCCGGCACGCTGTGGCGCGCCCGCTGCAGGGCCGTTTCACCGTTGGTGGCGACAAGCACCGTGTAGCCGGATTCGTCGAGGGCGTCGTGGAGCACCGAAAGGTTCTCGGGGATGTCGTCCACAATCAGCACGAGGTCGGCGTTGAGCCGGTCAAAATCAAGCATGGCGGGCTTTTTCCAGCAGGGGCGGAATGGCGTCGAGACGGAAATTGCGGGTCAGGTCACGCACTTCGACCACGAAGCGCGCGTAAGCCGGGTCGGCCGCCTCGATCTCGGCGAGGCGAGCCAGAATGCCCTTCACGTAACCCAGCTCGACCTGATGGGCCAGCGGCCCGAGCAGGGACGCAGGCGGATACACCAGATCGGCGGGCATCGGCGCAACAGGCCTCTGCTGATCCGCCTCCAGCCATTCGAGGCCAAGACGCTGGCCGATCCAGTCGAGCAGTTGTGCTACCTGCACCGGCTTGAGAATGAAGTCGTGCTCGCCGATGCCCAGTGCACTGTTGTCGTTGTTGAGGCCCCGCTCGTAAGCATTGGCCGAAATGATCGCCACCGGCGTGGTGGCAAACTCGCCGGCCCGGATGCGCCGGATCGCCTCCCAGCCGTCCATGCCCGGCATGGCCAGATCCATGAAAACCAGATCCGGGCGAAAGTCGGGCAGCACCGCCAGGCAGTCTTCCCCCGACGAAGCCTGTGCCAGCACAAAGCCGAGGGGTTCCAGCAAGGTGATCAGGAATTCCCGGTCCACCCGCTCGTTGTCCACAATGAGAATCCGCCGCCGCTCGCCCCGATAGCCAACAAGGTTCTTGCGCGGCAGCTCGCGGGCCGCCAGTTCGCCGCGCACCTGGGGCAGGAAGAGCCGCACACGGAAGGTGCTGCCAAGCCCTGGCTCGCTGCTGGCGGTCAGCTCGCCGCCCATCACGTCGGCGAACATGCGGCTGATGGTCAGGCCCAGCCCGGCCCCACTCGCCCCCTGAGCCGAAGTGCCGCGGGAAAAAGGATCGAAAATGCGCTCCATTTCGGCAGGTGAAATCCCCGGCCCCGAATCCTCGATCTCGAAAGTGGCCATCTCCATGCGGTAGGCCAGACGCAGGCTGATGCGGCCACGGGCGGTGAACTTCACCGCGTTGCCAAGCAGGTTGATGAGGATCTGGCGCAGCCGCTTTTCGTCGGCACGCACGATGGGCGGGATCTCACCCTTGGGCGCGAAGCAGAACACCAACCCCTTGTTGCGTGCCTGCAGTTCGAACATGCCGACGATCTGCTGCATGAAATCGGCAAAATCCAGCGGCTTCACATCAAGGGTCAGCTTGCCGCCCTCGATCCGTGCGATGTCCAGCGTGCCCTCGATGACCGACAGCAGATGATCGCCACTGCGCCGGATCACGTTGATCGCCTGACGCCGGTGCACCGGGATTGAATCATCCCCATCGAGGATCTGCGCGTAGCCAAGGATGCTGTTGAGCGGCGTGCGCAGTTCGTGGCTGATCGCCGTGATGTAACGGCTCTTGGCCTGGTTGGCCAGATCGGCGGCCTGCTTGGCTTGCTGCAGTTGCTCGTCGGTACGCCGGTGGGAATCGATCTCCTTCATCAGCAGGTGGGTCTGGCGGTTGGACTCCTCCTGCGCCACCTGGCGGCTCTTGTGGGTCAGCACCAGCCACCACACCACCAGCCCGGACAGCAGCAGCAAGGCCGCGTAGCCCTTCAGAAAAGCCAGGCGCATGGCCGGGCCGAACGCTTCAGCGCTGTCGCCGAGCAGGCTCAGGCCCTGGTAATGGAGCAACCACACCAGCAACGCCAGGCCCGGGGCAATCACGCCCATCAGCAGCAGGTAATGGCCGAGCCCGGTTTCCAGGTAAGGCCACACTGACGGCGGCAGGATCCGGCGCATGGCCCCCGACCACTGGGCCGACAGGCGCGCTTCGGGCTTGCACAGATCGTTGCAGCGGGCATCCAGCGAGCAGCACAGGGAGCAGATGTCGCCCTGATAGGCCGGGCAGCGGGCCAGATCGTCGGCCTCGTACTCCCGTTCGCAAATCACGCACTGGCGGATCGCCGCGCCACCGGGCGCAGGCTTCCTGGCGATGTAGTAACGCCCGCCGGTCGCCCAGGCGATCAGCGGCGCGGTGACGAAAGCCGTAACCAGCGCAATCAGCGCCGAGAAAGCCTGGGCACTCTCGCCAAACAACCCCATGTAGGCCGACACCGACAACAGCGAGGCGATGCCCATCGCGCCAACGCCCACCGGATTGACGTCGTAGAGGTGCGCCCGCTTGAACTCGATGCCCGGCGGCGACAGGCCCAGCGGCTTGTTGATGACCAGATCGGCCACCACCGCCATCATCCACGAGATGGCTACGTTGGCGTACAGGCCGAGCACCTTGCCGATGGCCTGAAACACGTCGAGTTCCATCAGCACCAGGGCGATCAACGTATTGAAAACCACCCACACAACCCGCCCCGGATGGCTGTGGGTAAGCCGCGCAAAGAAGTTCGACCAGGCCAGCGAGCCGGCGTAGGCATTGGTCACATTGATCTTGAGCTGCGAGATGACCACGAACAGGGCCGTCGCCCCCACCGCCCAGTGCAGGTTCGGAAAGACGTATTCGTAGGCCGCCAGGTACATCTGGTTCGGGTCCACGGCGCGCTCCGCCGGCACCGAATTGCTGATCGCCAGGTAGGCCAGCAGCGCCCCGCCGAGCATCTTGACCACCCCCAGCACCACCCAGCCGGGCCCGCCCAGCAGCACACCCATCCACCACCGGCGAGCGGTGGCGGGCGTCTTCTCGGGCATGAAGCGCAGGTAGTCAGCCTGCTCGCCCATCTGGGTGATCAGCGCGATGCCGACGGTGAGCGCCGCCCCGAAGGCGTGAATATTGAAACCCGCCCCGGCGCCGTGCTCGCCGCCGTAGCCGCTGATGCTGGAGAGGATGTCCGGCCGCTCGCGGAACACGAAAATGTAGGGCACCACCAGCATCAGCAGCCACAGGGGCTGAGTCAGTATCTGCAAACGGCTGATCGCCGTTACCCCGTGAGTGACCAGCGGAATCACCACGATGGCGCACAACATATAGCCCCAGGCGGGCGGAATGTCGAAGGCGAGATCCAGCGCGTAGGCCATGATCGCCGCTTCGAGGGCAAAAAAGATGAAGGTGAACGAGGCGTAAACCAGCGAGGTCAGTGTGGACCCGATATAGCCAAAGCCCGCGCCGCGGGTCAGCAGATCCATGTCCACGCCATAGCGGGCGGCATAGTGGCTGATCGGCAGGCCGGCCAGAAAGATGATCAGGCCGGTCGCAAGAATCGCCCAGAAGGCATTGATGAAACCGTAATCCACCAGCAGGGTCGCCCCCACCGCTTCCAGCACCAGGAAGGACGCCACGCCGAAGGCCGTGTTGGCCACCCGCAGCTCGGACCAACGCCGGAAGCTGCGCGGCGTGAAGCGCAGCGCGTAATCCTCGATGGTTTCCCGCGCCACCCAGGTGTTGTAGTCGCGCCGGACCTTGACAACCCGCTGAATGGCCTCCGGTTCGGTGGGCGCGGCGGCACGTCCTGCGTCGCTCACTCCTTCATGCCCAGGCGCTCCAGTCGGTAGCGCAATGAACGGAAGGTCACGCCAAGGCTGCGCGCTGCCGCCGTGCGGTTGCCGCCGGATTTCTCGAGGGCGTCTTCGATGGCCTTGCGTTCCATCTCGTCCAGGTAGTCCTGCAAATCTGTTCCGCCCGGCGTGGTGGGCGCCACATGGCTCGCCTCACCCATGTCGGCCGGATCGAGAAGCAGGTCATCGGCCTGGATGAGTTCGCCGCTCGACAGGGCCATGGCCCGTTCGAGGATGTTTTCAAGCTCCCGGACATTGCCGGGAAAGGAACATCCCATCAACGCCTGCATGGCCCCCGGGCTGAGGCGCGCGGGCGGCAGGCCCGACGACTCCGCCAGCCTGCCGAGCAGAATCCCGGCCAGTTGGGGGATGTCCTCGCTGCGCTCGCGCAGGGCCGGCATACGCAGTTCGATCACGTTGAGGCGATAGAACAGATCCTGGCGAAAGCGCGAGGCCTCGACCATGGCCTTCAGATTCTGGTGGGTTGCACTGAGGATGCGCACATCCACGGCCGTTTCAGCCGTATCGCCGAGTCGACGGAATTTCTTCTCCTGGATCGCCCGCAGCAGCTTGACCTGCATCGGCAGGGGCAGATCGCCCACTTCATCGAGAAACAGGGTGCCACCGTGAGCGGCCTGAAAAAACCCCTCCCGATCGCAGTCGGCACCGGTAAAAGCGCCCTTCCTGGCCCCGAAGAACTCGCTCTCCATCAGATTCTCGGGGATTGCCCCGCAATTCACGGCAACGAAGGGGGCTGCCGCCCGCGGGCCGAGGTCGTGAATCATCCGTGCCGCGCGCTCCTTGCCGCTGCCCGACTCGCCCGAAATGAACACCGGCGCCTGGCTCCTGGCCAGCTTTTCGATCATCGAGCGCACCTGGACCATCGCCGATGAATCACCGATCAGACTTGACGTGTCCTTGCGCAGACGTTCGTCCTCGCTGGACGAAACGGAAAACACCGACTTGACCAGCGCACGCAATTGGTCGATGGACACCGGCTTGGAAAGATAATCGAAGGCCCCGGCCTTGAGCGCCGTCACCGCGTTATCCATGCTGCCGAAGGCCGTGATCACCGCCACCGGCAGGTCGCGGATGTTCTCGGCAATGTAGCGCACCAGGTCGAGCCCGTTGCCGTCGGGCAGGCGCATGTCGGTGAGGCACAAGCGGTAGCGCTTTTCATCGAGCAGGCGACGGGCGTCCGCCAGGTTGGCCGCCCCGTCACTGACCAGCCCCAGACGCAAGAGGGTGAGTTCAAGCAATTCGCGGATGTCATCCTCGTCATCGACGATAAGCACATCCGGCCCGCCAGGGCGAGCCCGCCTTTCATTCTGGATCATGGTTTGACGTGTCCGATAATGCGAAAATGGGCACCAGGCAGTGCCGACGGCGCATGGCCGCACAACTCAAGCACTGCGCCATTGGCTTCGGCCAGCTCCCTGGCAATATAAAGTCCCAGGCCGGTCCCTTTTGAATGAGTCGTAAAAAAGGGTTCGAAAACCTGCCCGCGGAGGCTTTCCGGAATACCGGAACCGTCGTCGGACACATCCAGGGCCACACGACCGTCATCGAGCAGCTCGGCACTGATTTTTACCGCACCCGGCTGACCACTGCAATGTCGCCGGGCGTTGCCGACGAGATTCCACAGAATCTGCCGGAGATGGGCCCGGTCCATCGATATCTCGAGATCGGGTCGCACCGCGCTGACGACGATCCCCCGATCCACCCCCGCATCCGCCACCGAAAACTCCTCGAGGAACTCTTCGACGAAGGCCGCCAGCGGCAGCGTTTCGGGCAGGGCCTCGTCGCGTCGGCCAAGGGCCAGCACGTCGCCCACCAGGCGGTCGATGCGCTGGGCGTTGTTGCCGATGATGCGGATCAGCCGGGCCTGCATCTCGCTGCGCTTCTCGTCCATCAACAATTCGGCGGCCTGCGACACCGAGGCCAGCGGATTGCGGATCTCGTGGGCAATGCTGGCAGTCAGGCGCCCCAGTGCCGCCAGCTTGACCTGCTGGATCTGGCGATGGATGCGCCCGAAGTCTTCCAGGTAGATCAGCGTTTCATTGGCCTCGCCGGCAGGCAGGAAGCGCGCCAGCAGCATCATGCCGCTGCTGTCGGCGCGCACGCTGTGGGCCGAACTGCCCAGTTCGTCGCGCCGCTGCAATTCCCGCTCGAGGGCCGGCGCGCACTCCTTGAGCGTGCCGCCGTCGCGCAGGCCAGGGCCGAGCAGGGCAATGGCCTGGGGATTGAACTGGCGAATCACACCGCCCTCCCCGACCACCAGCACCCCGTCCTGCATGTCCTGGATGATCTGCCGGTTGAGACGCAACTGGTTGGCCAGATCGGTGCCCCGCTGGCGGGCCAGATCTTCGTTGGCGATGGCCCGCTGGGCCAGCAGGCGGGCCACCTGGGCGATGGCAAAGAAGCCGATGCAGGTGATGCCAACGGTGAAAAAATCCACCGACTCGCGCCCCGACAAAAAACGGAATCCGTTTTCCAGCAAGGCCGCCACCGACGCATAAGCCGCATAAAACAGCACCATGCGGCTCTGTCCGACCAGCCCGGCACCGGCCAGCGCAACCAGGATCAGGGTCGGAATCCCGCTGCGGTAACCGCCGCTGGCCCACATGATCAGGGTCAGCAGGGTGATATCCACCAGCACCTGCACGGTTACCAGCCGGTTCGTGCCCATCAGCCGGGCCGCGTCGGGAAAACCCAGAATCAGCACGGCGGCAAGATAAGTAAACGCCGCGCCCACGAAGAGGATCGGTGAATCGCTCCCGAGTTGCAGCGAACGCCCCGCCACCAGGAACAGACCGGCAAGAACCAGGCGAAACAGGTTCAGGTAGCGCAGGGGCTCCGTACGGACAGCGCCGTCAGTAGAAGAAGAAGTGTCCCCAAATACCGCGCCGGCGATTTTCACGAACGGGGACCGAGGCGGCGGTGCTCCTCCGAGCAGTAGAAGCCGCCCGCGCCATGCAGGCCCTCACTCTCCGGCACATGCAGACCGCAATGCACGCAGGCCACCATCTGCTCGATGACGACCTGCTCGCGCGGGGCCTCCGCAGGGGCGCCACGCGCCTCGTCAGCGGCCTGCCCATCGGCCCTGCCAGTCCGGCGCAAGGCACGCCGGACGTAGAAAATGCCGATCAGAACGAGGATAAAAAGAAAAATATTGCGCACGACGGAGACTCCACAGGGTTCCGGGGCAGTTTAGCAGAAGCGCCCCAGCCGCTCGAAAGCCGCCGTCAGGGTCTCGTCCCGCTTGGCAAAACAGAAACGGATCACTTTCTCGTCGCGTCCGTCGCCAAAGAAGGCCGACAGGGGAATCGCCGCCACGCCCACCTCGCGGGTCAGCCAGTCGACGAATTCCGTGTCCGGCACCGCCGAGATGGCGGTGTAGCGGGCGGTTTGAAAGTAAGTCCCGGCGCAAGGCAGCAGTTCGAAGCGGGTGCCCGCCAGCCCGGCCCGGAAAAAATTCCGCTTGGTCTGGTAAAAATCAGCCAGTTGCAGGTGCCGTGAGGCATCGGCCATGTAATCGGCCAGCGCCAGTTGCACCGGAGTATTCACGGTGAACACATTGAACTGATGCACCTTGCGAAACTCCGTCATCAGCGCCCGCGGCGCCAGCACGTAACCCACCTTCCAACCTGTCACGTGATAGGTTTTGCCGAAGCTCGAAACGATCACGCTGCGCGCCGCCAGCTCCGGGTAAAGGGCCGCACTCTGGTGGTGGACACCGTCAAAAACAATGTGCTCGTACACCTCGTCGGCCACCACGATGATGCCGGTATCGCGGGTCAGCGCCGCCAGCGCGTTCAGGTCGGCCTCGGTCCACACCGTGCCGGTGGGGTTGTGGGGCGTGTTGATCATGATCATCCGCGTGCGCGGCGACAACAGCGCCCGCACGGCCTGCCAGTCGGGGCGATAATCCGGCGCCGCCAGCCGGGCCCGGCGCACGATACCGCCCTGCAGTTCAATCGCCGGCACATAGGAATCGTAAACCGGCTCGAAGACGATCACCTCGTCACCCGGATGAACTAGCGCCGCCACCGCGGTGAACAATGCCTGGGTCGCCCCCGCCGTCACGGTGATCTCGTGCTCGGGATCGTAGCTGGCGCCGTACAGCGCGCGCACCTTGTCGGCAATCGCCTGGCGCAGGGCCGGCACACCGGCCATCGGCGCGTACTGGTTGTGCCCGGCGCGCATCCAGTGGGCAACCCGCTCGAAGAGCACGTCCTCGGCACTGAAATCAGGAAAACCCTGCGACAGGTTGATCGCCCCGCACTCCTGGGCAAGGCGGCTCATGGTCGTGAAAATGGTGGTACCCACGGCGGGCAGGCGGGATACGACAGCAGCAGGAAAAGTCGGCATGACAAGGGCTCCGGAACAGGCCCGCGGATTCTGGCAGATGGCGCCCGCGCCGGCCAGTTGCCGACAACCCGCAATTGCCTGCACCGGGCGGAAGCGCCCCGATACAATCGCGCGGATATCCAAAAAGGAATATGCCGTGTCCGACAGCTGCCCCACCCTGCGCCGCGATGGCGAACAGGTCATCATCCTCGACCAGACCCGCCTGCCCTACCGGGAATGTTTTCTCTGCCTCGACAGCCTCGAAGCTGCCGCCACGGCGATCCGTGACATGCAGGTGCGCGGCGCTCCGCTGATCGGCGCCACCGCCGCCTTCGGCATGGCGCTGGCCCTGCGTCACGACGCCTCCGACGCGGCCCTCGCTGCCGCCGACACCTGCCTGCGACAGACCCGCCCGACCGCCGTCAACCTGCACTGGGCGCCCGACCGCATGCTCGCCGCCCTCCGCCCGGTTTCCCCTGCCCCCCGCCGCGCCTG
>NZ_SDKK01000039.1:0-530 GCF_008107625.1 Zoogloea oleivorans
AGGGTGTCGGCCAGCTCGGCCACCCCCAGCCGGACGAACAAGGCGGCGTTTTCGCGCTCATGGCCGCTCACCACGTCCAGCAGGATCGTCGGCGTGCCCACGGCGAAGGCCTCGGCCGGCGTCATGCCCCCGGCCTTGGTGATCAACAGGTCGGCCGCGCGCATCCAGGCCAGCAGGTCGGCGTGCGGCACCAGGCCGCAGACCTTCAGCGCCACCGGCTCCGGCAGGCGTTTTTGCAGCGCCATCCGCAACACATTCAGCAGCGCCTGCTGGCGCGCGTTGGCGCCGCAGACGGCGATGATCTGCAGCGGGCCTTGGTGGTGGCGGGCCAGGCTCTCCACCACAAGCGCGTAGTCGCCGACCCCCTCCTTGCCCGAGGTGATGAGCACGGTGGGCGCATCCGGGGCGAGACCCAGCGCCGTGAGCGCCATCTCCCGGGTTCTGCCGTCGGCGGCCGCAACGCGCACCGGCATGCCGCTGGTGGTGACCTTGTCGGGTGCCACGCCGGCGGCCAGCCAGCGCGCTTCCAG
>NZ_SDKK01000039.1:630-30484 GCF_008107625.1 Zoogloea oleivorans
CAGGAAGGCGCGCACCTGGTCTTCCGGGTAGTCGTTGGACAGCCATGCCAGCGAGGGCACCCGGTTGCCACGCGCCTGCAGGGCATGGAACAGCGCGTCGAAGCTTTCCGGGAGATTGCCGGCGATGAACCAGTAGAGCCGCTCGTCCACCCAGCGCCAGAGCGGATGCATGAACTCGCGGATGTCCTGCAGGATCACGCGCGCGCCCGGCGCCAGCCGGCCGATCTCCTCCTGGATGGCCTGCGCGGCGCTGATGTGGCCGTGGCCGATGGACGAGTAGAAGATGACGATCTTTCTGGGCGGGGCGGCTCCGACATCGCTCGCTGCTGGCACGTCCGAAGCCGGGTGCCGCGCCCGGCTGCGTTGCCGCACCAGCGCAAGCCATGCCAGGGCGACCAACAGGGTGAACGCGGCCGCCAGCGCCAGCGCGATGAGCGGGTCAGCACCGAACCCCTGCGCTGTCTGCGATCCGCTCATTCCTTGCCCCCGCTACGCCAGATCGAAAGCAGCAGCCAGAGGCTGCCGATGACGGCGCCGACGAAGCCGAGCAGGCCGAAGAAGGGTAGCCCCAGCAAGGTAGGACCGCCGGGCACCGTCATGACGATGGAGGAACCGATGATGAGGGCGGCGACGACGATGCCGACCACCAGCCGGTTGGCGGCGCTGTCAAGCTGGTTGCCGACACGCTTGAGGTGCGTGATGTCAATGTGGATTTCCAGCCGGCCGCGCCGGGCGGCGCGCAACAGCCGGGAGATATCCTGGGGCAGGCCGGCCACCAGGGAAAGCGCTTCGCTGACCCCTCGCCAGCCGCGTTGGAGGAGCGCAGTGGGTGCATAACGTGCCCGTAGCGCCTGTTCCAGCAAAGGCATCGCCTCGCCGGCCATGTCGAAGTCGGGGTCGAGCTCGCGGCCCATGCCTTCGAGCGAGATGAAGGCCTTGATCAGCAGACTCAGATCGGGCGGCAAGGCCAGCTGGTGCTGACGCAAAATGGCCACCAAGTCGGAGAGCATGGCACCGAGCCGGAGCTGCTTGAGCGCCACGCCGTGGTACTGCTGCACAAAAGTCTGGATTTCCACAAGCAGGCCGTCCTCATCCATGGCGCCGTCGCCGGTCCAGTCGAGCATCACGTCGGCGACGCGGCGCGGCTCGTGCTTGACCAGCCCCAGCAGCAGGCCGGTCAACTGGTCGCGGCGCACCTCGGTGAGCCGCCCGACCATGCCGAAGTCGATGAAGGCGATGCGGTTGCCGGGCAGGTAAAACACGTTGCCGGGGTGCGGGTCGGCGTGGAAGAAGCCGTCCTCGACGATCATCTTCAACACTGCGTGCGCGCCCCGGCGGGCGAGGACCTTGCGGTCGAGGCCGGCCTCGTCGACGGTGGCAAGCTTGCGCCCGGAAATGCCGGCTATGAATTCCTGCACGCACACCCGTTCGCCGGTCCATTGCCAATAGACGCGGGGGATGATGATGATTGGGAGCGCCGGAGGCGGTTCAGGCGCAGCTTCGGCAGAGGCGTCGCCGGTGGGCTCGTCTTTGTCGGTATAGCCGGCAAAATTCTCCGCGATGTGCTCGGCATTGCGGCATTCGCCAGCGAAATCGAGTTCGCGCCGCAGCGACTGGCTAAACTGGCGCACCACTTCCTGCGGGCGAAAGGCGCGCAGTTCCGGACTTTCCCCCTCAGCGAGTTTCGCCAGTCTGGCGAGCCAGCGCAGGTCGGCTTCGATGATCGGCCGGATGCCTGGCCGACGTACTTTGACTACCACCTCGCTGCCGTCTTCGAGGCGGGCGCGGTGCACCTGTGCGACGGAGGCGGCCGCCAGCGGCTCGGGGTCGAAGGCGGCGAACACCTCCTCGGGCGGTGCGCCCAGGTCTTCGGTGAGCTGCTGACGTATCCCGGCGTAGGAGGCAGCGGGTGCGCTGTCCTGTAGCTTGCCGAATTCGGCGATCCATTCTGGCTCGAACAGGTCGATGCGGGTGGCAAGCACCTGGCCTAGCTTGACGAAGGTCGGCCCCAATTCCTCCAGCGCGCGCCGCACCCGGGCGGGCGGGTCGAGATGAGCCAGTTCCTGCGCTTCGTTCCAGTGCAGCGCCCGCCCGGCCCGCTCCAGGGCATTGGCCAGTCCCATCCGGCGCACCATGTCGCCAAAGCCGTAGCGGATCAGGATCGAGGTGATGTCATGCAGGCGGCCGATGTCGCGCACTGCGGTCAGGGCCTGCCACAGCATCAGTTGCCCTTGCCTTGGGAATGGCCGGGTTTGACGTGATCGGCCAGGCCGGTGAGCACGCCGGCAGCGATTTGGCGCAGCAGGTCGGAAGTGGCTTGTGCCAGATGCAAGCCGGCAACAACCTGAGTGCGTCCCGCCGTGCCAAGCTGGTGCGTGATGACGGCCAGGGTTTCCTTCAACTGTGCGCGCACGGCGGAGCCATAGAGGCGGGCGTGCCTCGCCAGATCGGACAGGATTTCTCCTGCGGCATCCTTGGCACCCGAGGCCGAGCTTTGCAGGGTTTCCAGGAACATCGCCTCCAGGCTTTCCAGGTCGGTGCGCGCACGGGCGAGGTCCTCACGGGAAAATGTCTGCGCCCGGACCGCCGCTTCTTCCACCGCCAGTTTGGAGGCTTCGGCAAACTGCGCCAACGCCGCGTCCAGCCCAGCGACGGCCTGTTTGAGGCGTGTCCGCATGATTTCGGTTTGTGCCGCTGACTGCTGCAACTCCTTTTGTGCGCCGGCCCGCGCGCCGCTCAGCACGGCACGCGCGATCTGTCGCAGGGATTCGATATCGAGCGAGCGCGCACTGATCTTGCGCAAGGTGAGCTGCCGCACCATTTCCTGCACATCGTGACCCTGCTCGACGGCGCTACGCACTTCAGCTTCGAGCATCACTGCATCGTTACTGCCGCCAATATTGTTGCCTGTTTCGTTTTGCATGATAGTGATCCTCCTGAAGTGATGACCTGAACAACCGGGTGTCATGGCGGTGCCGCGCATAAAAATACCAGCAGCCCTGGTGGCTGCGATAGCTGTTACCTCATCGCGTCGCCTAGCAGCCTGTCGGTCTTGAACCGGCCAGGTCGATAAAATGGGGCCTGAAAGGCCGAATTTCGCTGATTTTTGTCGTAAGACGCACGATTTTCCCTTGTTTTTGCTACTGCGGACGCAATACGGCCATGCGCTTCAAATTCCAGGCGAGGCAAACCAGTGTCCATTCACCGGTGACTTTCTTCAGGCCGCGCAGGGAGAACTGACGAAAGCCCAGCACGGACTTGATGATGCCGAACACGGGCTCGACGGTTTGCTTGCGCAACGCGTAGAGGGCTCGGCCCGCCTTCGTTTTCAGCTTGTGCGCCATGGCCTGGGCGGGCGTGGCATCAGCTGGCAAGGCAGCCGGCTCGGTAAAGCGTTCCGTCGGCGCCGGATGATGCTCATCCCGCTTCACCGCAATGAACGGCTCAATACTGCTCTCTTCGCAGGCACTGACATTCTTGGCGCTGTAAAAACCCGTATCCGCCACCAGTGCCTGCGGCCGACCCAGTGAGGCCGGCAGCGCTGCCAGTTGCTCAAGCATCGGCACCACCTGTTCCTTGTCATTGCAGGCTTGCGTCACGTTTAGTGAGACAACCAGCATCGTGCCCGTATCAACCGCTGCCTGCGCGTTATACGCTTGCTCAAAGCCGCCGCCGGCAACCGGCATGATGCGCGATTGTTCATCCGTCAAATTGAGCTGGTCTTGCGCCTTCGGCCCGGCAACCGGCGGTTTCGGCGGCTTGCCACCGGGTTTCTTGCCGCTTTCCTTAGCCTTGGCTTCTCGACGCGCCAACTTGCCTTCGTACTCGGCTTGCTCTTTCTCAAAGCGGGCTTTCGCACGTTCTTCGATCTTGGCCTTGGCGGCTGCCATAGCCCCCAGTCGGGCCTGGCGTCGAGCAATTTCCTCCGGCAGATTCATGCCATCCGGCACGGCGGATTGGTCGGCCTGTTCGGCCGTCGCCAGCAAGGACTCAACTTCTGCCTTGAGCTGGATTTCCAGTTGCTCGATATGCCCGTGTGACAAAGCGCTGTGGCGCGAGGCGTTCGCCTTGATCTTGGTACCGTCCAGACTGATCGTGCCCAGCTTCAGGAGCTTCATTTCCCGCGCCATCTCCAGTACTTGCACGAACAGGCCAGCCAACTCGTCGAGAAAGCGCCGACGAAAGCTCGCCAGGGTGTCGTGGTCAGGGTGGGTGCCAGCCGCAATGAAGCGAAACGCCACCGAGTCGTAGGTCGCCCGCTCTATCTTTCGGCTTGAGAAGACGCCGTTGGCGTAGCCATACACCAGCAATGCCAATAATACCGAGGGGTGATACGCCGCGCTGCCACGACCCGCGTAGGCTTTCTCCAGGGCACTGACGTCGAGTCCATCAATCACCTCAACAATAAACCGGGCAAGGTGGTCTTCCGGCAGCCATTCATCGACCGAGGGCGGGAGCAGATAACCGGTCTGGCGGTCTACAGGATGGAAGCGGCTCATTTCTCAGGATCAGTTCGGTGGGCAAGTGCGCATTATCCCATTCGCGCTGCGTTAGTCCGACAGGCTGCTAGGCGCGGGCCTTCCACGACCCGTCCGCCGATGCGACCAGGTCGTGCGTGCCAAGAGCTACTTGTTGATGGTGTCTTTGGCCTTCCGGGCCATTTCCGTCATCGCATCCAATCCTGCATTGCATCCAGTGCCTTGTTGGCGGCCTCCCTGGTGGCGGCAACTGCTTTCTGGGCTGCATCCCTGGCGGCTTCTGCGGCGTGCTGGGCCGCGTCTTTACCGGACCCCGCCACTTTTTTGGCCGCTTCCTCGGCCTTCTGCGCCGCTTCCATGGTGGCTACAGTCGCTTGATTGGCCGCTTCCGAGATTTTTTGCAGTGCCTCCCGGATGGCTTCCGTGGTTTTGTCGACGGCGGTGGCCTCGAACTCGGCAAGTCGGCCTTGGGCCGTCTTCAGGTTTTTCCGAAGGCCGATGCGCAAGTCGGCGACCTTCTCGCTGGCTTGATCGGTAGTAGCCTGCAAGAGCGCATCGGCATCGGCGACAATCTGCTTTATGTCGGCAATCAGTTTGTCTTTGGTCGTGGAACTGGGTGTGTTGGATTTAGACATGGCATACCTCTCGATCAGTGATAAAAATAAAAAATGAAAGCGCAACGCTGTGAAAATTTATCGGGCAAGCAGCCTGCCCGATAAGGGTTACTTCGTCACGGCATCTTTGACGTTCCGAGCCGTTTCCTTGGTTGCCTCAAGCGCCTTGTCGGCAGCCTCTCGGGTGGCTTCAGTGGTTTTCTGTGCGGCGTCCCGCGTGGCTTCGGCCGCTTTCTGCGCAGCCTCTTTGCCAGATTTGGCCGCCTTTTTGGCGGCTTCTTCGGCTTTCTGTGCAGCTTCCTTGGTGGCTACGGCTGCTTTTTTAGCGGCTTCCTCGGCCTTCTGCGCGGCTTCCTTGGTGGCTGCGGTTGCTTTTCGAGTGGCTTCTGCGGTCTTGCGTACAGCCAGCTTGGCGGCTTCATCAGCATCCCGTGCCGCCTGCCGGGCAGCTTCCGCGGTTTTCTGCGAGGCTTCACTGACGGCCTGCTCAGCCTTATCTACAGCCAGCTTGGCGGCTTCTGCGGCTTTGCGCGTCGCCTCTTTGGCTTCCTCGGCCGCCTTCTTCGCACCTTCCTCCGCTTTCTGCAGCACGGACACCTTGGCCGGCTCGACCGGCTTTGCCGCGGGGTCTTCCGCCGCCTGTGCACTTGCGCCGATCACCAGTACCGACAGGACTAACCATTTTTGTAGTTTCATCGCTTCTTCTCCTTGCAGTTATAGAGCAGGGTACGTCTGCTCCGCACGTTTGCCCTAGACAGGGCGTTGTTATGGATTTTCCTCGTTGATTCCGCCGAGACCGTTGCGTAGCAAGCCGACGATATGCCGCGCAATGGCCTGGGGGTCTTCCTGCTGGTGGGTGTAGCCCGGCAGGAAACGTCGCACCGACTGGGTTTCAAAGGGATAGAGCACCAAGCCGATTATCGAAACGGCAAGCCGATGGGCGTCATGGCCCGGAGCGAGTTCTGCGGCGAAATCGCGCAGTGCGTTGAACAGGTCTCTAAAAACGCAGTCCACCAGGCTACGTTGGCGCCGTTCATCGCTGTCCAGCAGCACCCATTGCATCAGGCGTAGAAAGTCCCGCTCGGCGGCGAGTAGGTTCGCAAGCCGCGTGATGAATGCCTCGATCCGCTCCCAGGGATTTCCTCCACCGTCCAGGAGTGTCTTCAAGGGCCCCACCTTTTCTTCGAAGGCATAGCCGACCGCATCCAGATAGAGCTGCTCCTTGTCCGAAAAGTGGTGGTAGAGGGCGGCAGGCGTCACACCCACGGCAGCCGCGATATCACGCATCGAAACCCCGTCAAATCCGACCGTTGCGAAGAGCGGAACCGACCGTTCCAGCACCTCTTCGCGCATCTTTTTCTTCTTGGGGGCTTTCTCAGCCATCGAATTCCTCCTGAGTCGGGCGATTCTGAAACTAAACGAACGTTTATTAGAACATCGCCATTGGCACCTTGCAAGTGAATTTTCGGATGAGTGCGCGTCGCAAAGTCCGCGAGTCGACGCTTTGTTGCCAGCGTCAATTAAATTCTGGGTCAAACTTGTCACCGGAAACCTGCGTCAGTGCTTGTGCTACAGCAAACGTGAAAAGGGCCAGAGAGAACTCTGGCCCTTTCGATTCGCGCCTCGTGGCTGCAAACCCGGCATTTGTCGACCAAGGCGCGCGTCGTAGTGGATGAGCTGGCATCCCAATGCCAGCCGGTTTCGCCTTGGGTTGTGGCTTGAGAGACGCAAAGCCGAACCATCTCAGCCGATTGACGGCCCGCGTTGCCGCCCGAACTCCCACGACACCCCGCCACCACGCACTACGGCGGTCAAAGTCTGCCCCAGCCGTTGCTCGATCACTGGCTTCCACGGCACCAGGCTGAAGCCTATGCCGTCATCAAGCATCGCGAAGCGGCCGCTGGCGAGTTGGACGCTGCGCCGGTAGACGCCGGTGATGCGCTCGCCATCGGCCACCGGCCGATGCGCCAGGCCGGTTTCGGCCGCGATGCGCCCGCCCGCAGCCTCCACCTCCCTGCCGCGCAGTGTCGCCAGCAGGTTGCGGGCGAGGATTAGCCGCTGCCCGCGTCGTTCAGCCAGTCCCTGATCGATCAGGAAGTTGGCTCGCTGCCGTAACGCATTGCGTACCTCTCCGCCGAAACCGTTGTCGGCGATGCCGCTGGCTCCGCCGATCAATTGCTGATCTAACCATGTCGCACCGATCACAAAAGCCTGTCGTTCAATGGGCAGATGCGAACGTAACTCCACTGACACGCCACCCAGTCGCTGCATGTCGTATTGCCGACCTTGCTCAGGCAGTTCCACTGGCACGCGCCAGACGCCCTCGGCGATGCGCTCGACAATGCCAGCCCGACGCAGTGCCTCCAGCCGCCGAACATGTGCATCGATCACCTCGTGCGGATCGCGTCCGGACGTGGCCTGCGCCTTGGCAACGGCGAGGTGATGATCGGTACGGTAGAGGCCATCGACTGCCAGCGCGACAATGTTCTTATCAGCCGCCCGGAATTCGACTGAACCGCGTGCTTCGACTATGGTGCCGACCGGGTACTGCGCCAGCTCCATCTTGGCAGGCAACGCCACATAGTGCGCCTTGCCGTCGATGCCATCGACTACCAGATAGCCCTTGTCGTACAGCTCGTCCGCAAGCCCTTTACCGGCTACCCGGCCGATAACGGAACGGCTATCTTGGCCTGGCTGAAACACGGCCAGGTCGCGCTGCGCACCTCCCATGGCCCGCTGCATGGTGCGGATGATGTCGCCGCGTTCGCCCATCGCTCGCAGCACGGGTTCGGCATCGGCGTGAACCACCCAGACGCCGGGCTGTTGCTCGCTCGCCAACCCCATGCGTTGCAGCCGCTGCAAACGACCCACCAGTAGCACGCGCTGCTGTCGCAGATTCGGATCGCTGGCCGGCTGATCCACATGGTTCAGCCCATCCTTTGCCTCGCGTTGCAGCGTGCGGTCCAAGCTGGTCCACCGCTCCTGATCGACCTCCCGCACCAGTGTGCGCTGGATCTCCAGTTCGATGCGCGGCCCCAGCCATTCGGTGGACAGCTCCGCAGCGCGCTCGCGCATGCCGCGGGTGATGTAGGCCTGCGAAATGATGAGGTCCTTGCCCGTGTCATCCTTGCCGTGCAATACGATGTGCGTGTGCGGGTTGTCGGTGTTCCAGTGGTTCACCGCCACCCAGTCCAGCCGGCTGCCCAGATCGGCCTCCATACGGCCCATCAGGTGGCGCGTGTAGGTGCGCAGGTCATCGAGCTGTTCGGCATCCTCGGGCGAGACGATCAAGCGGAACTGGTGCCGAACTTCCCGGCCACGTTCCTCGAAAGCCGGCAAGTCCGCTTCATCGGTCATTGGCCCATAGGCCTTGCCGGCGTCCTGCTCGCGGCCGACGCCTTCGCGCTCGATGTAGCGCAGGTGCGTGATGGTTGAACGCGCACCGGCCTGCTTGAGGTAGACCAGCCGCACCTTGACGGTGGCACGCCGAGAGGTCGCAGATAGCGACTGCCCGGTGAAGCGCGCAGCCACATGGCCCCGCCCCAGACGTGATCCGGGTGTCTTTCCCGGTTTGCGGCCAGTCGAGTTGGCCCCCTTGCTGGCCTGCCGCAGCACCTGCGAGACGAAGGCTTGGCCGCGCTGCTTGGGTGCGCCGGGCCGGATGCTAAAACGGTCTTCACCATCCGAGTTGCCGCGCCTGCTCATGCGGATACTCCAGCCACGGCCATCCGACCAGGGCGTGCCATGCACGCGGTTTCGCCAATGCCCACAAGGCTTTGGCGAACTTGACGGCACGGTGCCGCCAAATAGCGCGTGCCGCGCCAACCCCACGTGCAGACTCGCTTATGGGCCGGCAGCGTGCCGGACCCTTCAATCTTGCCCTGCACCTTCCCCCTGCCTGACGGCACGGGTCTGCGGTGCCCCGGCGGCGCTGCGTCCCGCGCAGCCTGCCAGCCGACGAGCGCCAACCATGCCTGCGGCATGGCGCGCTCGGGGCAAGCCATCTGCACGTTGGGGCGCACGCAAACGTGCGCGAAAGCGTGCGAAGAACTGTTCCTCAAACGCAGCAACGGATGCAGGGCAAAGCGCGGTGCAAATGCATTCAAGCTGCACGCACAATGAGGTTGTGCCAGCATCGGCAACGACAAGTCCGATAGCACGTCAACGCAAAAGCGAGGCCGTAAAGATCCTCGGTCAGTCTGCATGCAGCCGGTCGATTTCATGGTTGCTTCTCCAGGTAGACCGACTGCGCCGTACCGATCACGGCGGATGCAGCAATCGGCCCGAAATACCGGCTGTCGAACGACGCCGGATTGGTGACACTGAGCAGAAACAGTTCACCTTCGGCAAGCGCCCGACACTGCTGCCAGGAAAGCAGCGGACGCCCCATCCGGTCGGTGCGCAACACGGCGGCCACCGGCACGCCGTCAATGCGCACAACACCATTGACGATGCAAACGTCTTGAGGAGCAACCGCACCGATACGTTTGAGCAGCGGAATGTGTGGCGGCAGGTAGCCACGCTGCGCAGCCAGTGCGGCCGCTTCTGCCGGAAGCCGGGCCAGCACGATGCTGCCGACGTGCAGCGAGTCGGCTGGCGAAGTGACCGATTCGATGCGATACCAGCCGACCGGCACACTGTTGGACGGGTTGTAGACGACATGTGCCGAAGGCATCGCAAAGGATGCCCAGGCCATCGCAGCAAGGCCGCAAGTGGACAGCACTGCCAACACAAGGTGAGCGCACAGACGCGAGCGAGGTTTGGCAGTCATTGCAATTCCTTCCCGGCGAGCCAGGCGGCATGCCGCTCGGCGGTGTATTGCGGCAGCGCCAGGTGTGCGGAGAGACGGTTGCCCAGCGTGCGCCAGTACGCTGGCGACACGTCGATGGGGGCGATACCCAGTGCTTCGATGGCGTCTATCAATGGCAGCACGGCCTGCACCTGTCGTTCACCTTCGGCGTGCAGCAGGATGCGCGCGCCGGGGTGTATGCCGGGAATGCGCTGCACTGCGTCCAGCGGCGTGCAGGCCTGCATCACCATGAGCTGCCAGCGGGTCGTACCGTAGTCGTTGGACTCCCAGCGGATGCGGCAGAAGATGAACGCCGGCAGGAACACCGCGCTGCGCCGCCAGCGGTCGAGCTGGATAGTGCGCGCCGGGTTGCCGAAGCGCAGATAGAGGTTGATGCGCTTGTCCACGTAAGCGAGTGCCACGCGGGTCAGCGGCACATTGCCGACTTGGCCGGTAAGTGCGGGCAGCGATGGCGGTGGCGCAGCCGCGCTTGTTGTTGGTTGGACCTGCGTGTTTGTATTCATGGTGTCTTCTCCGGGAACTCATGTTCCAGCAAGGCGCGCAGCAGTTCGGCCACCGTGGTGCCTTGGGTGAAAGCTGAGACCTTGATGCGAGCGCGTAGCGCGGGCGTCACGTCGAGGGTCAGGCGCGCGGTGTAGAGATCGCCCTTGTTGATGTCTGCACCTTCACCCTGGCGAATCCAGGCTTCGGCTTGCGGATTCGCCGGTGGACGTGCGCCGATGGCGATGCGCTTGCTGGTCATGGCGACCACCGCAGCAGCTCATCAACCAACGCAGTGATCTCACGCGCGGCAGCGCTGTCCGGCACCAGTTCGCGTGCAAGCCGACCAGCGGCCACGCTGTCGGCAAAGACGATACGCTGGCGAATCTCCGCACGCAGTGCTGGCAGCGGTTGATCGGCGAGCGAGTTGCGCGCCTCGCGCCCGATGACCGTGGTACTGACCCGCCGGTTGATGACGAAGGCCGCGCGCAGCGTTGGCCTGAAGACCTGGGCCTCGCGGATCAACGCCACCATCTCGGCGCTGGCCCAAACGTCGTAAGGACTGGGTTGCACCGGGATCAGCACGCAGTCGGCCGCCAGCAGCGCGGAGCGCGCGAGTGCGGCGATTCTGGGTGGACCATCAATAACGATGTGATCGCAGCGCCTGGCCAGTTCTGGCGCTTCCTGGTGCAGGGTTTCCCTTGCCAAGCCGACTGCGCTGAACAATCTGGGCAGCCCTTGCTGGCTGCGCCGTTGTGTCCAATCCAGGGATGACCCTTGCGGATCGGCATCCAGCAGGATGACTTGCTTGCCCTGCATCGCTAGTTCACCGGCGATGTGGGTGGCGAGCGTGGTCTTGCCGACCCCGCCTTTTTGGTTGAGCAAGGCGATGATCATGGCCTTGCTCCTGCTGGCAAACGGTTTTGAAAGCGGGGTTCAAAGCCGGTTTCAGCACTTATCCACCGAACCGGCACGCTCTTATTAAAAGTTAGAGGTTTTAAGTTAGGTAAGTTAAGGGAGGCGGGAACCCGCGCCGTTACTGGCTTTGCGGGCGATTCGTACTCCTGATAGCACGAGAGACGTACTCCCGATAGCACGAGCCACCTTGCGCCTGATAGCACGAGGTCATTCACAGGTTGTCCACGACTTATCCCCGTGCCGTTTGCGGCACGGGCCGGAAAGCCAGGATTTCCGGCTCTCCCGGCAATCGCTCGATGCTCAGGGTGTAACCCGGCAACGACTGCCGTGCCACCAAGGCACGCAGGTCGTAGGCGAAGTCCGAGAAGCGTGCCGAGCTGCCCGATTTGCGGTGCAGGTGCGGGAAGTCGAACTGCCAGCCACCGGGCTGTTTGCCACCGTGTTTGCGCACCAGGCGGTACAGCCAGCGCTCGATACCGCCCGTGAGCTTGAAATACGCCGGGTCGATGGTCAGTACCAGGGCTTCGTCCAGCACGCCGGCATAGAACCAGTCCGGCAGAATCAATTCGAGGCCCAGCGGAACCCCCTTGCTGTCGGCCCGCTCCTTCCACTCGTTGATCCACGAGAAGCGGTGCAGGCGTCTGCCTGTTGTTTCCCGGATCGAAGTCGCCACGCTGGTGGACTGCAAGCGGTCCAGCGCCGCCTTCAGGCGCTGGTAGTCGTGCAGCGACGTACCGCGCCCGATGAAGCGCAGGATCTCGTAGGGAGTGGCTTGCATCCGGCGCGAACTGCGAATGCCAGCATCCCGCGCTTCCACGATCTGGCTGGCGGCCCAGATCAGGATATCGGCATCCCAGATCGTGGCGATGCCATGCTCGGCCGTGCCTTCCACGCGCACGGTTACGCCGCCGGAACGAAAGTCGATCGGCGCAATACGCCGCGACTTGGCTAGCGAGAAGAACGGATAGGCCATCAAGTCCTGGGCGTCGCGCGGCGCCATGTCGCCCGGCAGCGCGCGAAACAGGTCGAGCTGTTCGTGCTGCTGCATAGTCTGCGCTGGCAGCAGCGATGGGCTGGACATGGCGAGCGTCACCGGCGTGCCTGGCTTGCCTAAGGTCAGCGGCGACCATGCTGACCATCGCGGCTGTCGCCAGAGTGGCGCTCGGCGTATTCGGGGTCGGAAGTGGCCTCGAAGCTACGGGCATCCGCCCAGGTTTCGAGGTCGGCCACCGCGTACATGACACGTCGACCGAACTTGCGGAAGCGCGGCCCGCCGCCGATCACGCGCTGTTTTTCCAATGTGCGCGGCGACAGCCGCAGGAACTCGGCGGCCTCGTCGTTGGTCAGGTAGCGCACAGGCTGTGCGGGTTGCTGCGTGGCAGCGGGTGCGGCAGCGGGCCGCAAGGGGACTGGTCTCATGGTGTGAACCTCCATCGGTCAGGATCGCCGGCCACAAGAGCGTGACCGGATGGAGGCCAGTCTCAAGAAAGCGCGGCGTTCTGCTCAGGGACGTTTTGCGTCCGATGCAAAACGTCCCTGCTCAAGCGGCGGAAGCTGTGCGAGGCGGCGATAGCCGCCGCGCATCAGCTTTTTCCCGCGTTGCACCAAGCGGCGCACGCGGGCGCGCAGATCGCCATCAGCGTGCCAGCCCTCGGCCACGGCATCGGGGCCGAACAGCACGTCGGCCACCGTGCGCAAAGACGCACCCGCCAGGGTGCCGTCGAGCGCCTGTAGGGTGTGTAGTTCCAGCAATGACGACGGGGATGGACGCGGTTTGACCACTCCCGCAGGCGTGGTGTTGCTGGCCTCCTGCAGCTTGTTCAGTTCGCCCGCCAGCGCGCGATAGCGGACGCAAGGAGCTTGGCAGGCGCGGATGGCGTAGACGTAAGCCATGCCGTCCTCCAGCGCGGGCGCGAGCGCCATACGCAGGCAGCAGCCCGGTTGCCGAACGATCAGCACCAGGCGCCGGCCGTCATGGATCAGTTGCTTGTGGCCGGGAATGCGCCAGAATTCGAAGAGGCCGGCATTGGGTGGCGGATCAGCATCGGGATAGAGCTGCACCACGGTATCGTGGTCGGGGAACCAGGCCGGGTGCGCGTCCCGCGCATCCTGGCCGGGATCTTCCAGCAGGCGCAGGCCCCAGCGCTGCGCCACCTCGGGGTGGCGCTGACGGCGTAGCCAGTCGCGCCGGTAGTCCAGGTCGCGCCGCAGGTATTCCCAGGCCAAGGCCGGGCCGTCCAGGTGCAGGACATAGAGATACGCGGCGCTCGGACGCCAATGATCGGAACTCAACTCTGCCATGGCGCAACCTCCTGTCGGATAGCAGGAACAGTCGCCACGGGCATCGGTGCTACGAAGCTATGGAGTCATCGTCAAAACGTCATGGGGCATTTAATAAACTGGCAGTGTCAAGCCCAATGGACTCCGAAGCGTTGCAGGGGGTGTCCGAATGCGACGGCTGCGCAACCGGAAATGGTGCGCAGTATCCGAACACGGTGCCGCAAGGCTCACCAGGCATCGTGACTGTTTGGGTCGTGTTTGCACCGCTGCGGTGCATAGTCTGGATTGATGCGATCAGGGTCTGAACTGAGACCGAAATAGACACAGTACGCCGGAGGCGGCAGCGCCTGGATGGCCCGCCGCAGCGGGCCATGCGGTTCTATCAGTCGATGATCGAACCGTTGATGCGGGCGAGCCGCGCATAGTCTGACAGTGTGCGCTGCGCAACGAAATACAGATCCCGCTCGATGGGCAGCTTCAACGGTCCGACGATGGACGCCAGCTCGGATATCCGCACGTTGCCCAGCTCGGGCATGCCGATTCCGACATCGCACAGGCCAAAGGCCGTATCGCCATCCTCGGGATCGAGTTCGGTGAGCAGCCAGGTCGCGTGCGCGTCCGGGGTGAACAGCTTGACGACGGGCGTCGGGTCAATGTCCTGGCCTTCGGCACTGGCTCGGCTATTGGCGAGCAGTTGGGCGCGTTGTTCGTCGGTGATAAGAGATTGGGTCATGGTCGCTTCCTTCAAAGGGTTCACTCCACGGCGGAGCAAGGCGACTGGGGCGCACGTGCCAAGCGCAGCCGTCATACCCCAACACGGTCCGGTGCGGGCCGGGGTTGACGGCAAGCGGCGTGCGCCAGACTCGCGCACTTTTCCGCTGCGGGGTGAACCTGAGAGCGGCCAGGATGCCCACAAAGCCGATGACGCACGAAACCGTATTGCTGGATGCACAGAAAGCCTCGGATGTGCCAATAAGGATTTACGGAAGATCGCAAAAGCGTACAGATGGAAGTCAACGAATCCACGGAAGCACAGAAACACGAATCCGGCTTTACGCAGAAGCGCAAAAGCGCAATAAAGAGCGAGAGGCCGCTATCCAACATGGTAGGCCGAAATAGCCAATGAGTTAAAGATAACGTGGTTTTAATTGTGCTGTTAATCGACGCTTCTGTGCATGCAGAAGCGATCAATCCAGCGTGGCCGCCCGGCCGGCGCCACCACATTCGAGGCCGAACCGGCACAAGCCTTCGGCGCCGCGGTGCGCGCGCTGAGAACAGAGCAAGGGGTTGCCCAGGAGACGCTCGCCCACCTGGCGGGCATCGAACGCTCGCACATGGGCAAGATTGAGCGCGGCGAACACATGCCCACGCTGGCGATCATTCTCAAGATCGCACGGGCGCTGGGTTGCAGTTCGGCCGACTTGATGACGGCGACGGAAAGCCGTCTGACTGCTTCCGAGCCGGAGCACTGACCGTCAGGGAATGCCCCGCCACGATGGGCGGGGCGCAAGGGCGGCGTCAGTCGCCCTTGCTGCGCGACCAGATCAGGTTGTGCGTGCCGTCCTCGCCTTCGATGAGGCGGGCGTAGACGGTGGCCGGGAACGAAGGATCGTCCAGGCTCGCCGACAGGTAAGGCCGCTCGGCCTGGCTGATTTTCTTCCATGCTGCGCCGACTTCCAGCCCGTTGGCTGCCTGGATGCGGTAGTCGGGAGCGTTCTCGCTGGTCTTGTCGTTCTGGATGAATTTGACCTTGACGTTGAGCGTCAGGGTGCGAAGCGTGCCGGTGAAGCCGTCTTTGTCTGCGGTGAAGGTGCCGATGTTAGCCATGATGAAGTTTCCTTTCGGGGTTGCAAGATCGCGCCCATCGCGTCCTTGTCGGTGATCCGCCCGGCGAGGGACGGGCTGGCCGCACCGCATAGCGGCCGCAACAGCGTGGAGGACCGGGAGGCCCAAAGAATTTGTTGCGCGAGGAAGGCGCACAGCGCCAGGGAAATTGTTTGGGCCAGACGGTTGCAGCCATGAAGCCCGAGGCGTAAGCCGTGCCCTTGCCAGGATTCACGACAAGCCAAGGACGCAGGGGTCGAACTGGCCCGAATGGAGCGATGGCTAACTCGGCATTCCCGCAGGAAGGCAGCGCCGGCATGCGCCTTGATGTCGGTAAGGTCTGGCTGGGAACGACTGGCGGGAACGCTCCCGGTATCAGACGGCAAACGGGTTGAAGCGTGGCGTGAAATCTTCATGGCAAGGCTGTGCGGCGTGTCGGTGAACCGTCCTTCGTGATGTAACTGACGGCCAACCGTCAGCATCATGGACGGCGCGCATTTGCACAACCGGCAGCAGCAAGGTGCAGCGCACCCCAGCCCCCGCCCGCTGCGGCGGGGGCTCTACCTGGGCAAGTGCATCGCACGCGCAGGCCCGGCATGGGCCGGAGTGCCTGTCGATTCGGCGCCCCGCCATGACGGCGGGGCGCGCTTTTGGTTTTTTGGGGGGGCTTGTCGGCTGTTAGACCGGGCGCGGCACACTTGCCGCGCCCGATTTTTCAAGAAAATACCCCGGCGCATTTTGCGCCGGGGCCATTTGTCATTGCTACCTTACGCAGCCAGCGCCTCGGCCACTGCCTCCATCTCGATGACAGCCTCCTGCGCAGCTTCCTCTGGCGTGTCGTTCGTCGCGTTCTGCGAACTTTCCTGCTGCGCGTCGTCCTGCGCCGCGCTAGTGCTGTCCTCGCTCTTGAACATGGCAGGCATCCAGCCCGTTCCCTCGGCCAGCCGCTCGGCCTCGCTGGCAATGTCGGCCTTCTTGATCTTCGCCAGTCGGCTGACATTTCCGGGTGCAAACTGCTGCACAGCTTCCAGAATCACCGCCTTGGAGACGTGGGAGAAATACCCCTCGGCAGTCGGCTTCCACCATGCCGCCATGTCCAACCCGACCGCCTGAGCCAACACCTTACCCGACGCATCGTGTTCCCGCGAAGAAACTACATCCACGGTCGATGCCACGCACACCGCCAGCAGCCGCACCAGTTCATCCTGCGACAGTGCCAGCAGCACCGCGAACAGTTCGGCATCGTCCTCCGGCAGCTTCTCACCGCATGCCTGCTGTAGTTCCCGCAAGGCGACAGCGGCAGGCGATTGCGGCCAGTCCGGGGCGTAGCCTTCCAGTCTGTCCTGTGGACGGATGCTGATGCCGATGGGCAGCTCTACCGCATGGGCGTCCTGCAAGACCCGCTGCACCATGCCATGCACCAGCGCGGCCAGCGATGCCTGCGGATTGCGCGCCAGTTCGATTTGCAGTGCCGCAGTGCGGTGGGCGCTCAAACGGCGTGCCAGTTTCTCGGAGATTCCGGCCTTCTTCGGCTCGGGGCTGTCCTCGTCCTCGGTGTCTTCCGAGTCGATACCGCCTTGCACCCTCGCCAGCGTGCGCAACGCCTTGGCCTCGGCATCGCGCAGCAGACCGCGATGAATGACAGGCTCGCCCTGCCGATCAAGGGTGACGATGGCACCAGCAGCAGCGCGAACAGTCGAGCCATAGGCCAGCAATTCGGCTTCTAGCGCCTCCAGTTGCTCACCCAGGCGTTCGCCTTCTTCCTGCAAGGCCTCGGCCTTCTCTTCATCCTCGGCCTCAAGGGCGGCATCCAAGGCTTCCCCGACTTCCAGTACCTTCGCTTGCAGCTTGGCGATGCGCTTGGCCTCGCGGGCATTGGGCTTGCGCCGTTCCTTCGGCGCACGCTGGAAGGCTTGCAGGTCGGCATAGGTGGCGGCGGGCACCGCCTCCACCCACGCCCAACCCTCGCGGCGCACCTCGTCGGCAATGCCTGCCAGCTTGTCTTGCGCCAGCCGGTCGATCAATGCCGCATCGGTCAAATAGATACCTTGGTCAGCATCCGCGAACAGGTCGCGCCGGATGCCACCACCTGCGGCCTCGTAGGCTTCCAGCCCGACAAAGCGCACCAGCGGATGGCGATGGGCGTCGATTTCCCGCTCGGTCAGTCGTTCGCGCAAGGCGGTCGGGTTGCGCTGCCAGTTCGGCGCATCGTAGAACGCGGCTTCCTGTGCGGCGTGGTCGTCGGTGATCGCCAATGCCATCAACTGGTCAAGGTTCACGGTATCGGCCCGGTAGTCGGCCATCAAGCGCGGCGAGACATTCGCCAGCTTCAAGCGGCGCTGCACCACCAGCGGGGTCACGCCAAAGTCTGCGGCGATGTCTTCGATGGGTCGGCCTTCCGCGATCAAGTCGGCGAACGCCTCGAACTGGTCGGCGGGGTGCATGGCTTCGCGCTGCACGTTCTCGGTCAGGCTGGCAGTGCGGGCCGAGGCATCGGCCACCAGCAGGCAAGGCACCGCGTAATCCTTGGCAATGCGCCGTTTCTTAGCCAGCAATTTCAATGCCGCAAGGCGACGGCCACCGGCCACCACTTCGTAATGCTCGCCATCGCTGGCAAGAGTCACGGTCAGGTTTTGCAGCAGGCCTACGCGCTCAACGCTGGTGGCCAGTTCGGTGATGGAAGCGCCCAAGGTCTTGCGCACATTGCGCTTGGATGGGCGAAGCTGCGATAGCGGCACCAGCAGCATGTTTTGCGAGGGCGCAGCGGCTTCAAGGGCTTGGACTTCTTGATGGGTAACGGTGTTCATGGTGATAGCTCCTGTCCCGTGTCGGGACGAAAGAAAACAAAAAATGGAAGAACAAAACTCGCTGTCGATTCACGGTGTCGGTATCTGCATGCGCACTCTCCTGTGGTTTCAAAGCTGACCGGATTCCAAGATTCGGAGCCCGTTGTGGCTTTGGTTGGGTTCGGCGCAGAGACCCTGGGCCGGTCCCTGTTTGCCGCCGTCTTTCCTGAGTTCATCGCCCGCGAAAAACCGGGCCAGCAAGGGACAGGCTGTCAAGGAAGAAGCGCAGGGTTGGTGCGGCCCGCAGCCGCAGGCGAGGACACGGCCCTGCGCGCCTTGACGGCCGGGCACTGATGGCTACGGTCGCGGGAGAAAGCGATGAACTTGGGGAAGGACGAACAGCGGTCGATGGGCCAAGGGATGCGCTGAAACCAACGCAGCGCGGCGAGCGCCCCTGTGTGCCAGCGGCACACCTAGATGGATGGCTGTTGGCCGATCAGGTATAACCTGTTCGGCGGCATTGCAGGGGCGCCAAACAGAGTGCGGCGGGGATGGGCTGACCAGCCGATCCCCTGGAGGGCAAGCGCAGCGCGCAGCCGTATACGAGCGAAGCAAAAAGGGGGCGATGCCCCCTCGGGCTACAGCAGCCCACGTTCCGCAAAACTCATGATTTCATTGCCCGCCACGATTAAGTGATCCAACACCCGCACGTCCACCAGCGATAACGCGGTTTTCAGCGTCTGCGTCAATACCTCGTCCGCCCGCGACGGCTCGGCGACACCCGATGGATGGTTATGGCAAAAAATCACTGCCGCCGCATTGAGCGCAAGCGATTCCTTGACCACCTCGCGCGGATACACCGATGCCTGACTCACCGTGCCCCGGAACAGCTCGACGTATTCGATCAGGCGGTTCTGCGCATCGAGCATCAGTACAGCGAACACCTCGTGCTCCAAACCACCCAGTTTGACGCGCAGGAAGTCGCGCACCGCCTGCGGCGAAGTCAGAACCTCACGCCCGCGCAGTTGCGCACCCAGTAGCCGCTGCGCGGCCTGCAGCACCTCGTCGGCATTGGCCGGACGGTAGTCGCCCGCGACATCGCGAACGAGAAGGGAAGAATCGAGGGAAAGAGAAAGTTGCGACATGGTCTGCTCCGGTCTGTAGCGGGCGGAATTGCCCGAGACCGGCCCCAGCACGCTGTAGCGCAGTTGTCAGGGTTCACAGACGGCCGCCAGGACGCAAGCGCACACAGTGCGCGCAGACCTTGACAGCGAGAACAGCGTGGTACGTTGAAGGGAACAGCAAGGCCACCCCACCACCACACTCCATTGCCCTTGGGCAAGCGAAGCGCGCAGGCCGGGAACGCAGAGACGGACGAAGGTGTCAGGGATCAAAGCCGCATGGCCGCGACTCGGAACGAGGCGCGGGGCAACGCCCGCGAGCCCGACGGCGGAACGCCGGGACACACGTTTTGGTGTCGCTGAACAGACCGTTGAAGCTCCATAGCACTCCCAACTCATACGCCATTGCATCAGCCACCATTGACGATTGAAGAGCGAAAAAAAACCCGACGCAGGCCGGGTTTGAAACGCGTAAACGCGTCCCGTGCAGGGAGGTGACACGGGAGGTGCAAAACACCAAATTGGATTGTAGGTGGTCTGAGATGATCTCAAATACTTTTGCGCAATCGTGAATAAAACCTTGCCCAACATACCCCACAACGCCAATTACCGGCAGAGATTTCGACACCACCTCCCGTCGGACGGTCAGCTTGGCATTGCCCGGAACAAAAACGGTAGTGGGACGAATTGTTGCTCGAAGACGATTGATTCAACGTATCCCGAACAATGGAACCTTTGAGCACCGGGGGTGAGGACATAGGCAATCAAAGGGAAGTAGTCGGTCAATTGCTCGATCTTAACGACTTGAATTGGGTGTTCTTGAAATTGTTGAACGCCATAAAACTGACATTTGGAGGCTCGGGAATGGCCGGAATTTGTCGACAAGTGAAGGTGGCCAACAAGAGGCTCAGAGAAGGATGATCTCGCATCGTTGGACGCGATGACACGAGAGCACTGCCATGAATGCCTTTGCCGATGATGGCGAACACCTACAGCCATCGAGCGGTCGCATAGCGACCGCCGCCGCCGCGCGCCCAGACGGAACGGATGGGCGCGCGGCGGCCTGGCCTGGCCGCCGTTTTGCTGTGCCGTGTGCCTACGGTATCGAGGGGGCATTGCGCCCCCTCGCTGATTCAGCCGGTCAAGCCTTGAGCCGCTTCATGCCTTCGGCCAGCATCCACAATGCCCGGTTGATCTTGACGTTCTGGTCAATGCCTTGAATGGGCCGGGTGCTGTGCTTGCGCCCGGTGGCGGTGCGTCCATGTAATCCGCCTTGCGTCAAATTCTCCTGCACGCGGTTATAGGCGCTCCACAAGTCGGGCCGGTCGTCATCGCGGCGGCGCGGCATCAATAGCTGCGATTCGGTGATGGGCGCGGGTGCCGTCGGGTCGTCGTACTTGAGGGACAGCGCCGCATGGGCGAATACCTCGGCTTCGCCCCGGTCCAGCGTAATGGCGCGCATCTCGTCGCGGCGTTCGCGCACAAGGTCGAAGCCGTCCAGTACGTCATATGCACCCTCGATCACATGGCCGATCACGTCACCCTTGTGGGGGATGCGGACATCGGCCACCACGTCACCGCAGACCAGGCCGTTCTTACAGACAAATCTCAGCAAGCCCGCCATCATTTGATAACTGCTGGTGCCATCGTGTGAGTTCAGCAGAATGATTTCGTTGGCCTCCGCGCCATTGATCTGGTCGGCATGCCTGAGCCTGACCATATGTTTTGTGTGCTCGCGCTTGCCTTCATCACGTACACGGGTCTGGCACACCATGAAGGGTTGGAATCCTTCCTTGCGCAGTTCGGACAACACCGCGCCGGTTGCGATGTAACGATAACGGTCGGAGCGGCTTGCGTGCTTGTCTTCTGCAAAGATGGACGGAGCCACGGTGCGGATTTGGTCATCCGATAGCGGGTGATCGGCGCGTAGTACCGGGGAGCGGGAAGCGAAACGGGAACTGAGTTGCATGGTCTTTCTCCAAAAATTGAAGCTGTGGTTTCAAAGCTGACCGGATTCCAAGATTCGGAGCCCGTTGTGGCTTTGGTGGGTTCGGCGCAGAGACCTGGGCCGGTCCCTGTTTGCCGCCGTCTTTCCTGAGTTCATCGCCCGCGAAAGACCGGGCCAGCGAGGGACTGGCTGTCAAGGAAGCAAGCGCAGGGTTGGTGCGGCCCACAGCCAGCGGCGAGGACTCGGCCCTGCGCGCCTTGACAGCCAGGCACCGCTGGCTACGGTCGCGGGAGAAAGCGATGAACTTGGGGAAAGACGAACAGCGGCCGATGGGCCAGGGATGCGCTGAAACCAACGCCGCGCGGCAAGCGCCCCTGCGTGCAAAGGGCACGCCTAGCTGGATGTCTGTTGGCCGATCAGGCGTAGCCTGTTCGGCAGTCTTCGAGGGGCGCCAAACAGAGTGCGGCGGGGATGGGCTGTCAAGCCGATCCCCTGGAGGGAAAGCGCAGCGCGCAGGCAGGGAACGCAGAGACGGCCGGAGGCATCAGGGATCAAAGCCGGATGGCCATGACTCGACACGAGGCATGGGGCAACGCCCGCGAGCCCGGCGGCGGAACGCCGAGATGCCCGGATTGCGCGAAACTGGAGGTATTTCGTCTCAATCCAGAGGGAGCACACCTTGAACAACAAGATTCCAAATTCGGTCATCGGCGCAGTTGCCCCGGTCATTGCTGCGGCCTACTACAGTCACTCCAAACTGAATTCCCTTCTGAGGGAGAGCGGTGCGCCAGGAGATCCACCGGAAGGGAACCTCGAAGCCAAGTGCAGTATCTGGCTCAAGCGCTGCAACGACGATTCAAGCATCGATGCGCTGCAGGTTCTCGGTCAGCTCATTCAGCGATTCATGGATCAAGAGGTATCCGACCTATGGCCCCACGTCGGCGCGGATCAAGAACGCATCAGAGCGAGTTTGGCCACGAACCAGTTGTCGTATCAGACCAATGGCTTCATTACGTTGGCGGGATCGAGTCCGGCCGCCAAGACACTCGCTGACTATTTCAAGGCCCGGGACTTTGCGTCCATTGAAGCAGAGTTTGGTCGCGCAATTTCACAGATTGACCGCGACCCTCATGCGGCGATCACGGCATCCAGCGCCATCATCGAAGCGCTGGGGACCTCGAATTACACGTGATTTCGGCGTCATCAGTGAGCCAGGCGTTTGAATGTGCTTAGCAACGCGCGAGCGTGGTCGTTTCATGGACGCGGCATTGAGCCGCCGCAGATCGTGGCGTCTGAGGCCCGGCTGGCAGTCCATGCATCACACACGGTGGTTATTTTCGTCATGGAGCGCTGGCTAGGTGCGCAACCCAGGGACTGATCCGAAGCCACCACCAGGCGTTATCGTCTCCGTGGCCGTCAGTTGTCGCAGACCGACATCAATGCCACATTCAGGTGGCATGCGCTGGCACGGCGGGTGCAGCCAACGGCTGCACCGCCAGCCGCAGACCCATCGCCTTGAGGATTGCCCGCAAGCTGTTAAGTGCCGGATTGCCCTTCGGGGAGAGCGTGCGATAAAGCTGCGTCGGATTCAGGTGCGCCTGTTCGGCCACCGCCTGAACGCCGCCGAAGGCCTCGGCCATTTGACGCAGCACGATCAGCAGTTCGGCCTGGTCGCCATCTTCCAGAATGCCGTTGACCACTTCCAGCGCGAACGCGGGGTCGTTTCGGTACAACTCGGCCATCGCATCGTCATGGGGTCTACTTCTCATCATCTGTTCTCCGTTGCCAGTCTTGCCAGTAATCCACCGCCCGAGCGATGTCCGCGTCCTGAGTCTTCTTGTCGCCGCCGCACAGCAACAACACCACACGCCGGCCCGACAAGGCGTAGTACACCCGGTAGCCCGGCCCCGCATCGATGCGCAACTCCCACACGCCCTTGCGACAGAACTTGTGATCGCCAAAGTTGCCTTGCTCGATGCGAATGACGCGCCGTGCCACCGCAACCTTGGCTTGACCGTCGCGTAACCGCTTCAGCCATTCGATGTAGAAGTCCTTCTGCTCACCGAGAGTCAGGTAATGCTCAATCTCGTATGCTGCCATTTTCGTCTATAAACGAATGACTGTCAAGATACATCGACTGGTGTGGCAATCGTGCCCGCCACCACCGTCTTGCGCCGGTTCGCCACCAGTTCGGCCGCCTGACGCACCGGCGCATCCTCGGTGTGGATGTAGCGCATGAACATCGCCACCGTCTTGTGCGCGGTCAGCACCATGCCGACCTTGACCGGGATGCCCGAATTGGCGATGTCGGTGGCCGAACGGTGCCGGATACCATGTGTGCCGACGTGCTGCACACCAGCAGCCTTCAGGATGCGGCTCCAGCCGTTGTAATGCTCCCCGTTCGTCATGTGCTTGAGCGGATCGCGCAGCGACGGCAGCACATAGAGTGAGCCTTCGTGCCTGGGCACCGTCGAGAGCAGGCGGTGCGCTTCCTCGCTCATCGGTTTGGACATGCCGCCGGTCTTGCTGTCAGGCCAGGCCACGCGCCGGTTCTCCAGATCGACCCAGGTCCACTCCAGCAACAGGATTTCGGAGCGGCGCGCCGCGAACTCGAACTGCAAGCGGATGGCCAGCGTGACGATGGGTGGTTCGCTGCTTTCGGCCTCCACCTTGTCCAGATGCCTGAACAACTTGCCCATTTCCTCGTCGGTGATGAGCCGGGTGGTCTTGCCTTGAGGGTATTGGGGGATGTGCCGGCACGGGTTCGTGCCATCCGTCCGCAAGCCCCAGATTTCGGCCATGTTGAACATTTTTCGCATGACGGCGAGCGTGTGGTTGGCCTCCATCGGCGTGGACTCCAGCTTCTTCATCATCGTCGCAACGTCCGGGCGCTTGACGTCCTGGACCTTCATGCGGCCCAGAATAGGGATGATGTTGCGGTCGATGTTGCCCTGGTAGCCTTTCTGCGTGCTCGGCTTGTTGCGAACCTTGGAGTAGTCCGACATGAAGCGTCCGCACAGTTCCTTGACGGTCGGTGCCTTGCGCGCCTCAGCCTTGTCGCCGCCGGGGTCGCCGCCCCGGCGGACCTCGGCCAGCCAGGTCTGCGCCAGCGAGCGGGCCTGCTCGACGGTCAGCTCTCCGTACAGGCCGATGGCGGGCTTGCGCCGCTCCCCGGCATTGGTCCGGTACTGGAGCATGAACACCTTGCGGCCTGCAGGTGTAACCTTACACATGAAGCCGGGCACCAGGGTATCGCGCAGTTCGACGGGCTGCGCCTGGGGTTGTGCCGCGTCTATAGCGGACTTGGTGAGTTTGATTTTGGCCATGCTGACTCCTAGGAGGAATGAGCCAGTTTCCAGGTGTCGGCTGGGAGCCAAGCGGATGGAAACCGGATCGGGTTGTGGAAAGCACCGGGGTATGGTGAATCCACTTGATCCCTAGGAAAACTCGCTGTGGCGGGCCTCAGCGTAGATCAGCCAAATTCGGTGCTGATCACAGCATGAAATAAAAAAACCCGCCAGGTCGGCGGGTTCTGAATTCCGTTACAAAAACAGGCGTTCATGTGCCGAGCGATGCGCTCCTTCCCCGCAACCGGCGCATCGACTCCCCCTTGAGTTCCATCCGATGCGCTCCGCTCACTAATCGATCCAGAATCGCGTCCGCCATCGTCGGGTTCCCCCCGCTCAAGTAGTCATGCCACCGATCCACTGGCAACTGACTGGTAATCAGCGTCGAGCGATTTCCAGTACGCTGCTCAATCACCTCCAGTAAATCATTGCGTCCGACAGCGTTCAACACTGCAATCCCGAAGTCATCCAAGATCAGCAAATCTACCTTTGCCAATGCACTCAGGCGTTTGCAGAAACTCCCATCTCCGTGAGATATGGCCAGTTCTTCAAGAAGCAGGGGCAACCGCTGGAACGTTACCGTCAGCCCCTGCCGGCATGCCTGATTTCCCAGTGCGCAACCCAGCCAAGTCTTGCCCCCGCCCGTCGCTCCGGTGATGATCATGTTGATACCATGGCGAACCCAGTTGCACTGACCCAGCGAGGCCATTTCACTGCGATCCAGTCCGCGTCCCGCCCGATAGTCGATATCCTCCATGCAGGCACTCTCTCGCAACTTAGCCACCTGCAACAGACGCTTCAAGCGCCGGTTCTCTCTGTAAGTAACCTCCTGGTCCACCAGAAGGCCCAAGCGCTCCTCAAAAGCAAGGTGGGCCGCCGCAGCACTGCTTAGCTGATTATCAAAACCTCGGGCCATGCCAAACAGCTTCAGTTCGTTGAGCTTGCGCATCGTGTCGTTCGTCAGCATTCGTCAATCCTTCGCTTAACTGTAATAGTCCGAGCCCCGGAGATTCGGGTGCTCAAAGTTGGCTTCCCGACGATCCTGCGATTCGGCAGGCTGACGGTCCAAATTGTTTCGTAGAATTGAACGAACACTCGACAGGGATGGCGCGCCGATCTCTATCGCACGGTGGCAGGCCATGTTGAGCCGTTCGTTACCGAAATCCTTAGCCAGACGCTTCAGCCCGTTGTGTGCCCGATACCCCTGTTCGCGGGTTCGCATCCCAACAAGCATCGCTTCCAAGATACGGTGGACATGTGCGCCCGTCTGCACAGCCCATTCCAGTGCATGGTCTGCTCCCCACAAGCCGAAATGACGGTGGGCCGCCTCCATGTGCTGCGGATCGATGACTGGCACGGTACCGTTACTGCGTGCGTGGCTTGCCACCCGTTTGCCGCGGTGAAGTACCTCGACTACCGCCGCAGTGAGGCGAAGCTCTACCTCTTGCCGAACCAGGTTGAACGGGACGCTGTAGGGAACTTCGTCTACAACGATGCGATAGTCCAGTCCGACGCGAACCTTGCGGAATTCAGCATATTCATAGGGCGTCGCTGGCAACGTCCGCATCGCGGGACGATCGATAGTTTCAAAATTGCTCTGACGGCAGCCTGGCAGCTTTTGAAACGGACGGGCATTGATCTCTACCAGTAGAGCTCGGATTGCCTCGTTCAACTCGGCAAGGCCGCCGAACGCCCGCTTGCGCAGTCGGAACATGATCCAACGTTCCACGATCAGGACGCCGTTTTCGGCCTTGGCTTTGTCCTTCGGCTTGTAAGCGCGTGCAGGCAAAATCAGTGTGCCGTAATGATCGGCCATGTCCTGATACGTGGCGTTGATGACAGGATCCGTGCGGCTGGCCTTGATGACCGCTGATTTGAGGTTGTCGCACACAATTACGGCAGGCACGGCGCCGAGGTGTTCAAACATCCTGCAGTGGGCGGCAATCCAGTCCGTCAAACTTTGCGACCAGTGGGCCTCCGCGTAAATATAATTCGATGCCCCCAGAACACCGACAAAGACTTGCGCCTTCCGCATTGTTCGGTTCACGGGATCGACAACAGTCATCGTCGGCCCAGCGTAGTCAACAAAGACGCGCTCTCCGGCCACATACACTTGCCGCATGTAGCGTTTCAGCGTCTGAGTGAACTCCCTGTGGCGCAGGCAGAACAGGCTATAGGCAATACCGTTGGGATATTCACTCAAATATTCTTCATGCAGGACCTGAAGGGTCGCGCCCTTGCGCTTTAGTTCCTGATGTACCTTGGGCCAGTCTGGCTCAGGCTTACGCGCGGGGGCAAGTGCTACCACCGGTGGAAACAGCCGGTGCTCCAATGCCGCATCGTCCATGTCGTCAGGCAATGGCCACGGCAGACGGGTAGCCGCTGCGCGGGTAATGTAGTCGGAAACGGCGTCGCGGGATAAGCCTAGGCTGCGGGCGATCAACCTACGGCTCTGTTGCTCTTCAAAATGCAGGCGCAATACCTGACGGATTTTTCTCATTGCGATTCTCCGGTTTGCCATGGGAGGCCGAGCCGACAGAAGCCAGCCATTTCTCCAGGTCGGGCCGACGCACGCTGCTCTCGCAACGTGATCGGCGATATGTATTGGGAGATGGTTAAGGCCGCCCGGCCTTGACAGGCGGGCTTGGGAATCGCAGAATCCGCCATGAAGTCCCCACTTCAAGCAGTTCTGTGAAGCCCCCTGAGTGTCAGCTCTGGGGGCTTTGCTTTTCCTGGCCTGACAATTCGATTATTGATCAGGCCATGGCGTTCCTTCCTTTTGAACGCCACGATGGGCTGACGGCCCGCGCGGCTTGAAGGTATAGCGTGCGGGCCAAAGCTCCTCGATCCTGCATGTCAACAAACCCGCAATATGACTTGCCACCTCGTATGCGGTGATCCGGTCGTGGATAACGTTATTAACCACGCCCCCGGTGACACCCAAGTCGCGAGCAATCTGCGCCTGGCTTTTACCAAGGCGGCGAAGGCGATAAATGATCTCTACAGCGTCCATGACCGAGCGGAGTGACTTCATCGGCATTCAAGAGTAGTCTATCTTTAAGAGAGACAGTGCATTATCTATAGAGACAACTATACGCCTTAAGAGAATGATGGATCAAGCATCTTCCCACAGCTCAAGCGCTGGCCTGGAAGGCTTTGCAGCGAGGCTGACCCATGTGATTTCGCACACGGGCCTGAGCCAAGCTGAATTTGCCCGCAGGTTGGGTGTTTCGGCAGGCTTCACCAGCGACGCCGCCCGTGGGCTGAAAAAACCCGGTGCGGAGTTCCTGCATGCAGTCCGAACGGTGTTCAGGGTTTCGATTGATTGGCTGCTAACCGGCGACGGAACCATGCGCGGCGGCAGTGGCATTGACCTGGATCTGCTCAGGACGATCCGACTCCAGATTGCGGTTGCCCGCGCGGCGGTCATTGACGCTGACCCAATCGCCAAGGTGCTGTTGTTGCTGATTCGTGACGGGCGTCTGAACGAGGCGGTTGCTGACCCAGACCTGCAGGCCTTCCTCAGTCGAATCGCGCCAACCGATCCCGATGCAGATCTTGCAACCGAACTCTACAACGGCCATCTGTGGACCGAAGATTCGTCAGCGCAGCTACGCAATCTGCTCGCCGCCGCCGTAGCCCACTTCGAGGCACGCAAACCCCTCGACAAAATGGCCGCCTTGGCACGCTCGGCCGGGCCGACGATCCAGATTAATGTCATCCCTTCGCAGCGCATTGCGGGCCGAGACTACTACGAGGGTTGAAAAGGTTTCCAACCACGCTAAGTGAACGTCACCATGAAAGAGCAGCAGTCGGCCCCACAAGACAGCATCCAGATCAACCTCATTGGCGAACAGCGCAAGGCCACCCGAGACTACAACGAGTATTTCATCCCTGGCTCGATCAAACTCGTGCTGGCTACATGGACGCAAGAAAAACGAAACAGCATGGCGCTGGATAATTCAAACTTCTTCCGGTACCGCTTTGGTTTTGAACCGCCCAAAGTAGCACGTCAGCAGGTGCTTGAAATCCAGAAAAAATATGATCTGACCGATCGAGAGGTTCGTTGGCTCCATCGGTCTGGTCAGTTGAAAGCTTCACGAACGGAAGCGAAACTGGTTCCCAGCCGACTGATGCCTGCGGCAGGCTGGATCCAAGTGTCTATCTTGAGTTTCTTCTGTCTGGCGATGACGCTGCAGATTGCTGCGTCGAATGCGCCGGCCTGGAAGCAGGCCCTGGGACAGTTGATTATCTCGGGGCTCTGGTTTGGGGGCGCCTGTATGCTGAACAGCTTATTGCTGGCGCCTTGGCGAACGTTGAAGCGGGCCGGGGTGGTCAAAGCCGTGAAGGGTGAATGACCTGATTCGCTGCAAGCCTGCAGGCCGTTGTTTTATCTGACGGCTGGCAGGCTTGAGCGAATGAGCGCTCAGGAAAATATCAGCTTGCCCCAGGCGAATCATCCCTTCCGATGTCCTCATCCAAGCCGTGGGCCAAGCAATACAGCAGCGCACGGTCGCTGGCAACAATGTGCGGCAAAAATTGGTCCTCAAGCAGCTGACGGATCGACGCGCAGGGATGCAAATCATCACCCATCATTTTCATGTAAAGCTCAGTAAACAGTTCGATGAGACGCGTGTGTTCCCGCGCATGGGCTTCACGACTTGTATCCGCAGACGCGTTTAGCCAGCGCTCCTCCAGTTCAAAGCTGCGGTACGCGCACTCAGTTAACTGGGCAAACAAGGCTGTCACGGTGTCGGGATCCTCCACTGATACCGCTGCCTGGAGTGTCTGTAACCCAAGCTCCTTTAGACGATAATTGGTCGCCTCCAGGTGAAGGTCATGTTTGGAGGATGACCGCCACCAGAGCAAATCATGATCAGCGGGCACGTCAGCCGCCTCCTGGATCGCTGCCAAGCGACACCGGTATCCACATCTCGAAGATGTTGCTTCCTTCCCCCGTCCGTCCCTCGATGTCGCCTCCGTGAGATCGCAGGATTGAACGAGTGATGGCAAGGCCCAGCCCGGCGCCATCGCCAGAGTGGCGGCGGGATGCATCCACGCGATAGAAGCGGTCGAAGAGACGCGACAGATGTTCCGGCAGGATGGGTTCCCCGGTGTTCTCGACAGCGAGGTGGATTGTATCGGCGTCCGCACTGTCTCGTACGACGCTAACCGTCACGACAATGCGCCCGCTAGGTGGTGTGTAGCGAAGCGCGTTGGACAGCAGGTTGCCGATGGCCCGCCGGAG
>NZ_SDKK01000021.1:0-52907 GCF_008107625.1 Zoogloea oleivorans
CTAGTCAGTTTCGTCCATGCCGGTTTCAGTGATCTGCCGGTGATTGTGCTGCATGCCGATGACGGACTCACTGCCGGCAACGCCGTGAGTGCCAGCCTTTCCTTCGCACCGACTGCCGGCCAGCCCTCGCTGACTCCCATAGTGATCGTCGAAAGCCCGCCATCCACCCCGCAGGCGGCGCAACTGATCGTTCCGGCGGAGCCCGCCAGTAGTTCGCCTGCCCTAGTCAAGCCTGTTGTTGCGCAGAAGGCTGTCGTCCCGCTCACCTCTGTTGGCATGCAGGAGAGTCGGACCGTCCAGGACGCCGAGACGGGAGTGGGGATGATGCCAACGCTGAACGTGGATATGTCGTCAAACGACAGGCCGGAAGTGAGGCGTCAGGCAGCGGGGGGACTCGTCCGCTTTGCTCAGGCACAGATCAAGCTCACTCTTGGTGCCAGTCCGGAAGGGCCCCTGATGGCGTTCCTGCTGACAGGGGGAGATGCCGCAGCCGGCACAGCGTCTGCTGCATCGCGGAGTTTCGACAGCACGCCCAAGCTGCCGCCCCTTGATGACGGTGCCTATGCCGATGTGCAGGTGGTTCTGCAGGCCGCTCAATTAACCGGCGTGGCGCTTTCCGTGGGTGCCGTGTGGTGGGCCAGTCGTGCCGGGGGACTGGTAGCCAGTTTGCTGATGGCGGCACCGGCATGGCGGACCTTCGATCCGCTACCGGTACTTGGGCCGGAAGACGAAGACGAACGGGATTGGGGGGAGGACATGGATGATGAGACAGCGCGGGACGAGCAGGGTGCGGCGGACTTGTTAGACGAAGCCAGAGAGGGAATGCACTCGTGAGTTTCAGGTTTTTTTCCTTCAGCCTCAGCCCGGTTGCCCGGATATCCCTTGGGTTGGTGGCGCTGTTGCTGTCCCTGCTGATGGTGGTGGACATGGTCTTTGGCCTGATTCCCGATCGCGCCAAACTGGTGCGCGACGTGCGCCAGCAAAGCAGCGAAAGCCTGGCCGTGCAGGTTGCGGTGATGCTGCAGGCGGGAGACGTCAGCACCTTGCAGCGCACGTTGCGGGAGGTGCTGGAACGCAACAAGGACTTGCGTTCGGTGGCCGTGCGCGAGGAGGGGGGCAGCATTACCGCCCAGGCCGGCGAGCATGCACGCTACTGGGCACCGCCGGAGGATGGATCGTCCACCCTGACCCAGGTGCGCGTGCCGGTGCTGGCCGACGGCAGACCGTGGGGAACGGTGGAACTGGCTTTTCGCCCGGTTTTGCCGGAAACCTTTATCGAGTGGCTTACCTATCCGTCGCTGGTCGCCCTGGTGGTGATCGGTCTGGGCGCCTTTCTTGCCTTTTACCTGTACATGCGACGGGTACTCGAATATCTCGATCCGGCCAAGGCGATTCCCGACCGGGTCCGGACAGCCTTCGATACCCTCGCTGAAGGGGTGCTGATTCTCGACAAGCAGGGGCGGGTCGTACTGGCCAACAAGACGTTTCGCAACTTCCACCCGGCAGCCCAGGAGGACATGACCGGCAAGCATGTGCTTGAACTGGAGTGGCTGGTGAATGGCTTTCATGTGTCGCCGGATGATTTTCCCTGGTCCCGTGCGATGGCGTCCGGCACCAACCTGGGAGATGAGACTCTGGAGATCAACCAGCCTGGGGAGGCTTCGGAGCCGCTGCGGACCATCGTCAGCTGTGCGCCGATCCAGGATGGTCATGGGCGTCTGCGGGGTTGTATGGTGAGCTTTTCCGACGTCACGATGCTGCATCGCATTAATGATCAGTTGCTGATCACGCTGACCGATCTGGAGGCTTCGAAGGAGGAGATCCGTCACCAGAACGAGGAACTGCATCGTCTGGCGACGCGTGATCCGATGACCGGTTGCCTCAACCGCCGGGCCTTCTTCGGTGCTGCCGACCCCCTTTACGCGACCCTGCAGGCAGAAGGTGAAGAGGTGTGCTGCATCATGAGCGACATCGACCACTTCAAGTCATTTAACGACCGTTACGGCCATGCGGTTGGCGACCAGGTCATCAAGTCGGTGGCCAAGTGCCTCGGCTCCGAACTGCGCGAAGTGGACATGCTGTGCCGCTACGGCGGCGAGGAGTTCTGCATCATGCTGCCCGGCTCCACCGCCGAGCAGGCTGCCGAAGTGGCCGAGAGGCTGCGTTTCTCGATCGAGAACCATGCCGGGGCCGCTGTGCGCGATATCCCCGGCATTCGCATTACCTCGAGCTTCGGCGTGGCGTCGATCAAGCTGGGGGCGAAAGACCCGGCCGAGCTTATCGACCAGGCTGACAACGCCCTCTACCAGTCGAAGCAGACCGGCCGCAACAAGGTGTCTGTCTGGGCCGGTGAGCGTTCGGTAAGTTCAACGGTGGAAGCCACGCATCAGGGCTTGCCCGGCTCGGTTACGAAGGCGACCTTGCCAAGCCCGTGACGGCTGGCCGATGAGAGCAGCTGGGCCACATGGTCGTACTCGGCATGCTTGTCCACCTGCAGGTGGAGTTCCGGCTGGGGCTGTCGGGTGGCGGCGGTCTGCAGGCGCTCGTCAAGGGCGGCCAGCGGCACGCTTTCCCCGTTCCACGACAGTCCGCCTTCGGCATTGATCGACAAGTTGATCTTCTCCGGCTTGATTTCCTCTTGCTGGCTGCTGGCCTTGGGCAAGTCCAGCTTCACCGCGTGATTGATCACCGGCACGGTGATGATGAAGATGATCAGCAGCACCAGCATGACGTCCACCAGCGGCGTCATGTTGATCTCCGACATCACGTCGCCGTCGTCGTCATTGAATCCCGAATGAAAACTCATCGTGCTTCCTTCCGGGCGGGCAGGGGATGGAGGTTGGCCGGGGTCTTGCGTACTTTGCCGCCGGTGACCAGGAAGGCATGCAGGTCGTGGGCGAAGTGCTTCAGGCGGGCCAGGATTTCCTTGTTGCCGCGCACCAGGGCGTTGTAGCCGAGCACCGCCGGAATCGCCACGGCCAGGCCGCCGGCGGTCATCACCAGCGATTCACCCACCGGGCCGGCGACCTTGTCGAGAGTCGCCTGACCGGCGGCGCCGATGCCGATCAGCGCGTGGTAGATGCCCCACACCGTGCCGAACAGGCCGATGAACGGTGCCGTGCTGCCTACCGAGGCGAGAATCGACAGCCCGCCCTGCATGCGGCCGGTGGCATCGTCGATCGACTGGCGCATGGTGCTGGTGATCCAGTCGTTCAGGTTGAGCACGCCGTGCAGCTCGTTCTGGTGATTGACGTGGTGATTGACGGCCTCGGTGCTGAGGGTGGCCAGGGCGTGGAAGGGGTTGTCGTCCTTGTTCGGGCTGAGGGCCGCCATGCCTTCATCGAAACTGGTGGCGTGCCAGAACTGCTTGGCGCCGCTGCTCATCCGGCGTAACTGCACCAGACTCCAGGCCTTCACGAAGATCACCGACCAGGAGGCCAGCGACATGAGGATCAGGATGATGGCGACGGCGTGGGATACCGTGTCGCCCTGGGCCCAGATCTGGCCAAAACTGAAAGTGGATTCGTTCATGGGGTTTCCTTCCTAGGACGCAGAGTTGAGTGTGTAAATGATGGGTACCTTGACGCTGCCGGCAACAGCCTGGTCGCCTTGCCGGGCGGGCACGAAGCGCCAGTGGCGCAGCACTGTTTCGCGGGCCGAATCGTCGAGCCGCGGGAAGCCGCTGCTCTGGGCGATGCTGACCTCCAGCGGACGACCGTCGGCACCCACATGGACCTTGAGCAGCACGCGGCCTTCTTCACCCATGCGTTTTGACGGCGTGGGGTAGGGTGGCGCCGGGTTGGACAGGTAAGCCGCGTCGAATTTTGGGGAAACCATGGCCACCGGGGCTTCTTTCGCCGGGCCCGGTGCGGGGGGCGTAGAGGGTGCGGCTTGCGCAACTGGTGCAGAGATTTCCACCGGATTAGCGGCAGTGGCCGCGGAGGTGAGAATGGTTTGCTGCGTCGGTTTGCTGGCTGCGACCGGCTTGGGCTGGACGGTCGGAGTCGGCTTGCTTTCCTTCGTCTTGACGGGCTCGGGGCGCGGAGCCGGTTTTGGCGTCGGCTCGCTGGGGGAAACCAGGCTGACCGTCATGTAGGGCTGCGGCGGCGTGATCGGTTCGCTGAATTCGCCGATGTTGGCAACAATCACGGCCAGCAGCGTCCCGTGGAGCAGGGTGGCCACGCCCATGCCAACAAGGCTGCGGCGGGCAGAGGAAGCCCTTCCGGCCGGAGCCTGAGTCGGGAAGGGGGCCTGCAGTTGTGGCACTGCGGCACGTGGCGCGGGGATGGCTGCATTCATGTCGGTCTCCAGTCGGGAAGCATCCTGGCTGGCTTGCGACATGCCCTTTGGCTGTAGCTGGCTGGCTGAGATTTGTTCGCATCACAAGTCGTGACCTGACTGGCCTGCTCGATTAATGCAAATGCGAACGATTTGCATTCTATTGCTCACGCTGCGCTGCGTCAAGCGCAAGCCCGCGTCGGGAATTTCTCCCATAGTGAAATCACCGCTCCTTGCGTAGCCTTCGCGGAAATACAAAAACCGGAGGCAGACAAGCCATGCAGCACCCCAAGCGCGATATTTCCGTCCACGTTTCCCGCCAGTCTCAAGCCCCTGGCCTGCGTCTTCGCCCGCTGGTACTCGCCCTCGGCGCCGCCTTCGCCGTTACGGCCCAGGCGGCTGATGAGCTGACCGGTGTGGCGCCGACCGTGACCGTCATCGGCCAGACCCCGCTGCCTGGCCTGGAGCTGCCGATCAGCCACATTGCGGCGCCGGTGCAGGCCGTCACCGCACAGGACATCGACAACAGTCAGGCGCTGGATGTCGCCTCCTTCATGAACCGCAAGCTGAACGGCGTGCACGTCAATGAAGTGCAGGGCAATCCCTTCCAGATGGACGTTAACTACCGCGGCTATACCGCCTCGCCGCTCCTTGGCACGCCTCAGGGGCTGTCGGTGTACCTCGACGGGGTGCGTATCAACCAGCCCTTCGGCGACGTGGTGAGCTGGGATCTGATTCCCAAGGCGGCGATTGCCTCGATGAACATGATGCCGGGTTCCAATCCGCTGTTCGGCCTTAACACGCTGGGTGGTGCGCTGGCCATCCAGACCAAGGAAGGGCGCAGTCATCCGGGCTCGTCGGTGCAAGTCACGGCCGGCTCCTACGGGCGTCGCTCCATCGAGATCGAGCACGGCGGCTTCAACGACAAGGGTCTGGAGTGGTTCATCACCGCCAATCAGTTCCAGGAGAACGGCTGGCGCACCAATTCCCCGTCCGAGATTCGCCAGGTGTTCGGCAAGTTTGGCTGGCAGGATGCCCGTAGCGACCTGGATCTGGCCATTTCCTACGCCGACAACAAGATGAACGGCAACGGCTTGCAGGAAGGTCGTTTGCTGGAGCAGGACTACAGCGGCATTTACACCCAGCCGGACATTACCAAGAACCGGTCGATGTTCCTGAACCTGACCGGCAAGCACAGCCTCAACGACACCACGCTGCTGTCGGGCAACGTGTATTACCGCAAGATCAACAGCTCGACCTATAACGGCGATCTGAACGAGAACGCCCTCGAGAACCAGGTCTATCAACCGAATCAGACCGAACGGGATGCGCTGACGGCTGCTGGCTACAGCGGTTTCCCTACCGCCGGCGCGAATGCGGGCAATACGCCTTTTCCTTACTGGCGCTGCATCGCCAACACCCTGCTGGCTGACGAGCCGAACGAGAAATGTACGGGCCTGATCAACACCACCCGAACCTCGCAGGAAAGCCTTGGCCTGTCCGGACAGCTATCCCTGTCGAATGACCTGGCCGGGCGCAAGAACCTGTTCATCGCCGGCGCCGCGTACGACCAGAGCAACATCCACTTCGAACAGTCTGGCCAGTACGGCTACATCAACGCCGATCGTAGCGTGACGCCGGTGAATGCCTATGCTGACGGCTCCCAGAATGCGGGTGCCGGCGAGTCCGCCCTCGATTCACGGGTGAACCTGGGTGGTCGTACCCGCACCTGGAGCCTCTTTGCCACCGACACGCTGTCGCTCAATCGGCACTGGCATGCCACCTTGTCGGGCCGCTACAACCGGACCGTGATCAAGAACCAGGACAACCTGAACCCGGGTGGCGGCATCGACTCCCTCGACGGCAACCACACCTTCGACCGCTTCAATCCCGCACTTGGCCTCACCTTCGCCCCGTCCCCTGCCTGGAACGCCTACGTGGGTTACAGCGAAGGCAGCCGCACCCCGACCTCCGTCGAACTGGGCTGTGCCAACCCGGACAACCCCTGCAAGCTGCCCAACGCCATGGCCGGAGATCCGCCCCTCAAGCAGGTCGTGACCAAGACTTGGGATCTGGGTTTGCGCGGACAACTTAACGCCAACACTGTCTGGAATGCCGGCCTGTTCCGCGCCGACAACCATAACGACATTCTTTTCGTGGCCGATGACCAGTCCGGTTTCGGCTACTTCAAGAACTTCGGCAAGACGCGCCGGCAGGGCCTTGAACTGGGTGGCAGTACCCGTCTGGGTGCCCTCAGCCTGGCAGTCAACTACACTTGGCTCGATGCGACCTACCAGACCCCGGAGGAGGTCGGTGGCACCGGCAACAGCACCAACGAAGAGGGGGCCGGCCTGGAAGGGGCGATCCAGATCAAGCCGGGTAACCGCATTCCGCTGATTCCCGAGCATCTGCTCAAAGCCTCGGCCAACTACCGTGTCAATTCTGCGCTGACCGTCGGGACCGACCTGATCGGCGTTTCAGGTTCCTATGCGCGCGGCAACGAAAACAACCAGCACCGGGCGGATGGCTCCCACTACCTCGGCTCCGGGCGCTCGGCGGGTTACACGGTGATGAACCTGACCGCCCGCTACCAGGTCAGCCGCGGCCTGCAGGTCTTTGGCCAGGTCAACAACCTGTTCGACCGTGAGTTCACCACCGCGGCCCAACTGGGTTCCACGGCGTTTTCTGCCAGCGGCGGAGTGCTCACTCAGCCCTTCGGGCAAAACGCGGGCGGCGATTACCCGCAGGTCGGCTCGACCTTCTACGCTCCGGGCGCCCCGCGCACCCTGTGGGTAGGGCTGCGCTACACGCTTTGAGTGTTTTGCAGGGGCCCGTTCATGGACATGACCAGCCTCCTGATGCGCCGCGCGGCGTGGATTTCTGCGGCCTGCTTCAGCGTCGTGCTGGCGCTGGCCGCCGCGCGGGCCCAACTCGACATCCGCCAGGAAAGCCAGGGGGCTGACCAGGTGGCCCGGCTTGTCGGCGAACTGGCAGCCCTGCAGAGCGTTGACCGCCAGGCGCTCGATCAACAGGTGGACAAGCTGCGGGAGATCAGTCGCTCCGGCGTCCTGCGCCACCTGGATTTTCAGCTGCAGGACGACGCCGGGCAGATCCTCATCCCCACCGCACTGGCCACCGATGCCGGCCAGACCCGCCTGCAACTGCGTCGGGCCGACGGCAGCAGCTTCCAGGCCACGCTGATTTCCAACCCGGCCAGCGAGAAAGCGGAAGCCCTCGCCAACATCGCCGGCATGGCCGGCCTGTTCCTCGCCTATGGTCTGGCCATGCTGGCCGGCCTCTACTGGGCAGTGCGCTACGCGTTTGTGCCGCTGCGCGGCATCGTCGGAGCGATTGCCACCTATCGCAAGCGCGATTTCAGCATCCGTCTGCCGCGTCTGCCGGTGAAGGAACTGGACCACATCGCAGGGGCTCTCAATCACCTGGCTGAAGCCCTTGCCACGGCCGAGGCGCAGCAGAAGCGCCTGTCCTTGCAGATGCTGACCCTGCAGGAGGACGAAAGGGCGCGTCTGGCCATTGAACTTCACGAGCAGTTTGGCCAGGGGCTGACAGCCCTGCGCGCCAATGTGGCCTACCTGATGCGCCAGACGGCGGACAATCCGCGCGTGCATGGCGTGGTGCTCGATCTGGAAAGCCAGAGTGCGACGATCCACCATGGAATTCGCACGCTGCTGCGTCAGTTGCAGCCCCAAGGGGCAACGGACGATGTGCCGGAGACGGTGAGCCTGCCCCCGCTTCTGCACGAACTGGTCAAAAGCTGGCAGGATGCACCCGGTCAGCGCAGTGCCTACCGTCTCGCCGTGGAGCCGGTGGATCTGCGCCTTCCCCGCGAACTCAGCCTGACCCTCTACCGCATGACCCAGGAAGCCCTTGCCAATATTGCCCGCCACGCCGATGCCCGTCGGGTGGACATCTCCCTGCGCCTTTCCACTGATTCGCCCAACACGCTGTGCTGGACAGTGAGTGACGACGGCGTGGGCATTGCCGTCCTCGAAACGGCGATCTGCCACGGCAACGGACTGGCCGGCATCCGCGAGCGGGTATGGGCCCACGGCGGATACATCGACATCGGCCCGGCCACGGAAGGCGCGGCACGCCCCGGCCTGTGCCTGGCGGCCCGACTGCCGGTGGAGACTGCACGGTGAGCGGCAAGCTGCGGGTCGTGCTGGCCGACGATCACGCGGTCGTGCGTACCGGTTACCGGCGCCTGCTGGAACTCGAAGACGACATGGAAGTGGTGGCGGATTTCGGCGACAGCGATGCCGCCTGCCAGTGGTTCGCTTCCCACGCGGCCGACGTGCTGGTGCTGGATCTGTCGATGCCCGGTCGTGGCGGGCTCGAAACCCTGGCTCGCGTGAAGCTGCGCCGGCCGGGCCTGCGCGTGCTGATCTTCTCCATGCACGACAGCCCGGCCATGGTCGGTCAGGCCCTGCGGGCGGGGGCCGATGGCTATCTCACCAAAAGCAGCGATCCGGATTCGCTGATCGAAGCGGTGCGCCAGGTGGCCCGGGGAGAACGCCCCCTGTCGCCTGATGTGGCCGGGGCGCTGTCAGCGGGCGGGACGCCGTCGCATCTGGCACTGTCACTGCGCGAGTTCGAGATTTTTCGTCTTCTGGCTGCGGGCCGGACGGTGGAGGAGATTGCGATCCGTCTGTTCCTGAGCGCCAAGACGGTGGCCAACTACCAGACCGGTATTCGCCAGAAGACGGGCCTGTCGAGTGTTCTCGACATGTACCGTCATGCCGAGGCGCACAAGCTTCTCGACGGCACCGAATAGGCAGGAAAAAGGCCTGGCGGGGCAGGGCGCCCCGCCGGATGAATCAGTGGTGTTCTTCGTTCAACTCGGCAACCGAATCGAACTCTCGCTGGTTGGCGTCGTGGCGACGCTTGACCATGTACATGGTGCCTGCCACGAACAGACCGAAGGCAATAACGACCGTATTGATGGAGAAGTCCGAGCTGATCAGGAAGGCGTACAGCCCCGTCATGATCAGGATCGACAGGTTTTCGTTGAAGTTCTGGACGGCGATGGAATGGCCGGCCCCCATCAGGATATGCCCGCGGTGCTGCAGCAGCGCATTCATCGGCACCACGAAGAAACCGGACAGGGCACCGATCAGCACCATCAGGGCCATGGCCAGATTGATGTCGGTGACAAAGACCATCACATTCACGATGATCCCCATGGCGATGCCCAGAGGAATCACCTTGACCGATGCCTTCATCGATACCATTTTGGCCGCCAGGATCGCGCCGATCGCTACCCCGATGGCGACCACGCCCTGAAGCATGGAAGCCTTTGACAGGTCGAGATGCAGCGCCTGCTCGGCCCACTTGATCACGATGAATTGCAGGGTCGCGCCAGCCCCCCAGAAGAGGGTGGTGGTTGCCAGGGAGATCTGACCCAGCTTGTCGCGCCACAAGAGACGCAGACAGTGGTTGAAGTCGTGCAGCAGGTAGAGGGGGTTTTTCTTGAGGACTTTATGGTCAACCCCGGTATCCGGCACCTTGAGGTTGAACAGGGCGGCTGTCAGGTAGAGGATGCCGACCACGGTCAGCGCCATTTCGGGCACGGTGTCTATGCCGGTATCGATCAGGGGCAGATCAAACCCGAGGAGGGTCTGGGAGATGGCCGGCTTGATGAGCATGCCGCCTACCAGCGTCCCGAGGATGATTGCGCCCACCGTCAGGCCTTCGATCCAGCCGTTCGCCACCACCAGCAGGCGATGGGGCAGGTACTCGGTAAGAATGCCGTACTTGGCGGGCGAATAGGCCGCCGCGCCGAGCCCGACAATGGCGTAGGCGGCCAGCGGATGGATACCGAAAAACATCATCGAGCAGCCGAAGATCTTGATGGTGTTGCTGATCAGCATCACCCGCCACTTGGGCATCGAGTCCGCAAAGGCGCCCACAAAGGCCGCCAGCAGCACGTACGACAGGGTGAAGAACAGCTTGAGCAGCGGTTCGTATTCCTGGGGGGACTGCATCTCCCGAAGCACATAGATGGAAGCAATCAGCAAGGCATTGTCGGCGAGCGCAGAAAAGAACTGCGCAGCCATGATCATGTAGAAACCGAAGGGCATCGCCGGGAGATGGAAGCTCGGTGAATTTTATGGACGGCGCTTTATACCACGAAGGCCATGACCACTTCTGGCGACGAGATCAATGTTGTGATTCAATAGGGTATTCATAAACCGGATTTATGAGCCATGGCGGATCGTCGTCTCCAGGTTTTTCACGCGGTTGCCCGGCACGGTTCGTTTACCCGTGCCGCCGAAGCCTTGTTCATGACGCAGCCGGCGGTGACCTTCCAGATCAAACAGCTGGAAGAGCAATACAACACCCGCCTGTTCGATCGGGGTCACGGGCGGGTCACCCTGACGGCGGCCGGCGAGCTGGTCATGGCCTACGCCGAACGAATCCTCGGCCTGACCGACGAGCTCGAGTCGCGAGTCTCCGAGTTGACCGACGAACTCTCCGGCATTCTTCACCTGGGCACCAGCACGACCATCGCCGGCTACTGGCTGCCCTTCCTGCTGGAAGGTTTCAAGCGGCGCTATCCGCGGGTCATCCCGCGGGTCTCGGTGGGTAACTCCCAGTTGATCGAAAGCCGGGTGATGGACCGCAACCTGGACGTCGGCCTGATCGAGATCGTTACCGAGCAGCCGACCCTCGACCGGCGCCGGGCTGGCACGGATGAACTGCAACTGATCGTGGCCCCCGACCATCCGCTGGCCGGCGAAAAGTCAGTGCGGGCCGAGCAATTGGTGATGTATCCGCTGATCCATCGGGAACCGGGCAATGCCATTCGCGATTTGGTGGACCAGTTCTTTGCCTCCGCCGGAATCCCCTTCGAAGACCTCAACGTCACCGCCGAACTCGGCAGTCTGTCTACGGTCAAGCACATGGTTGCCAAGGGGTTCGGTGTCGCGATCGCTTCGGCGGCGGCCATCCGCAGTGCGGTGAAGGCCGGGCGACTGGTGGGCATTCCTCTCGAGCCTCGCCTGTATACCCCGCTTGAAGTCATCGTGCTGAAGGACAAGTTCCGCTCTCGCCTCGTCAATACCTTTGCCGATTTCGTCACCGAGGAAATCGTCCGCATGTCGTCTGCCACCAAAAACTGAAAACCATGCCTCGTCCGATCCGTGCCTCCATCGACCTGGAGGCCCTGCGTCACAACTATCTTCTCGCCAAAAAACGTGCCGGCCATGCCCGGGCCTTTGCCGTCATCAAGGCCAACGCCTACGGCCACGGCCTCGATCAGGCGCTCCGCGCCCTCGGTGACATCGCCGACGGCTTCGCGCTGCTCGATCTTGCCGAAGCCCGTGCCGTGCGCGCTGCCGGCCTGACCCAGCCAATCGCCCTGCTGGAAGGTTTTTTCGAGCCGACCGACCTGGCTGAGGTGGTCGCCCTCGGGCTGACCCCGGCGATCCACAGCGAAACCCAGCTGGCCATGCTCGAACGGGCGGCACTGGCCGGACCGCTGGACGTACTGTTAAAGATCAATTCCGGCATGAACCGGCTGGGCTTTCGCGCCGACGACTTTGCGACTGCCCTGGCGCGTCTGCGTGCGGTGCCCGGGGTGCGCGAGATCACCCTGATGACCCATTTCGCCCGTGCCGACGATGAGACGGGCGTGGGGACCCAGCTGGCCTTCTTCAAGCGCCTGACCGAGGGGCTTGAGCTGCCCGTCAGTCTCGCCAATTCGGCCGCGCTGTTGCGCTTCCCGGAAGCTGTCGGGCACATCGTGCGGCCCGGCATCATGCTCTACGGCGGCTCGCCGATGCCCGGCATGCTGAGCGCCGAGGCCATCGGCCTGCGTCCGGTCATGACCCTCACCAGCGAGATCATCGGTGTGCAGGAGATCGACGCCGGTGACCGGGTGGGCTACGGTGGCACTTTCGAGGCAACAGGGCCGACGCGTGTTGGTGTTGTGGCCTGCGGGTATGCCGACGGCTACCCGCGCCATGCCCCCACCGGTACACCGATCCTCGCCGGCGGGCGCCGCACGCGCATCCTCGGGCGGGTGTCGATGGACATGCTCGCCTGCGACCTGACCCACCTCCCGGATGTCGGCATCGGCACGTCTGTCACCCTTTGGGGGGATGGCCTGTCCGCCGACGAGGTGGCTACCGCCGCCGGCACCATCAGTTACGAGTTGTTCTGTGCGCTGGCTGCGCGGGTACCGGTGACGGTACGCGGAGCACAGGCCTGATGGCCAAGACGAAAACGGTCCATGTGTGCTCCGAGTGCGGTGGCAAGTCGCCCCGCTGGCAAGGTCAGTGCCCCCACTGCCAGGCCTGGAACACCCTGATCGAGTCCATCGTCGAACCCGAAGCGCCACCGGTGGCCAAGCGCTTCAATGCCCTTGCCGGTGAAACCGGGCGCCTGCAGACGCTGGCCGACATCAGCCCGCGAGAATCTCCCCGCGTGCCGACCGGCATCGACGAATTCGACCGGGTGCTGGGCGGCGGCCTGGTGCCGGGCGGGGTGGTGCTGATCGGCGGCGATCCGGGCATCGGCAAGTCCACGCTTTTGCTACAGGCCCTGTCGCTCCTTTCGGGCACACTCAAGGCGCTCTACGTGAGCGGTGAGGAGTCGGCCGAGCAGGTGGCCCTGCGGGCCTCACGCCTGCAGCTGGACGCCCGCAGCCTGCAACTGCTGCCGGAAATCAACCTGGAACGTATTCTCGGCACCTTGCGTGCCGAGCGTCCCGACGTGGCGGTGATCGACTCGATCCAGACCGTCTATTCCGAATCCCTTGGCTCGGCGCCGGGCTCGGTGGCACAGGTCCGCGAATGCGCAGCCCAGCTCACACGCTTTGCCAAGCAGAGCGGCACCACGCTGATCCTGGTCGGCCACGTTACCAAGGATGGCACTCTGGCCGGTCCGCGGGTGCTCGAGCACATCGTCGATACGGTGCTGTACTTCGAGGGTGACACCCACTCCAGCTTCCGGCTGGTGCGGGCGTTCAAGAACCGCTTTGGTGCGGTGAACGAGCTGGGCGTTTTCGCGATGACTGACAAAGGCCTGAAGGGCGTTTCCAACCCGTCGGCAATCTTTCTGTCCCAGCACGGACAGCAGCAGGTACCCGGATCCTGTGTACTGGTCACTCAGGAGGGCACGCGACCGCTGCTGGTGGAGATTCAGGCGCTGGTCGATACCGCCCACAGCCCCAGTCCGCGGCGCCTGTCAGTCGGGCTGGAGCAGAACAGGCTGGCCATGCTGCTGGCAGTGCTGCACCGGCACGCCGGCGTGGTGTGCTTCGACCAGGACGTGTTCGTGAATGCGGTCGGTGGTGTGAAGATTGCCGAGCCGGCAGCCGATCTGGCCGTGCTGCTGGCGATCGTCTCGTCGCTGACCAATCGGCCGCTGCCGCGCGAGCTGGTGGTGTTTGGCGAGGTGGGCCTGGCGGGAGAGATCCGGCCGGCACCACGCGGTCAGGAACGCCTCAAAGAGTCGGCCAAACTGGGCTTCACAGTGGCGTTGGTGCCCAAGGCGAATGCGCCGAAGCACGAGATCCCGGGGATGCGGGTGGTGGCCGTAGACCGCATAGAGGAAGCCCTGGAACGCATGCGTGAGCTGGCTTTGGCGTGAAAGCATGGGTTTCAGGCGACAAAGTTGCGGAAATCCTCGAGATTGGTGCCACAGCTGGAAAAGAGCAAGGTAAGCTACCGCCCGCGGGTGGTGTAATGCGCTGCAGGCGTAAGGCGTCACCTGTTTCAGCTCCTGTATCCACCCATTTCTTTCATTACTAATTACGAGCTATGAACAAGACTGAATTGATCGATGCGCTGGCTGGCAAGAGTGGTTTGACCAAGGCTGATGCCGGCCGTGCCGTTGATGGCGTTATTGAAACCATTACCGAAGCTCTGGCCAAGGGCGAAAGCGTGACCCTCGTCGGTTTCGGCACCTTCGCCGTTGGCGAGCGTGCTGCCCGTGTCGGTCGTAACCCGCAAACTGGTGCTGAAATCCAGATTTCCGCTTCCAAGCAACCCAAGTTCTCTGCCGGCTCCAAGCTGAAGGACGCGGTCAACAAGTAAGACCGTGTTTGCCCCGGGCGTGCCAATGCACGCTGCGGGACACAATGCAAAATGGCGACCCTCGCTGGCCGCCATTTTTTTGCCTGCTGAAACTGTCAGGGGCTTTAACGAATGGCCTGACCGGCCGCCTTGGCCTTTTCGCGCATGGCAAGCTGGGGCTTGGCGTTGCTCAGTTCGGCCTCGTCGGCGACGATGCGGGCGGCTTCGTCAAGCAGTACATCCTTGACGTCCTTACGGGCTTTTTCGGCGGCCAGATCGGCGGCGAGACTGCGTTCACCCGATTGCAGGCCGTCGTCACGGATGGCGGCCAGCTTGTCCTTGGCATCACCCTTTTCGCGGGCCTTCAGGCGAGCTTCCTGGGTCTCCTTTTCCTTGCGCCGCTCTGTCTCGTTGAGTGAGATAAGCTTGGTTTCGCGCAGACGCCGGATTTCAGCGACGTCTTCGAGCAGCAACTGAAACTCCTTGTCCTTGCCGATGCGGGCCTGGTGGCGGCTCTGCAGAGCGGGCACGACGTCCTTCAGGTTGCCGGCTGGCTTGAAGGTCGCAGCATCGATCTGGATCCACGGCAGGGCGTTGTCGTAGCTCGATTCGCCATAGCTGTCCGGATCGGCGATGGACGGGAAGCGGATGTCCGGCGTGACGCCCTTCAATTGGGTCGTGCCGCCATTGACCCGGAAGAACTGGGCCACGGTCATCTTCAGTTCGCCGAACTTTGGCTTGTCGTTCTTGGCAACTTCATCGAGGTTGATGAGGGTCTGGACCGTACCCTTGCCGAAGCTGGATTCGCCGATGATCGGTGCGCGGCCGTAATCCTGCAGCGCCGCTGCGAAAATTTCGGATGCCGATGCGGAGCCCCGGTTGATCAGTACCGCCATCGGGCCGTCCCACGCCACGCCGGCATTGTCGTCGCTTTCCACGCCGATCTTGCCGTCCGGACGACGTTGCTGGACCACCGGCCCCTTGTCGATGAAGAGCCCGGTCAGTTCAACGGCCTCGCGCAGCGAACCACCACCGTTGTTGCGCAGATCGATCAGGAGCCCGTCCACTTTTTCCTTCTTCAGCTCATCGATAAGACGCACCACATCGCGGCTGGCGCTGCGGAATTCCTTGTCGCCACGCCGGCGGCCTTCGAAGTCTTCGTAGAAGGTGGGCAGGGTGATGACGCCGACCTTGCGCTGGACGGCGCCTTCGCTGACCTTGATGACCGACTTTTTGGCAGCCTGCTCTTCGAGCTTGATCTTGTCACGGACGAGTGAGATGAGCTTGTGCTTGCCGTCCGGGCCGCTCTCGGCGGGCAGGATGTCGAGCAGGACCTTGGTGTCCTTGGTGCCGCGGATCAGCTTGACGACTTCATCCACCCGCGAACCAACCACGTCGGAGACGCTGCCGTCGGCCTGACCCACGCCGACGATGCGGTCGCCCACCGCGAGCTTGCCCGACTTGGCCGCCGGACCGCCTGCGACCAGTTCACGGATGGTGATGTACTCGTCCCGCTCCTGCAGTACCGCGCCGATCCCGACCAGGGACAGGCGCATGGAAATGTCGAAATCGTCCGATGCGCTACGCCCCAGGTAGTTGGTGTGGGGCTCGATGGACATCGCGAAGGCGTTCATGAAAATCTGGAAAACGTCGTCGCTCTTGTTGCGCTGGGTGCGCGCCAGATAGTTGTCGTAACGTTTTTCGAGGGTTTCGCGGATCGCCTTGTCGTCCTTGCCGGCGAGCTTCAGGCGCAGCCAGTCGTTCTTGGCACGCTTGCGCCACAGGTCGCGGGCTTCGGCATCGTCCCGCGGCCACGGGGCCTTGTCGCGGGCGTAAGGGTAGCTTTCCTTCTGGCTGAAGTCGAAGCCCTGCTTGAGCTGCTCGCGGGCGGTGCTCAGGCGCTCGACCGCACGTTGTTCATAGCGCTGGAACATGGCGAAGGGAACCGCCAGGTTGCCTCGCTGGATCGCGTCGTCGAGGCGGGTGCGCGCCTCGGAAAACGCATCCACATCGCTCTGGGTGAAGAACAGCCGTTCCGGATCGAGGGATTTGAGATAGCGGTCGAAAATCTTTTCCGACAGCGCATCGTCGAGGGGCTGGGTCTTGTAATGGTAACGGCCCAGAAGCTGTGCGCTCAGGTAAGCCGTCTGGGCTTGTTCCTTGGTCGGCGCGAGGCGCAGTGTCGAGGACGGCTCCAAGGAGATCGCCTGCGTTGAGAACGCGACAGTCAGAAGGGCCAGGATCAAGCTTTTTTTCACTCGTTTACTCCGCTGCATTCGTTGGTGAGCCTTGAGAGGCAGACGCTACATGCTTCCATGGCTTCAGTCGACTGGGGAGAACCGGATTCGTTCGCATCGCGAACAAGGTAAACAAACGGGAAAGACAGGCTGGAGGCCGCTTTTGCGCAGTGGCTCGGGGGCTGGGTTTAAATGTCCGCTTACAAGTTGCCGGTGCAGAAGTGACGTCTTTGCGCTGCCCCTGCCTGTCGGCACCTGACGTTTCAAAGCCTGAACGGCCTGGTTCGCACAATAAAATGCGAAGCCAGACCGTTCAGGTCTGCTGTGCGTCGAAACGGTCAGCGTGCCCAGTGGACCCGGAGAATCTCCTCCTCCGGGTTGTAATGAAGCTGGAAATCGCCCCTGTAGGCGTGGTGGATGGCTTCGCCAATGGCGCGGGCAAGATGGGTATCGGTTGTCGTGACGATCACGCCGCCGTCCTGATGTTCGACACTCATGATTCGCTTGAGCGGGTCGTGTTGCCGTGCGCACAGTTCCTCATTGCGCAAGAGTCCCATGATTTCCGAGCGATGCACCGCGAAAAACGGCCCCGTCAAAGTGACGATGCCAGCCGGACAACGGTCATTCTCGCGGTGGCAGGCTGGGCAGATCGTATAGTTGGCATTGTCAGGAATGGAATTCCATGTCCAGTGCCCCTGTGAGAAGACCGCATGGCAATGCAGGCAGGCCGTCGGATCCGGCAGCTGCTCCCTGGTCTTGTACGCATCGTGTTTTTTCGCTGGAAAAATTCGATCAGGGCGGACTGGATGGAATCCAGGGGGAATGGCAATGTTTGACATCTCTTATTCTCCAGTGCAAAAAATACTCTGCAAATCGTTGATCCGGAGGTAAAAGTTCCGGCTCCCTCGGCGTGATTTCTTGTAGATTTGTTTTCTTATGCGGATAGATATTAAATTTGTTCTCTTTTCGATAACAATACGGAAATCAGACTAATTAAATTACTAGTAAGTGTGTAGTGGTTGGTGCTGCTGTCGCCGAAAAGCCTAGGATATTCCGGTTTGTGAACGTACCAAGTTTTCTTGAATTCCTTGAAAAGTCAGGATTCACAGCTTGCGACTACTCACTTTGCAGTAGTGAAAATACGAAAAATGTGTATTTTTGTGGTTTTCTACAGGACGTATTCTTCTGTCTTATCCCTCTTTTATGAGCAGAAAGGTTTTTAATGATCATGAGTTGCAGGGACTTTGCAACGAAGTCGCGTCAGCCGGATCTGGATGCTTTATCGGGGGTTGATTCCGATTTGCCGGTTATTGACCGGATAAAAATGATCTCGGAAAATTACGGGAAAGTGATCGGCGTATTCCGGATTCCGGAGTCGATCATTGGTCATAGCAAAAGCCGTTTCTTTTTTGTTGATTTCTCCACACCCATTGAAGCAATTCGTGCCGCGCGGGCGATGCAATGCGAACTCTGCGGCCTGTCGACACTCGTTGTTGTCGTTTCACAGAAAAGACTTGACGCATTGCCAGTGCTCACCGGCAGTGGAATTCAATAGTGTTCTCCGGGCCAAAGCCAAACGGGATTCCCGTGGAATCGGCCATGTTCACCTCGCCAAGCTCGGAGACGCGAAGTGCGATGGCCCGGCGCAGGTGGAAGAGACCGTCGGCAAGCGCTTCGCAGCTCATGTCGGATTTGCTCGCCGAAGTCGACGTCAAGATCAATGGCGGCCGTTCTTATGACATGCTTATCCATCATCCGCAGACCGCGGAGCGGATACTGGCCTGCGGAAGTCTCGGGCTGGGTGAAAGCTACATGGATGGCTGGTGGGATTGCCCGCGGCTGGATGAGTTCATCGCCCGAATCCTCGCGGCGCGCCTTGACGAACAGGTGAACAATTTTTCCGTGTTGATGCAGGGCCTGCGGGCACGCCTGTTCAACCTGCAAAACATACGTCGTGCCTGGCGGGTAGGCGAGCATCACTATGATCTTGGCAATGATTTTTTCGCGGCCATGCTCGACAGCCACCTGACCTACAGTTGCGGCTACTGGGCCGAAACCAACTCCCTTGAGGCCGCGCAGACCGCCAAGCTCGACCTCATCTGCCGCAAACTCGGACTACAGCCGGGAATGCGTCTGCTGGATATCGGTTGCGGTTGGGGCAGCCTCATGAAGTTCGCGGCAGAGAACTATGGCGTGCAATGCCTGGGCCTGACCATTTCACGCGAGCAGGCCGAGCATGGCAGCCTCCGCTGTGCCGGTTTGCCGGTCGAGTTTCGTTTGCAGGATTACCGGGAGTTCAATCGCAGTGGCCACCAGCGCTTCGAGCGGGTTGCTTCTGTGGGCATGTTCGAGCACGTGGGGCGCAAGAACCACCAGGGCTTTTTCGAGATGGTCCGGCGTAGCGTGAGTGACGACGGGGTATTTCTTTTGCACACAATTGGCAGAAACGCTGGCCGGATCCCGACCGATCCCTGGATCGATCGCCATATTTTTCCCAATTGCGAATTGCCTTCACTGAGCCAGATTTTTGATTCTTGCGAGCAAGGATTTCTCATTGAGGATGTGCAGCATTTCGGTGCCGACTACGATCCCACTCTGCTGGCTTGGCATGAGCGCTTTGAGCAGGCGTGGCCTTCCTTTGCTCCCCGTTACGGCGAGCGCTTTCGTCGTATGTGGCGCTTTTACCTGCTGGCCTGTGCAGGCAGCTTCCGGGCCCGCGTCAATCAACTCTGGCAGCTTGTCCTGTCGCCGAAAGGAGTACCCTGCGGCTATCGGCGCCAGCTTTGAACTCACTCGATGAGTTGTCTGATTTTTATATGGAACTACGTCACTTGACAGTGGCGGTAAAAATAAAATTTCGTTTTCCGTTAGCTCGCCTCGATTGTCGCCAAGGACTTGTTTAACACGCTTGCGCGATTCTGGAAAGTGTCCGAAACTTACCAATAAAGACCCCGGCATCAGAGAGTCGGGAACTGCTCGCATCTGTACTCATGCGAGCGAGGGTGCTGAGCGAATTGTGAGAGTGAGTATTTTGCCTGCCAAAGCTATTCCCAGGCGTCGCGTCAAGAGCGCCCACAGCATCGATACCAAGAATGCAAGACCCGATTCTTTAGAGCCATCCTTTCAGGAGCCTTCCTCTTCAGGGCCATGTGTCGCCGGGATCGGCGCTTCTGCAGGGGGCTATGACGCCATTCGCAAGTTGTTCAGGGTGATGCCTGCCGATACCGGCATTGCGTTTGTGGTTCTTCAGCACCTGGATCCAAGTTTTGCCAGCCTGGCGGTAGAGCTGTTCGGCAAGTGCACGAGCATGCCGGTGAAGGAAGCCGAGAACGGAATGCTGCTCGAGGCGAATCACGTGTACGTGTCGCCTTCGAACAAGGACATCGAAGTGCGCAAGGGCTGCGTGGTCCTCATCGCACGCAGCAACCTGCAGCGCCCCAGATTACCGATTGACCACCTCTTTCAAACGCTCGGCGATGACTGTGGTGCCAGGGCTATCGGCATTCTGTTGTCAGGCACGGGAACCGACGGTACGCTGGGTCTGAAAACCATCTCTGCCAATGGTGGCATTGTGCTTGTTCAAGACCCGGCGACAGCCCAGTTCGACGGGATGCCACGCAGTGCGATCGGCTCCGGCATGACCAACTACGTGTTGCCGGTAGAGAAAATGCCTGAGGTGCTGGTGCGCTATGCCCGGCACCCCTACGCCACAAGCCCGGAGTCACCCACTCAGGAAGGCAGTGGCGGCAGTGCATTGCTGGACATGCTCGCCATCGTCAAGGGACAGCGCGGTTACGATTTTTCAGGCTACAAGCGCGGCACCTTGCGACGGAGAATCCAGCGCAGGATGAGTTTGCGCGGTGTGCTGCACGAGGCCGACTATGCACAGGTCCTGAAAAATGAACCAGGTGAGGTCGACGCACTGTTTCGTGACCTGCTGATTGGCGTAACGGAGTTTTTCCGGGACGCCGAAGCCTGGAAAATCCTTGAGACGGAGGTCATTGCTCCGCTCGTAGCCGGCAAAAATCGGGACGAGCCGATCCGCATCTGGATTCCGGGGACATCGAGCGGAGAAGAGGCCTACTCGATGGCCATGCTGGTGCTCGACAATCTGCGCCAGGCGCGCAAGACGTGCCCCGTACAGATTTTTGCTACCGACACCAGTGACGAAGCGCTGGAGATCGGCCGTCGTGGTCGTTATCCGATGGGGATTGCCACGCAGATTTCGCCGGCACGGCTGCGCCGCTACTTCGTGGAAGTCCCGGACCATCAGTGCTTCCAGGTCAGCCAGACGCTGCGCGAGGCGGTGGTCTTCGGCGTTCAGAACCTGTTTGCCGACCCGCCTTTTGCGCGGGTGGACTTGATCAGTTGCCGGAATGTCCTGATCTACCTGGAGCCCGAGGTTCAGCGCCGGATCATCGGCATTTTCCATTTTGCCTTGAGGCCGGAGGCCTGCCTTTTTCTGGGGAGTGCCGAGTCGATTGGCGGGCATAACGAGCTTTTCAAGACGATATCCGCAACGTGGCGCATTTACCGGCGCGAGGGCAGGGCACGCAGCGTTGCGCCAGCCTTGACGCCGCAAGCCGGCGAAGTGCGTGCCGGTAGCACATTCACATCGACACGCAGCGCGCCACGTCTGACCCAGGCGAGCAGCATCGCCCAGCAATTGATCCTTGATCGCTTCGCGCCTGCCTCCGTGCTGGTCAACAGCAATTACGAAGCGCTGTACTTTTGTGGCCCGACCGAAGAGTTCCTGGTTCGTCCGCGGGGAACGCCGACTCAGGATTTGCTGGCCATGGTGCGTGATGGCTTGCGTTCCCGGGTGCGTTCCGCGCTGCGCGAAGCCGCCTTGCGGGATGCACCGGTCACGGTTGCCGATGCGCGCATGAAACGTGGCGACGGCTTTGAGCCCCTGCAGGTGACGGTCACTCCTGCTCCGGGGGGGGATCTGGGAGCCCTGTTTCTGGTGGTTTTTCAGCGTGAGCCGAAGCCCGCCCTGATCCCTGGAGACAAAAGCGCTGAAGGGGCGCTGGTTCGCCAGCTCGAGGATGATTTGCGGGCGACCCGCGACGATCTCCAGAGTACGATCGAGTGCCTTGAGGTCTCCAATGAGGATCTCACCATCTCCAATGAAGAGGTGGTTTCCGTCAACGAGGAGTTGAGATCCCTCAACGAAGAGCTGGAAAGCTCCAAGGAAGAGCTGCAGTCGCTCAATGAGGAACTGACCACGGTCAATCAGCAGCTCCAGGCGAAACTCCATGAACTGGAGATTTCCAACGACGATCTCGAGAACCTGCTGGCCAGCAGTGACATCGCCACGATCTGCCTGGACCTGGAGTTCCGGATCAAATGGTTTTCGCCAGCGACCCAGAAGCTGTTCAATTTCATTCCCAGCGACATCGGCCGGCCGATCCGCAACTTTTCTTCGTCCTTTGGCGGGGCCGACCTGATAGAGGTGGCAGAAAAGGTTCTTGTGAATGCGGCGTCGATACAGTCTGAATTTCAAACCGAACAGGGGCGTTGGTATCTCCGCTGCGTGATGCCTTACCGCACCGAGGAGACGCGAATCAGTGGCGTCATCATGACTTACACAGACATCACTGAAAGCCGTGCGGCGGCTGAAACAGCGCGGGTGACCAGCAGCAACCTCGACGAAGCGCACGAACGGGAGCGGGAGTTGCGCGAGCGTTCCGAAAAACTCCGGGCACTCGCTGCCGCTCTGGCCATGGCGGAGGAACGGGAACGCCGACTGCTGGCGCAGGATCTGCACGACGATCTTGGGCAACTGATCGCGGTGATCAAGCTGAAACTCTCTGCGCTGGGCGCGATGGATCTGTCTGCCGCCCAGCGTCAGGCGCTGGACGACAGCCTGACCGTGGTTGAGCAGGCCGTGCGGACCTTGCGAACCATGTCCTTCAAGCTGAGTCCACCGATGCTCTACGATCTTGGACTGGTTTCGGCGCTTGAGTGGCTGGCTGACGAGATTCGCTACGTCTACAAGCTCGAGGTGCACATCGAGGATGACGGCGCCGCCAAGCCGCTGGATCCTGCCGTGGGTGCGACGCTGTTCCGGGCTGTGCGCGAACTGCTGATCAACGTTGTCAAGCACGCCAAAGTGACTGCTGCGACGATCAGTGCGAAAGTGGAAAATGGCCAGCGCCTGATCGTCGAAGTCAGTGATGCGGGTGTCGGTTTTGACATCGATGCGTTGCCCGTCACTAACGGTGGGCCACGCTTCGGGCTCCTCAGCTTGCGTGAGCGTCTGGGTTACCTGGATGGAACGGTAGGTGTCCGCAGCATCCCCGGCGACGGCACCTCTGTAACCCTTAACGTTCCCTTGCAGGGAACCACGACCAACGCAGACCAACGCATTACACAGGAGTGGCAGAAATGAGTATTCGAGTGCTGTTGGTTGACGATCACGTAATGATCCGAGAGGCTCTGCGAACCCTGTTGGAAAGAACTCCCGACATCGAGGTTGTGGGTGAAGCAAGTGATGGGGGAGAAGTTGAGGAGCTGGTACTGGCCTTGTCACCCGACGTGGTGGTCATGGATGTCAGCCTGCCCACCATCAGTGGTATTGAAGCTACCCGTGAGCTGCTTGCCCATCACACAAAGGTGCAGGTCGTTGGTTTGTCGGCATTTGTCTACAAGCGCTTTGTGCTTGAAATGATGTCGGCTGGTGCCCTGGGCTATGTGGCCAAGTCCGCAGCCTGTGATGAACTGGTGCGCGCCATCAAGAACGTCGCCCAGGGCAAGACCTATATTTGCCCAGAAGCCGCCGCGACACTCGTCGACGCCACCCGACGTGACGAAAGGGCTCCCCGTGGTCCGTCCAAGGACAGCCGTCTGGGCCGGCGCGAACGCGAGGTGCTGTGCCTGCTGGCCGAAGGCAAGACGGCCCCGCAAATCGCCCAGGTGCTGTTCATCGCGCCAACCACCGTCAATGTGCACCGTCGCAACATCATGCGAAAACTCAATCTCCATGGTGTGGCAGAGCTGACCAAGTACGCGATTCGTGAGGGCCTTATTTCAACCTGAATTCCGCGAGCGCGCACCGTTTGCTCCCTTCGAAACTACCCTGTTCAGGGTAGAAAAAATACCGATCACCGGTATTTTCATGACATCTCCCGGTCCTTAATCTTGACCTTGTAGCCTTCTAAAAGCGCTTCCTGCCTACGCGTGGGAAACGACATAAGGCCTGGACATAAAGTCGGTATGGAAATTCATATGAAGTATTTTTTCATATTTATCATTTTTCTCAAAAGTCATAAAAACAGGATTTTTCTGTGAAATATCTGTGTGACTTATGGGTTAATTAATAGTTTTTAAGTATTTCTGGCGGAATACTCCTGCGGTAACTTGGACAAGGTGTTGCTCTTATAAGTACTTAACAAGACCACGTTGCCAGGGGTTCAGAAGGATGGAAACCAAACTCGATCCGATGCATGCCTTGTTCCGAGAGGGCAACTTGTCCTTCGTAAGAGGGGATGTAGACTCTGCATCCAGATCTTCAGATGCAGAGCGGCCGATGGTCTTGCTGGACAAGCATGGTGTCGTCAGATTCTGCAATCCGTCCATGGAGCTACTTTTCAACTGCAGAAAAGGTGAGCTGGATGGATGCGATGTCGCGAAACTGCTCCCATCCTTGCCCCTGCGCAAAAAAACACCTGGTTACAACCTTGCCTTCGCTACCTTCTGGGAGCAGGAGGCCTTGCAGTTGAATCTCAATGGACATACGACCACGGGTGGAAGTCTTCTTCTGACCGTTTCGGTCAGAAGAGTCAGTGTTGAGCGGCACCACTTCATTCTCCTGAGTCTTTTCCGCGCCACTCAGCACCTGGGGCAGGACAGGGAGCTGGAATCACTGATGGCTGCCGCCGAGGTGAAGAGCGACATGGTGATCGTGACCGACACAGAAGGTACTATTTGCTATGTGAATGCGGCCTTTGAGCGGATCAGCGGCTATTCGCGCAACGAAGTGCTTGGACAGCCCGCCAGAATCATGAGATCGGGTCTTCACGATGCCGACTTCTACAAGCATCTCTGGGCAACGGTAAAAAGCGGAAATGATTTCCGCGCAGTCTTCTTCAACCGGCGCAAGAACGGTGAAATCTTCAATGAAGACAAGCATATTCGTCCCTTCATGAACCGGCAGGGCAAGGCAACCCATTTTGTTGCAACGAGTCGGGAACTGGACGAACCTTTACGCAGCACCCTGTTGCGACTACAGCACGAGGCCAATCACGACGCGCTGACCGGCTTGCCAAACAGGAATCTCTTTATGGATCGGCTGGGCCAGGCCTTGTTCATGGCATCACGCAAGAACGCCGGTTTTGCTGTCGTGTTTGTCGATCTGGACGGCTTCAAGGCAATCAACGACAACCACGGCCATGCTGCTGGCGATGCCGTTTTGTGCGCGGCCGCCGAGCATATGCGCAATAGCGTTCGCGACCAGGACACCGTGGCCCGTCTGGGCGGTGACGAGTTCGCACTCATTTTGCTGGATATTCAACATCGGGAGGATGTCCAGACGGTTCTTGGCAAGTTGTTGAGTGTATTTGCCACCGGCACCACCTTTGAAAAGAAGCATTTCTCCATCAATGCAAGTCTGGGGGCTGACATTTATCCGGCTGGGGGAGGGGATATTGAAACCCTCATAAGGCATGCCGATCTCGCCATGTATGGCGCCAAGGCTGCAGGAGGCGCGTGCCTGCACTTCTTCAAGGAGCAGGATCAGCGTGATGCACCGCTGTCCGACAAGACGGCAAGCCGGAGGTGCTCCAGCAAGACTGCAAGGTTAATGATGCCCCGATCTTCATCGCTCAGGTCAAGCTAGCAGGTATTGTTTTGTAGATTCAATCAAAAGGAGTCAATGATGTTTGTAATCAACAATCCGTTTTCGATGACCAGCGATGTCGGTTTTGAAACCATTACATCCCTCGCACACTACGCATTCGAAGCGACCGAGCGGCTGACCGAGCTCAATACCAGTTCTGCCCGCTCCCTTCTGGAAAACACCGTGTCCAACACGCGTGCGTTGATGAACGTGAAGACCCCCGAGGATCTGCTGTCCTTTCCCTCGGAACTGAGCAAGCCGTTGATTAGTCAATCGCTGGACTACACCCGTGACTTCTGCGACATCACCTTCAAGAATAATGAAGAGCTTTTGGCGCTCCTGGATCGCGAGATGGTCTCGTTCAAGAAGAACTTCTCCAGCAGTTTCGACAAGTTCATGAAAGCGAGCCCCTTGAATTCGGATGTCAGCGCTGCAGCAAGCAAATCCTTGATTGCTGTCACGAACAGCGTTTGCGAGAGCATGGCAAAAACTGCTCAACAGCTTTCCGATATGGCCAACGCCAACCATGCGGCAATCGCCAGCTCAGTCTCGGCGACCCGCAGTAAAAAGGCCGCGTAGTTCGTCGTCGCTGGTTGTGAAAGATGGCGATGACCCGTCCTAACCCAGGTTGACACCTGTTGTGACGGATAAGCAGGCCTAACGGTTGGCCTGCAAAGACGCCCGATGAACTTCATCGGGCGTCTTCAATTGTAGCGAGCAATGCGGTCGCTCCGTGTTGTAGATGGCGATCGACTGACGAACCATGTGCCGGGCCTGATTCAGATCGTCGGGCAGTTGGAGCAGAAACTCGTGCTTGAGAATGCCATTGACCCGTTCCGCCAAGGCATTCTGATAGCAGTCGTAGCCGTCGGTCATCGAACAGATCAGTCCGTGTTTCTGGTGAATGGCCTGGTACTCATGGGCGCAGTATTGGATGCCGCGATCGGAATGATGAACCAGCGGCTGCTGTCCCTGGCGCCCCTTGAGGGCCATCTTCAAGGCCTGGCTGACCTCGGCTGTGTGCAGGCTGTCATGGACGTGGTAACCGACGATCTTGCGGGAGTAGGCATCGGTGACCAGGCTCAGGTAGGCGCAGCGCTCCCGGGTCGGCAGATAGGTGATGTCGGCGACCCAGACCTGCTCGCTGGCTTCGGCCTGAACCTGTTCCGGCCCCGCCTTAAGTAAATTCGGGTGGCGCCGGAAACGATGGTGACTGTCCGTCGTCTTGTGATACGCCCGCCGGGGCCGGACCAGCAGACGATTCCCGCGCAAGAGATCGAACAAGGCATCACGCCCGATGCCCAGGCCTTCGGCCATCAGCGCCGGGCGAATCAGGTGGTGCAGCTTGCGCGTGCCTAAGCGGGGCTGGCGCAAGCGCTTCTCCTTCACCAGGCCCACAATCCGTTCGTGCCGGGCTTCGTCGCACGCCCGACGGCGCTGCCATTGGTAGTGCGCCTGCCGGCTGATGCCCATGTAGCGGCAAGCCCTCGACACCTTCAGCCCTTCGACGGACTTTTGCGCGAGGACTTGCCCACAGGCTTTTTTACGACGTGCACCCCATAGTCCGTCTTCAGCACCTCGATCACCGCTTCAAAGAACCGGGATTTCTCCCGGGCCTCCTTGAGCTGGACTTCCAGTTCCTTGATCCGCTGCTCGGGCGTGAGCGTCGGGCTGTTCGGGCTTGGGTTCGGCTTACTCATGCGGCCGTAGTGTGCCATCGGCCCCCAGTTCTGGCGACCGTGCTTGCGTAGCCAGACCAGCACCGTTGATCGACCCTGGATGCCGTACCGGTCCTGCGCCTGCTTGTAGGTCAGTTCGCCTTTTTCCACTTGCTCGACCACCGCCAGTTTAAAAGCCAGCGTGTAGTCCTTCTGCGTCCTCTTGATCCCTGAGTCCATCTGACTTCCCCTCTCTTGACAGAAAAGGTGTCAACTTCTTTCAGGACGGGTCACGACCATGCAAAAAGCCGGCTGCAAGAGCCGGCTTTTTGCATTGAGGGGAGCCGATAGCCCCCAAACGAGCTGGCCCTGGCCGGAATTTACCGGCGGGAGAATTTCTCGGAAAGCTTGGTCAGTTTTTCTGCGCGTTCGCGCTCTGCTGCCTCGGCAGCGGCGGCGGCTTGTTTCTCGGCTTCTTTTTCCTTGCGCTTGGCTGCCAGTTGCTTGAAATGCTCGCGTAGTGTCTGTGCCGCCAGAGCCTTGTGTTCTGCACTCACTGCATCGGCCGGGCTGCCATCCAGGTTAAAGCGTGTCGCCGCGTTTTGCAGCACCTTGAGGTAGGGCACTGAGCGAGTGTGCATACCGAGGGTGGATCTCAGCACTTTCTTGCTGATATCAGGCCGCAGCAGCAAGAGTTGCTTGTCGATGCCGATAGCCAACGGCAGGAAATCATGAAAAACCGGGAAGGCGCCTTGAAGCTCCGAGAGCAAACCCTTTGCGGTCTGTGCGGGAGCTACGCTCTTGTCTGATTCAACCATTGAAAATACCGATGCTTTTTTTGAGAAGGCGATGATCTTAGCACTGACTACGGCTTGTGCCGGACTATGGTCGTTCTCTCAAGGGCTCAAAGTCCCTATTTAAGTGATGAGGACCAACTTGCAGAGCATTTCCACATCAGCGGTTTATGTGCTCATCCACAGCATCGACGCTTTGCGCGCGCTCTTCGTCCTGGATATGTACATAGTAGTTGGCCGTGGTCCTGGGATCCTTGTGGCGCAGTTGATCCGCTGTGGTGGCGATGGGAATGTTGGCAAGCGCAAAATGCGTGCCGCGGGTGTGCCTCAAGGCGTGGGAGGCTGCGCGGCGCAAGTGCGCTTCCCATTCCGGGTCGACCTGGCCAGCAAAGGGCGCGGCGTAGTGAAAATAGCGTTGCAGTTCCTTGTTCAGATGATCGGCGCTGACGCCGGGTCCGGTCGCTAACTGGCGATTTTTACGGATGCGCAGAGGCGTCAGCTTGGCAATCAGCGGTACGTCCTTCTCTGTGCTGTCCGGGTAGGCAGGTAATCCTCGGGCGATCCGGTAACGCATCAAGGCATTCATCGCCGCTTCATTCAGTGTCACGCGATCGGGCGCGTCGACGGCTTTTCTTCCCTTGCCAACAACCTTCCAGACCCAGCGCTGACCGCTTCGAACAACTGCGTTCATTGTTGTCTCGGCAAGTTCGGCGCGGCGCCCGGCCGAGGCGTAACCAAAAAGCAGCATGCAGCGGAGTCTTTCCTGGCGCTCAATGGGCCAGCGGGGTAGGGGAGGCATGTCGTCTCGTTTGCCAGTCTCGCCCGGATCAGGAATCCGCCAGTCGTTTTCGGGTGCATCGAGAAAGCCTGTCAGCCACCGCCACATATCTGGCGAAAACGCCTTGTCTGCCTTGCTGTTATCCCGGGCGATGGCCTCCTGTCGTTGCTGACGGGTGTAAGCCTCGGGCGTCAACGCCAGGCTCTGCAAGGCCTCCTGGCTGATTTCCTCTCCGGTCAGCTTACCCAGGCGCAGGTAAGGATTCATGGCCAGGTAGCCACCTTCATGGAGGTACTTGAAAAAGCCCTTGATAGTGCTGTCGGCCCGTTGGCGACTGCCGATGGCCAGCCCCTGCAGCACCCGCAAGCCGGAACCCGGTGGGGTTTCCATCAGCTTGAACGGAAGGTAATCGGCAGGCCAGCCTTGCGTGGGTAATTCCGGGTTCGTGAGCCAGACCCGGAAAGCTTCGAGATCACCGTCGGTGGCACTCGAAATCGCCCGCCCGCGAATCCACACCATGAATGCCAGAAAGCGTCTTATTTCAAGTAGATAAGCCCGTCGGGTGTGGTTGTTTTTGGCTTTGGTGCTCAACCATATCAGGATGGCCTGCACATCGTTGTCAGCCCCCAGGGAGTTCGTCGTCGGCAGACCGCGCTGGGTCCCGTTTGCACCGATGAGGGCTTCAGGCAAGCCGGCAAACCAATGTCCGGCTTGGTCTGGATCAACAGTCAGGGCGCAGGAGGGCATATGAGGCTTGATGTGTGCATTCTTCTATTTTACAGGTGCAGCTCGGATATGGCTAAAAATTCTGATAATTACGATACTCACGATTATTTGTTACATAAGCGCAATTAAATTGCGCAATGGCGCAAATTTATGGACAATCCATGCAAAATTAAACTAATGAACCAAGGCGGCTGGAAAACGATGGCAAGCGCAATCACTTACGAAATGGTCGAAAAGGCCTGCAACGATCTTCAGGCGGCCGGTGAAAAAGTGACCTACCTGAAAATTCATGAACACCTCGGGCAAGGTTCGACCCGAATCGTGACGGCGCATATGCGGCGCTGGCGCGAGGCACACATGACTGCAGCGCGTGCCGGCGAGGACCTGCTTTTCCAGGAGTGGCCCGAGGCGCTCAAGCTGCGTGCGAAAAGCCTCTTCGATGCTTTGCGGGAGGTATCGGCCGATGCCGCAACGGCCTGCATAGAGACGGCACAGGCCCAGATGGCGTTGAAGGAGGCTGAGTTGCGCACGTGTGTCGTTGACGCAGAGGTCCAGCGCGAGCAAGCGCTGGACCAGTTGCGGTCAGAGCAGGCCAATTCCAGCCGGCTGCAGGCAGAGCTGGAGTCGGTCAGGGAAACGCTGGATGTGCAGCGCGCCACTATTGATGACCTGCTTGGTCAGCGGGAACGCATGGTGGCCAACGAGCGTGCGCTGAAGGAGCATCTGGAAAGCGTTCAGCGGGAACATGAAGGGCACATCCGCGAACTTGGCGAGCAAACCCGTGTTGAGCGGGAGCGCCTGATCGACGAAGTCCGCAAGGAGCAGGAGCGCGCCGCCGGAGAGCGGGAGCACCTGATGCGTCAGACCGACCGGCTGCGCCAGGACTACGCAACCCAGGTTCAGGAGTTTCGCGGAAAGCTGCTGGCCATTGAGACAAAGGAAATCAAAACGCGGGAGCAACTCGCTGAGGCCAGCGGACTCAACCGTGAACGCCTGGCCACGATTCGTCAGTTTGAAACCCGGGTCGCCGAATTGAGCGCAAGCGTCGAGAAGCTTCAGGCCGAAGCCGGCACCCTGGCACAGACACGGACGGGCGATACCGCCAGGTTGTACGCGCTGGAAATGCAGCTGGTTTTGCAGGAGAAGGCGTTATCCCGCGAAACCGAGCGTGCCAACCGTGCCGAAGAGCGCTTGCAGCAAGTCACCCTGCAGCGGATTCAAGCACAGGATTCGACACCGGACGTGTAGTTCAGTCCTTCACCACGCGAGGCGGTGTTTCTCCTCGGTATCCTTGTGGCGGCGGTCATCTTCGGAATGCAGGTATTTGCTGGTCGTGGAGATCGACTCGTGCCCGAGGTTGTCGCGCACATGCCGCAGATCCATTGCTGCGCTCAGCATGTTCGATCCCGCCGTGTGGCGCAGCCAGTGCGCCGACGCGGCGCGCAGCCGTTGGGCGCGCTCGGTGGATTCAATCCTGCCGTCGTCTTCGATGCGCCGCGCCGCGCTTTCAAAGACCTGCTTGACGATCAGATGCACCGCGCTACGGGTCATGGCGCGCTGTTTGCTGCCAATCGGCAAAAGAAGCGGCGTCGATTCGCCGGCCAGTGGATAGGGTGTCAGGCCGTTTTCGCGGCGAAAGCGGGCCAACTCAATCATGAGCTCGGCGGTGGCCGGAAGAATTCGCGTCTTGTCGCCCTTGCCGACGATCTCCAGCCACCAGCGGTGTTCGCCGTCCGTGTCCGTGCGGCCAAAAAAGCCGCCCATGGTGTTGCCGATGACCTCCGAAATGCGCATCCCGGTGAGATAGAGCAGTGAAAACAGCCAGCGCACGCGAAAATAGTGCTGGCGCTCCCGGTCTGTTTCCCGGGGCATGCTGTCAATGCTGGTTTTGACCGCCTGCCACAAGTCCTGATCGAGGTAGCGGGTGATGCGTGGCTGGGCCTTGCGCTGGCGCTGTCGGGACAGGGACAAGGGATTGCCGGCCAGATAACCTGCATGAACCAGCCAGCCGAACAGCGAATTCAGGATAATGATGGCCTGACGCTGGCTGGTAGGGGCCAGAGGGCCGGCGAAGGGGCGCCATTCGGGTTCGGAGCGCGCCCATTTTCGGCCGGTTTTCATGACCCAGTGCTCGGCGGGTTGAGGGTCGGCGAGAAAGCGCTGATACACGAGCAGATCTTCGTGGATAAGCGAGGAGAGAGGTTTGCCGAGTTCAACCACCGACCACAGCAGGAGCCGTTCGGCTTCCTTCCGGTAGCTGTCGAAGGTGGTCTTCTTGTCGGCAAAGCGTGCCAGCCAGGCGCGAAGGGCGTCCACGTCATGCTGTGCAGCGATTTGCGGGTGGGTACCTGTGCCGCGGTTACTGCCGTTGCGGCCATCAAGATCCTCGGACAAATCAAGGGATTCGATGGGCACCGGCGCCATAAGTCGTGTGAGCTTGCTCAAGGTTGCGTCTACCGGGTTTGCGGACCAGCTTGTCCGTCAAGATGACTGTATATTTCGACAGTATAAGGATAATGTCGAAAGTTATGCAGATTTCTGAAGCGGGGCATGTGCACTTCAGCCGCAACCCGTTGTTTGCGCCACCATTTTCAGAAATACCGTACATACGCAAGTGAATCGACCGTGTGCGTGCCTGGCTCAATCAACCCTGATTTGCCCTGACGCAAACACTTTGCAGGGTTGCTGAGATCGGCTCCTCCGAAGGCTTTGATGCGCCAGACGGGGAGAAAAGTATCAGCCCAATTGGTCATGAAAGAAGGAGTCAGCATCAAGACTCTCTCCCGTATCGACCTTGACCGTACCCCGCTTGGGGAACGTGGAACGGGTCAAACAAAGGCCTTATCAAGGCCGGGAAGACATGTGGCCTCTTCGCCGAGTACGGTTTGTCGTCGATCTGGCGGCGTGCGCCAATCTAACCGGGATCCTGAGCATCCTCCCCGATACTGCTGACGTGTGAAAGCCAGCTTGCTCAGAGACCAGGTGGAGGACAACTCATAAAGGCTACAGAGCACCAAACGTTGAACTACCGCGCTTCTGCCGTCAGCAAGGCTAAATTTCATGCATTATATTAACTTCTGAAAATTACTGTTTTCAGAAGTTAAAGTTAAATAAAGCTTTAGATAAGCTCTCTTGTACTCTGTTTCATAATGTTTGCTTTTTGCAGCTCTCCTCCAAACCCATGACCCAGCTCCGCATCCCTGCTGTTTATATGCGTGGGGGCACTAGTAAAGGTGTCTTCTTCCTGGCAGACGATCTTCCTGTAGACCTCGCCGCTCGTGACCGCATTCTGCTTCGGGTCATCGGCAGTCCCGACCGCTACGGCAAGCATATCGACGGGATGGGCGGTGCGTCGTCGAGTACCAGCAAGGTTGTGCTGGTGTCCCGCTCGCAGCGGCCGGATTGTGATGTGGACTACCTGTTCGGTGCAGTCGCCGTGAACAAGCCGGTCATCGACTGGTCGGGCAACTGCGGCAACCTGAGTGCTGCCGTCGGACCTTTTGCGATTCACGCCGGTTTGCTGAATGCGCCGGCGGATGGTGTGGCAACGGTGAGAATCTGGCAGGCCAACATTGGCAGAAAAATCCTGGCACATGTCCCGATGGTTGATGGCAAGGTGCAGGAAAACGGTGACTTTGAACTGGATGGCGTTACGTTTCCGGCAGCGGAAATCCGGCTCGAATTTCTGGACCCTGGCGCCTGCGATGACGCCAATGGTTGCAATCTCTTTCCAACCGGCTCGCTGGTCGACACCCTGATGGTGCCTGGGCTGGGAGGGATTCCGGCAACGCTGATCAACGCCGGCAATCCGACGATTTTCATTGAAGCCGGGTACCTTGGTTTGAGTGGCACGGAGCTGCCAGCTGCGGTAAATGGCAATCCGGGTCTGCTTGCCCATGCCGAAACGATTCGTGCTGCCGGTGCCGTTGCGATGGGCCTGGTGAGCACCGCTGCTGAAGCAACGAAAACGCGTCCGCACACGCCCAAGCTTGTGCTGGTGGCGCCGCCCGACACCTATCGGGCCTCAGACGGTAAGCAGGTAATGGCCGCAGATATCCAGTTGCTGGTGCGGATTTTCTCGATGGGCCAGCTACATCACGCCATGACAGGGACCGGCGCGGTCGCCATCGCGGCGGCAATGGCAATTCCAGGGACGATGGTTCAACAGGTGGCGACCCCGGCCCCAGCCGGACAGACCTGCTTTGGTCACCCGTCCGGCACTTTCAGGGTAGGGGCCGAGGCCTACGAGACAGCCGATGGGTGGAAGGTGAGCAAAGTCATCATGAGCCGCTCCGCGCGGATTCTGATGGAAGGCTGGGTGCGAGTACCTGCCGACTGAAGCCCTGCCCTCCTCCGTTCAGGCGCCCTGTTTTTTCAATATGCCGAGCTCGACCAGAGCTTCGGCGAGTGCCGCTTCGGCCCGGTGGGCGCGGGCAGTTTCGGCCAGACGCACATCCTCCACGGCCCGGGCCCGCGCTTCAGCCGCTGCGACAGCCGATTCCTTGCCGTGGGCTGCTTCGCTGGCCACCTTGAGCTGAGCCTGCAAGCGTTCGATACGGCCTTCGGCTGCAGCCAGCGATGTTTCGCTCTGACGAGTGCGGGACACCGCTTCACGCAGGGCGGCCTTCGCTTCCTCGGTCTGTTCGCGCTGCTTGGTTTCACGCTCTTCGCGGTTAGCAATTTGCTGACGCATGGAGGTGATTTCGGCCAGCTTTTCCTGGCGGGCCTGGTCAATTTGGCGCATCAGCAGCTCACGGTCTACCGCGCTGCGATCCTGCTCCTCTTTCAGGGACGCGGCGTAGCGGTCCCGGTCGTTCTGCAAAAGACGGGTCAGGCGCTCGGATTCGGTAACGAATTTCTGATCACGAACGTCCACCGCCTCTTCAAGCTGTTTAATCCGGATCTCCAACGCCTCGCGTTGACGGTGCAATTCCAGAGCCTGGCTACGCAACTCGGAAATCGTGCTTTCGCAGGCCTGGACGCCCTGATTGAGGGCTCCGATGTGCGCTGTTGCCTGGGCGGCTTCGGCTTCCATTTGCAGAATGCGCTCATCAGCAGCTTGCAGTCTGGCGCGGACACTTTCCTGCTCTTTTTCCAGTTCCTCGCGCTGAGTGGCAAAAACCAGGTCGGCGCTCTGCAATGCCAGCGACCAGATGCGGGCCATGAAGGCATCCACGGAGGGCACCAGCTCGTCGGGCATGCCGGGTATGCTGCGTTGACGAAAGAAGGCCGCACCGGTTTCCCGTCGCCACTGGTCCATGTAGCGTTGGACGATTTCGCTGGAGCCCTTGTTGCCGAGCTCCGCGTAGACCAGATTGAAAGACGGGTTCTCTCCCTGGGAGAGTAACTGGAAGCAGATCTGTTCAACTGACTCAAAGTTGACGCTGCTGCTACGTGCCATGAAACAGACTCCCTCGTTCACTTACATTGCAAAAAAGTGCTTCAAGGGAACGATAGCATACGTCCAGCCCCGTAAAACGTTACATTTATAACGTTACTAAAGAGACGCTTCTTGTTTCGGGCGAGCTTTATTTTTCTCCTGCCCAAGGCAGACGTTGCTTCTGGGCTTCGTCGTGCCAGCGTTCTTCCTCTTCGTGGATGTAGCGCTGGGTGGTACGGGCATCCGAGTGGCGAGCGTCTTTTTGCACAAAGCGCTCGTCGATTCCACTGTCGAGCTTGGCGGTGATACCTGTGTGGCGGCCCCAGTGGGCCGAGGCGGCACGCAACTTTTCCTTTTTGTATTCGACCTCCGGCGGCAGCAAGTCGGCCGCTGCGTTAAAAATCTTCTTCAGAATCTGGTTGAGGCGTCGGGCGGTAATGGGGCTTCCATCCTTCACCGAGACGAGAATCGGGGTGGTGTCGTCGCGCCGCGGGATGGCGGTGAGGCCAAGATATTTGCGGTAACGGATCAGCGCTTGAAGCATGTCTTCGGCTACCGGCACCTTGGCTTTCTTGCCGCCCTTTCCGACCACGTGCCACCACCACAGGCCACGTTCTTCGCGGAAACTGTTCATGCGGTGGCTTTCGAGTTCGCCAGCCCGGGGCGCGAGCATGTAGAGCGTGGCGGCGAGGAAACGCGCCCGCTCGTACTCGTCACGCCCCCGTTCGGTGTCTCGGGGCATGGCTTCGATGGCGGCGGTGACGGCTTCCCACATCTGCCGATCGAGGAAACGCTCGATCTTTTCGACTTCCTCGGTGCTGGCCACCGCACGCAACGGGCCAGTGGCTTCAGCCGACATCTTGCGGCGGCGCTGGCGAATCAGGCCAAGGGGATTCCCCAGCAGATAGCCCGCATCGACCAGGTAGCGCATCAGGGAATTGATGGCAGCCATGGCGGTGAGCGTGGCGCTCTCGCTGAGGGGGCCGACGAAAGGGCGCCACCGCTCGGAGATGCGCTCTGCTTTTGGTCCGCACCATACTGCTGACGGTTGGGGGTCAGCGAGAAAGTTGAGATAGCCTTCGAAATCCTGCCGGTTGAGGCTCGACAGGGGCTTGCCGCAATCGATCAGTGACCACAGCAGCAGACGCTCGCATTCCCGCTGGTAAATCCGGTAGGTGCCCGGAGAGCGGTCGTATTCGACCAGAAAGCAGCGGATTGCGTCGGCGTCGCAGTTGGCACTGATTTGCAAGCGTGCCGGGTCGGCCCGGTTGTCGCCGTGGCGACCATCCAGTGCGGGGGGGATACTCACCTCGTCAAGGGGGCGGACGGGGATGATCGTGGCGGCGGGAGTCGTCGTTTCCATGCGTGAGAGTGTATCGCGCAGAACGACAGGCGCACGACTTCCCTCGACAGACTTGCATACAGTGAAGTGCTGTATATAATTACAGTTACCGAGCGCGTAACAACAACACCGGGCAAGCATCCCGAATCACGGCGCGTTCATCCTTGAGCCCTGCGGGGCGTCAATCTCTTTACTAAGGAGTCGATGATGGAAGTCCTGATTTGCCGGATTTTACTGGCGAGTGGCCTGGTTGTTGGCGTTCTGCTGGCTGGAGGGCAGGGAGAACAAGCCCTGGCGCCTGTTCTCCTGGTGCTGCTTGGTGTGGCCCTGCTGCGGCGGATAGCACCGTCGCTGCCCTGGCGTCTGGGGCACGGCCGGCGCTACTACTAATTGATCTCGATACGAAGCTGCTTGCCGCGGGCTGCACGGCTCTTGCGTTCCGCCTGAATCAACTCGGCAATGTCAGTGTTGCGGTTCTTGGCGGCCCAGGTGTCAGCGGTTTCGTTCTGGTCATTCTTCCAGTCGAGATCGGCTCCAGCCTTGAGCAGAAGAATGACAACATCCTCGTGACCGTTGCGGGCGGCAAACATCAGCGCTGTCGTTCGGTTAGGAGCAAGCGCGTTCGGATTGGCGCCCTTGGCGAGCAATTTTTCGACGATTGCCAGACGACCTTCGAAAGCGGCATAGAGCAGTGGATTCCAGCCTTCGTGTTCGAAAGCCGCGCCTGCAGCAAGCAGTTGTTCAACGATGCCGGTATAGCCCCGCAGGCTGGCGAGCATCAAGGCGCTGTCACCGGCTGCGTTGCGTGCATCCAGCTTCACGCCCCGCTGCTTGATCAATTCGGCAACCACCTTGGGCTGTTCTTCACGGGCGGCCAGAATCAGCAAGGTATTGCCGGACTGGTCGGTCGAGTTGGTGTCCATGCCGCGGGCGATCAACTGGGCAACTTCACCGGCATCGCCGAGCTTGGCGGCATTGAGCAGATCATCCAGAGAAGCCGCGGCAACCGGCAGCGAAAGCTGCAAACTGAAGAGCAGCGCGGCAACGGTGCGGAGTCGAAGGAAAGAAGATCGAGCGACAGGCTTCATGATGGTTTGGCGTCCTTGAAAAGACGAAAGAAATTGCGGGTGGTGACATCGGCGATGGTTTCCAGCGTTTCACCCCGGGCCGCGGCCACTGCTTCAGCCACATGCCGGACATAAGCAGGCTGATTGGTTTTGCCGCGGTAGGGCATTGGTGCCAGATACGGAGAGTCGGTTTCCACCAGCAGACGGTCGGCTGGCACAAAACGAGCCACGTCGCGCAGGGATTCGGCATTCTTGAAACTGACGATGCCGGAAAAGGAAATGTAGAAACCGAGGTTCAGGGCCTGCTCCGCGACGTCACGGGTTTCAGTGAAACAGTGCATCACGCCCCCCGCCTGCTCGGCGCCCTCCTCCTGCATCAAACGAATGGTGTCTTCGGCCGAACTGCGGGTGTGGATGATCAGCGGCTTGGCGCAGCGTCTGGCGGCGCGAATATGGGTGCGAAAACGCTCCCGCTGCCATTCGGGGGCATCCTTGTGCCAGTAGTAGTCGAGTCCGGTTTCACCAATGGCGACGACCTTCGGGTGGTTGGCGAGGTCAAGAAGGCGGGCTTCATCCGGCTCTTCGCAGTCAGCGTTGTCCGGGTGAACACCGACAGAGGCGAACAGGTGGGGATGACGTTCGGCAAGGCCGATCACTGCAGGCAGGGTTTCCAGTTTGACGCTGACGCACAAGGCGTGCGTGACGCCGTTTTCGGCCATTCTGGCCAGAACGTCCGCTTCGTTTTCAATCAGGTCGGGAAAGTCGAGATGGCAGTGGGAGTCGACAAGCATGCAGTGTGTAAGCGTCAGATGGTGTGGGTTGGGCGGGACGAGCCCAGGTGGCCTGCGAGTATTTGCTCGATGCGGTTGCGCAGCACGAGTCCAGCTTCGTCTCCACTGAACTGGACACCGATGCCCTGGGTCTTGTTCCCCTGGGCACCTGCGGGCGTGATCCACACAACGTTTCCGGCAACCGGATGCTTGGTTACGTCGTCCATGATCTGCAACAGCATGAAAATTTCATCGCCCTGATTGTATTCGCGGGCCGTCGGCACAAAGATTCCGCCATTCTTGATGAAGGGCATGTAGGCCGCGTAGAGGGCCGATTTGGAACTGATGTTCAGGGACAGGACGCTGGGGCGCGCCTGGGTCGTCCGTCTGATGGGTTCGTTCATTTGCGCACCGCCGGAGCGGCGGCCTGGAGGTTCCGGGCATACCGCAAAAGCATGTCTTCAAGGAAGAGTCGCGCATTGAGCGGATGCTGGGCAACTCGTCGCGACTGGGTGATTTCATTGTAGCAGCCAAGGGCCGAATCGACGGACAGCCGACTCGCCAGTCCTCTCAGTACGTCCTGACGATCGGGAAAGAAGCGCACCGGACCACCGAGGCGCAGGCTGACCAGATCGGTTACCCAGCGCTGCATCCAGCCCACCAGGGTCGGCATGTCGAAGCCACCGGCCAGGGAATCCTTGTTTTTCAGCCAGCTTTCCCACTCTCCGGCCAGCTTGAGCGGGGTCTTGGCTGGCAGGCTGGCTACATCGTCCACGAAACGACGACGTGCTGCTGCGCCGCCGCCTTCGGCCAGTTCTGCCGCGGCAAGGGGCATGCCACCCGAAAAAGCCAGCAGCGATGCGGCGTCCGGCACCTTGCGTTCGGCCAGCCAGCGCGCCGCTGTTTCGGCCGGAGGACGCGGGAAGGACCAGGTCTGGCAACGGCTGCGAATCGTTGGCAACAGGCGTTTGGGTGCGGATGAAATCAGCAGGAACTGAACGTTGGTGGTCGGTTCTTCTAGCAGCTTGAGCAGTGCGTTGGCGGTGAACAGGTTCATCGCCTCAGCCGGATCAACAATTGCCACCCGACGGCTACCCCGGTGACCGCCGGTGGTTAGAGCCTGCTGCAAAATGCGGATTTGTTCGATAACGATCTGGCGACTGGCTGCCTTGCCGCCCTCGGCCTTTTCGACTGGAGCGTCGGTGCGCTCTTCCTGGTCGGCTTCCGGGACGATGCGCAGCAGGTCCGGGTGGTTGCCTGCCAGGCGCCACAGGCAATCCTCACAAACGCCGCAGGCGTGGCCGTCGGGGCCGGGTTGGAGGCACAGGATGCGGGCCGCCACGGCTTCGGCAAAAATGCGCTTGCCACCACCGGCCGGACCGGAAAAGAGCAGTGCGTGGGGCATTCGCTCGGCGCTCTCCAGGACTCGCTGCCAAAGCCCGCTGTGCCACTCGAAAATCATTGGAAACAGCTTTCTAGCAAGATTTCTTGAAGTTCTTTGCGAATCTCGTCCGGAGTCTGGCTGGCGTCGATAACCTTGACCCGGCATGGGTCGGCGGCCGCCCGACGCAAATAGGCATTGCGAACCCGCTCGAAAAAATCGGCTTTTTCGCGCTCGAAACGATCAGGGGCGTTGCCAGTGCCGGCCAGACGACGAGCGGCGACTGCCGGGTCGAGGTCGAAGATCAGCGTCAGGTCGGGCTGCAGATGGGGATGCACCCAGTTCTCCAGCGCAGAGAAACGCACCTCATCGAGGCCGCGGCCACCCACCTGATAAGCGTAAGTGGCGTCGGTGAAACGGTCGGACACCACCCATTTTCCGGCAGCAAGCGAGGGTTCTATCAATGCAGCCAGATGCTCACGACGGGCGGCGAACATCAGCATGGCCTCGGTTTCAAGGTGCATGGATTCGTGGAGCAGGAGTTCGCGCAGTTTTTCGCCGAGTGGCGTGCCACCGGGTTCGCGGGTCTGCACGACGGGGATGCCACGGGACTCGATGAGGGCCACGGCAGCGGCGATCTGGCTGCTCTTGCCGGCGCCGTCGATGCCTTCAAAGGTAATGAAGCGGGATTTCACGGGGTACTTTTCCGGATGTACCGGGCAACAGCCCGGTTGTGTTCGTCCAGGTTGCGGGAGAAAGCGCTGGAGCCGTCACCGCGCGCGACAAAATACAGGTAATTACTCGCGGGCGGGTTGAGCGCTGCGCGCAGGGCCGGTATGCCGGGCATGGAGATGGGCGTTGGCGGCAGCCCCGGCTGGGTGTAGGTGTTGTAGGGTGTGTCGGTTTGCAGGTCGCGTTTGCGAAGATTGCCGTCAAACGTGCTACCCAGGCCGTAGATTACCGTTGGGTCGGTTTGCAGCAGCATGCCGGCCCGCAGGCGATTGATGAAGACCGAGGCCACCATCGGTCGATCGGCAGCCTGCCCGGTTTCCTTTTCGACGATGGAGGCCATGATCAGGGCCTGGTAAGGATCCTTATAAGGCAAGCCTTCCGCGCGCAACGCCCATTCACGCAACAGCATTTTTTGCTGGTTGCGGTAGGCGCGCCGGAGCACGTCCAGGTCGCTGGTCTTGCGGGCAAACAGGTAGGTGTCGGGGAAGAACAGGCCTTCCGGATGACGGGCCGCGGCACCGATGCGCTCGAGAATCTGCGCGTCGGTCAGGCCGAGGCTGTCGTGGATGAGGTCTGGGTGACGATCCAGAGCGGCGCGGAACTGGCGGAAATTCCAGCCTTCTATCAGTGCCAGATCAGCCTGGGTGACATCGCCGCGCGTCAGTTTGTTCAGCAGTGCCCGCGGCGTGATGCCTGCCTCGAACTCATAGCTGCCCGCCTTGATTCCGTTGGCCTGACGGGTCACTCTGGAAAGGAAGACCAGCGCAAAGAGCTGTACATCGACGCCCGCCTCCACCAGTTGACGGGCGACCTGCTTCATCGACGACCCGGGCTCGATGGTTACGTCGAGGGGGCTTTGGCGCAAACCGACTGGCGTGTGTGCGAACCACGCCAAAAGTCCGGCCAGGCAGGCAACGCTGATGAGCGCAGTGACAAATAAACGAAAAAACAGGCGCTTCATCAGGGAACTTGGCGCTTCCGGAACGAACGAATGGGGTGAATAAAGAAGAGGGAGCCGGCAAATTACGAGGGCTTGATTATTGCTTCGAGTGCGCTTGGCAACCCCCGTGCGGCGACGCCCCTATAATAGCGCAAACCGCTTTAAGACTCGTTTTTGCGACAGGACCAGACAGATGAATGCAACTTGGCAATCCCATCTCGGCGCTAACGGCGCACAGTTTTCGGACTACTCCGTCAAGTTCAATGACGACGAACGGCAAGATGTTGCCCTCGCCACGCAGGGCACCGTCGTCGTGCCGCTGCAGCATCTCGGCGCCATTCGCGGCACCGGGGAAGATGCGAGCCTGCTGCTCCACAACCTCTTCTCCAACGATGTGAAGAAGCTCGGCCCCAACGAGGCCCAGTTCACCAGCTTCAACAGCCCCAAGGGCCGCATGCTGGCCAATATCCTGTTGTGGCGGGAAGGCGGCGACTATCTGCTGGCCCTGTCGGCCGACATCCACGCGGCCATGCTCAAGAAACTGTCCATGTACATCCTGCGCTCCAAGGTGCGACTGATGGATGACAGCACCGACAGCGTACTGATCGGCTTGGCCGGCCCACAAGCCGGCGCTGTGCTCGAAGCCGCGGGCCTGCACATTCCCGGCGCACCGCGTGCCACGGCATCCGGCCTAGCCACGGTGGTGCGCCTGGATGGGGCGCGTTTCATCGTATCGGCGCCGCTCTCCGAAGCGCTGGCTTTGTGGGACAAGTTCGTCGCTGCCGGCGCCGCACCGGCCGGCACCGCAGCCTGGCGCTGGCTGGATATCTCCGAAGGTCTGCCGACAGTCACCCTGCCGATTCAGGAAGAGTTCGTCGCCCAGATGCTCAACTTCGATCTTATCGGTGGCGTGAGCTTCAACAAGGGATGCTACCCTGGTCAGGAAATCGTGGCCCGCACCCATTACCTGGGCAAGCTCAAAAAGCGCATGTTCCGCGTGCACATTGAAACCGATGTTCTGCCGACGCCGGGCACGGATGTGTACTCCCCCGAGTTCGGCGAGCAGTCGGCCGGCAAGGTGGTACTTGCGACCCCGGCACCGACCAGCGGCTATGACGCACTGGTCGTGCTGCAGACGTCCAGCGCGGAGTCCACTGACGTGCACCTGGGTTCGACTGCCGGTCCCGGTGTGCGCTTCCTGCCCCTTCCTTACGCTCTGCCCTGAGTACAGCTTTTGTTACCGTCCAGCTATTACATCTATTACCCGGTGCGGATCGGCATGGAAAACGATCTGAGCCGGGCACTTTACAACCTTCAAGGTGAAATCGCCGAAAAAACGGGCATCGCCGGACGCTTTCTGCGCAAGGCTGACGACCCGTGGACCTGGATGGAAATCTACGAAAACGTGATGGATGTGACCGCTTTTGATGCCATGCTGAAGCAGGCTGTTGAACGTCACGGTCTTGATCGTTTTGTCGAGGATGGGGGACGTCGACATACGGAACGCTTTATCTCATGTGCCTGATTCTCCTCGCCTGGCGGGCTGACCCGGATTACCCGCTGGTTGTGGCTGCCAATCGGGACGAGTTTTTTGCCCGGCCGGCGGCCGAGGCGGGCTGGTGGCAGGATGTGCCCGCCGTGTTTGCCGGACGTGATCTGGAAGCCGGTGGCACATGGCTCGGCCTGAGTCGTAACGGCCGTTTCGCAGGCTTGACCAACTTCCGCGACCCGAAGCGCAACCGCAGCGGCACGCCGTCACGAGGGGCCTTGGTGGCAGACTTTCTGGCGAGCCACGAAAGCACGGCCGAATCTTTAGCCCGCCTCACGCTCGAAGGTCCACGTTATAACGCTTTCAACCTCTTTGTTTCAGACGGCAAAACCCTCGGCATCTACGAAAGCGAAAGCGGCGCGGCCCGTGTTCTTGAGCCTGGCCTCTACGCGCTTTCCAATCACCTCCTCGACACGCCCTGGCCCAAGGTGGTGGCCGGTAAATCCCGGCTCGCCAACGCCTTGCGCGCCCTGCCCGACGACACACCGCTGTGCGAACTCCTGCGCGACGACCGTCCGGCTGCGGATGCCCACCTGCCGCGAACCGGCGTCAGCCTCGCCTGGGAGCGCATGCTCTCCAGCGCGTTCATTCGCGCACCCGGCTACGGCACACGCTGCTCAACAGTCATCCGCCGCAACCGCCATGGCTGGACCCACGTCATCGAATCCACCTGGAATGCTGTTGGCGTTGAAACCGGCAGGGTCGCCGAAACATTCCAGGTCGCCCGAGGCTAAGCCCTGGCGCCTATAATCCGCCTCTTGATTTTCCCCCGCAGCACGCCTCCGCATGACCGCCTCCAGCCCTCTCAGCGCCCTCCTTCCGACCCTCGACGCTTTTGCCCGTGCCAAGCCTGGCCAACGCCTCGACCTGCCGGCCCTCGCCGGTTCGGCCGACGCCCTCGCCATTGCCCGACTGGCTGGCGGCGGACGGATGCTGGTGGTGATCACCGCCAACCCGCTCGACGCCCAGCGCCTGTCGGACGAGATCGCGTGGCTGGCGCCGGGCCTGCGGACCCACCTGCTGCCCGACTGGGAAACCCTGCCCTACGACAGCTTCTCGCCGCACCAGGACCTGATCTCCGAGCGCCTGTCGACGCTTTACGCCATCAGCCGTGGCGAGGCCGACATCGCCCTCGTGCCGGCCTCCACCGCGCTCTACCGCCTTGCACCGCCGGCTTTCCTGGCGGGCTACACCTTTTTCCTCAAACAAGGCGCCAAGCTCGACGTGGATGGCCTGCGCATGCAGATGACCGTGGCCGGCTACGCCCACGTTACCCAGGTTATGTCGCCTGGTGAATACAGCGTGCGCGGCGGCCTGGTGGATCTGTTTCCCATGGGCGCCGCGCTACCTTACCGCATCGATCTTTTCGACGAAGAAATCGAGAGCATCAAGACCTTCGACCCGGATACCCAGCGCACCGTCTTTCCGGTGAAGGAAGTGCGTCTCTTGCCGGCGCGGGAATTTCCGATGGACGAAAAGGGCCGTACCCGTTTTCGCGGGCGCTTCCGGGAAACCTTCGAGGGCGACCCATCCCGCTGCATGGTTTACAAGGACGTCTCCAACGGCATCGCCCCGGCCGGCATCGAGTACTACCTGCCGCTGTTCTTCGACGAGACGGCAACGCTCTTCGATTACCTGCCCGAGAGCGCCCCGATCTTCCTGCACCGGGACGTGCCCGGCGCCATCGAAGCCTTCTGGAAGGACGCCCGCAGCCGACATCATTTGCTGGGAGGCGACAAGACGCGGCCGATTCTCCCGCCGGAACAACTCTTCCTGTCGGACGAAGCGTTCTTCATTGCCCTCAAAGAACGCACCCGCCTGGCCCTGCCGGCGGGCGGCACGGATGGCCTGGCTGAAGCGCTCCCGGACATCTCGGTCGAGCGCAAGGCCTCCGACCCACTGCACCGCTTCAAGGCCTTTTGCGGCCGCTTTCCCGGTCGTGTGCTGGTGCTCGCCGAATCCGCCGGTCGTCAGCAGACGATTGCCGAGTACTTCGCCGAGTACGCCCTCAAACCCAATGCCAATGCCGACTTTGACGCCTTTCTGACGGGTGACGCCCGCCTGGCCCTCGGTACCGGGCCACTGGCCGCCGGTTTTGTGCTGCCGGAGGCGGGCCTCGCCGTCATCACCGAGTCCGAGCTCTACGCCGCCACCGCCCGCACCCGCACGCGCCGCGACAGCCGCAAGGCGGCGACGATGGAAGGCTGGCTGCGTGACCTTTCCGAACTCAAGCCCAACGACCCCGTGGTGCACTCCAGCCACGGCATCGGCCGCTACATCGGCCTGGTGCACATGGATCTGGGCGAAGGCGACACCGAATTCCTGCACCTCGAATACGCCAACGAAGACAAGCTCTACGTGCCGGTGTCCCAGCTGCACGTGATCACCCGTTACGCCGGCGCCGACCCGGAGGCCGTGCACCTGCACACCCTCGGCTCCGGCCAGTGGGAAAAGGCCAAGAAAAAGGCCGCCCAGCAGGTGCGCGACACCGCTGCCGAACTGTTGGCCCTGTACGCCACCCGTGCCGCGCGCAAGGGCCACGCCTTCGACTTCAAGCAACACGACCTGGAAGCCTTCTCGGACGGCTTCGGCTTCGAGGAGACTCCCGACCAGATGGCGGCCATCGAGGCCGTGGTGGCCGACATGAAGTCGGGCCGGCCGATGGACCGCCTGGTGTGCGGCGACGTGGGTTTCGGCAAGACCGAGGTAGCCCTGCGCGCCGCCTTCATCGCCGTGGCCGACGGCAAGCAAGTGGTTGTGCTGTGCCCCACCACACTGCTGGCCGAACAGCATTACCAGACCTTCGCCGACCGCTTCGCCGACTGGCCGATCAAGGTTGCCGAACTGTCGCGCTTCAAGAGCGCCAAGGAACAGGCTGAAGCTATCAAGCTGCTCAGCGAGGGCAAGGTAGACATCCTCATTGGCACCCATCGCCTGCTGCAGAAAGACGTCACCTTCAAGCGTCTCGGTCTGGTAATCATCGACGAGGAACACCGTTTTGGCGTGCGCCAGAAGGAAGCCCTCAAGGCCCTGCGCAGCGAGGTGGACATCCTCACCCTTACCGCCACGCCGATTCCCCGCACCCTCGGCCTGGCTCTCGAAGGACTGCGCGAATTTTCGGTGATCGCCACCGCGCCGCAAAAACGCCTCGCCATCAAAACCTTCGTGCAGCGCCACAGCAAGGGCATCATCCGTGAGGCCGTGATTCGCGAGTTCAAGCGTGGCGGGCAGGTGTACTTCCTCCACAATGAAGTGGAGACCATCGAAAACACCAAGGAAGCACTGGAAGAACTGCTGCCGGAAGCGCGCATCGTGGTGGGTCATGGCCAGTTGCCCGAGCGGGAACTGGAGCGCGTGATGCGCGACTTCACCACGCAGAAGGCCAACCTGCTGCTGTGCACCACCATCATCGAGACGGGCATCAACATCCCGACCGCCAACACCATCATCATCCACCGCGCCGACCGCTTCGGCCTGGCCCAGCTTCACCAGTTGCGCGGCCGTGTTGGACGCTCGCACCACCAGGCCTACGCTTATCTGCTTACCGACGCCCACGCCAAGCCCTCAGCCCAGGCCCAGAAACGTCTGGAAGCCATCACCATGATGGAGGAGCTGGGTTCCGGCTTCTACCTGGCGATGCAGGATCTGGAGATTCGCGGTGCCGGCGAAGTGCTCGGCGACAACCAGTCTGGTGAAATCCAGCAGGTTGGTGTGAGTCTCTACACCGAGATGCTCAAGCGCGCCGTACGTGATTTGCAGCAGGGCAAGGAACCCGACCTCAGCCAGCCGCTGGATGTGGTCTCCGAGATCAATCTCCACGCTCCCGCGCTGCTGCCCAGCGATTATTGCAGCGACGTGCAGGAACGCCTCACGCTCTACAAGCGTCTCGCCAACTGCGAGGCCGACGAGGAGCTGCGCGACATTCAGGAAGAGCTGATCGACCGTTTTGGCGAGATGCCGGCACAAACCCGCACCCTGCTCGAAACCCACCGCCTGCGCATGATGGTCAAGCCCTACGGCGTGCAGAAGCTGGATGCCTCTGAAAGCCAGATCACCGTGCAATTCGGCAAGGATGCGGCCATCGACCCGGTGAAGGTCATCATGCTGATCCAGAAGGATCGCACGACCCGCATGTCCGGCCCCGACAAGCTGATTCGCAAGATCGCCACGCCGGAGCTGAAAGAACGGGTTGTTGCCGTGAAGGCACTGCTGGATGCGGTGAGGGCGTAACTCACGCTTCAGCCAACCTGCCTCATGATGCCGGCCAGCACCTGCTGCAGGATGGTCGGCTCGAAGGGCTTGTCGCAGATACCCGATACGCCAGCCTCTTCCACCGCAGCCAGCCGGCTTTCGTCGGCTTCGCTGGTCACCATCAGAATCGGCACTGACTGCTGCCAGCTTCGGGTGCGCACGTATTCGACGAACTCGCGACCATCCATCTCCGGCATGTTGTAGTCGGTCACGATCAGGTCGACCATCGTTTCCTCCAGCAAGGCCACTGCCTCCTTGCCGTTGGCCGCTTCGATGAAATGCTGCAAGCCCAGGTTGCTCAGTACCCGACGAATAAAACGTCGCGCATTGGGGCTGTCATCCACCAGTAGCACCCGCAACGATTCCAGGTCGAAATCGTCGTCCAGCGTGTGGCAGGTACCGAGCAAGTCCAGCGTACGGCCCAGCGCGGTAGCCAGTTGGGCTGCCGTAAACGGTTTGGGAAGAATGCTGCAGGCGCCGGACTGTCTCACCGGGTCGAGAGCCTGGGGACGAGTCTCGCTGGAGATCAGGACAAAAGGCAGGTCCGCCAGATTCACTTCAGCCCGCATCGCCTCAACCAGATCTGTACCCGTGCCGTCTGGAAGATAAAGTGCTGACAGGGTTACGTCGGGCCGGGATGCATGCATGGCGGCAAGGGCGTCAGCAAGTGTTCCTACCACGACGACCTTTGTGAGACCGATTTCATCACATTCGGCCCGGATGATTTTCGCCTGCAAGGCGGAGGGCTCCACGAGCAGAGCCTGAAGTTTTTCGAAACGCGCGCTGCTGGCCATCGTTATTGCCTGTAAGGGTAATTGCAACAATGGATTAGCGAACGAAATCCGGAAAGCTTGAGGGCAAGCGGAGCCGATTATTTTCTTCGCGATACGGCCGCTGCCTGTTGCTGGCCCCACCAGGCCCCGAGTCGACTGGCCGGGTAACGCTTCGAGAGCGCCTCCAGAAACATGTGCCCGGTCGCCAACATCAGAAAGGCGTAGAACAGCATTCCCCACCAGGTATCGAGCACAACCAGCCCGACCATCACGGCCAACTGGAATACGGCAAATGCGGCCCCCTTGGCCTGGCATGCCAAACCCGCTGGCCCACCATCGGCCAGTTTCACTGCCATTGCCCACCCGGTCGGCAACACCACCAGAAGGGCCAGAGTCGCCATTGTCATGTCTTGCTTCCTTGATGCATGTTCACGGCAGGTTGATAACAGATTCCCCTGCCCCCTGCAGCGGCCCGAGAGGATTGCGGCGCAATTCGGTTTCTTCGATGCGGGGGCGACCACTCCACTGTTTGTAGACGACCATGTTGTCGATAACGACAATCAATGCGCCAAACTTCCAGCCGGTGACCTGCGTATTACGCTTGAAATTGAGGAAGTCCAGGAAGAAATTTCCGTCCCGTTTGCGGTCAATGCGGCTAGGCTCCATGAGATAGCCCGTACAAGCCTCCTGCGCTCTCATGCAGGCCAGAATTCCCTTCGGAATGGACGCTAATTCCTGCAGTGGCGACGGTAGCACTGCACGCACCACCTGGGAATGATTGAGAATCTGCACATTGGGGGTCATGTTGGGGTCAAACCCCAATTCGCGCACCGTGTCCATGTTGGTACGGTACGGAACAATCAGGTCGAAGCTTTTTTTGGCGTCCTCGAAATCGTGCCACTTGTTGCTCACATCCTGCTTGGCGGTTGGCAATAAACTGGCACAACCAGCCAATAAACCGGCAACGAAGAGTAGCGAAAAAACCTTCACGGCCAAAATCCTTCTCAAAACGAAGGCGGCCCCCGCACTTAAGGGGAACGTCGGAAGCGTGGAGTCTCTGTTCCAAGCTTAGTGCGCATCAGTGGTATCAACAAGTCTTGAAAGCTGACTCAATCAGCCTGGGAACCGCGGTTTACGCCAAAACGGTTACCGTCACGCGTTCGAACCGCGCGGGGTAACCGTTTTGGAACACCACACAAGCTGTCAGCAATTAATGGCGACAATTCCTCAAACTATTCATTCCCACTCGATCGTTGCCGGCGGTTTGCCCGAGATGTCGTACACCACCCGGTTGATCCCACGCACTTCATTGATGATGCGGTTGCTCACCTTGCCCAGCAGGCTGTGCGGCAGTTCGGCCCAGTGGGCAGTCATGAAGTCGGCAGTTTGCACGGCGCGCAGTGCAACGACGTATTCGTAGGTGCGGCCGTCGCCCATCACGCCGACGCTCTTTACCGGCAGGAAGACGGCGAAGGCCTGACTGGTCTTGTCGTACCAGTCAGCGGCGCGCAGTTCGTCGATGAAAATCGCGTCGGCACGGCGCAGCAGGTCGGCAAAGTCCTGGCGGACTTCGCCAAGAATGCGCACACCCAGGCCCGGGCCCGGGAAGGGATGGCGATAAACCATTTCCCGCGGCAGACCGAGAGCCACGCCCAGTTCGCGGACTTCGTCCTTGAACAGTTCGCACAGGGGTTCGAGCAGCTTGAGGTTGAGGGTATCCGGCAGGCCGCCCACGTTGTGGTGGCTCTTGATGGCGTGGGCCTTGCCGGTCTTGGCGCCGGCAGATTCGATCACGTCCGGGTAGATGGTGCCCTGGGCCAGCCACTTGGCGTTGGGCAGCTTGGCGGCTTCGGCCTGGAAGACTTCGACGAATTCGCGGCCGATGATCTTGCGCTTGGCTTCCGGGTCGGACACGCCTTTCAGGTGGCCCATGAACTGCTCGGAAGCATCCACATGGATAACCTTGACACCCAGGTTGCGGGCAAACATTTCCATGACCATGCTGCCCTCGTTAAGGCGCAGCAGGCCATTATCGACGAACACGCAGGTCAGCTGATCGCCAATCGCCTTGTGCAGCAGCGCCGCAACCACGGAGGAATCGACGCCGCCGGACAGGCCGAGGATGACTTCATCCTTGCCCACCTGGGCGCGCACCTTTTCGATGGCCTCATTTACGTAATCAGGCATGTTCCAGTCGTGCTGGCAGCCACAGATGTCGTGGACGAAGCGGGCCAGCATTTCACGGCCCTTGATGGTGTGGGTGACTTCCGGGTGGAACTGCACCGCGTAGAACTTGCGGTCTTCGTCGGCCATGGCGGCCAGCGGGGTGGATTCGTTGGAGGCGATGACCTTGAAACCCGGGGGCAGCGCGGTGACCTTGTCGCCGTGGCTCATCCACACGTCGAGCAGGCCGTGGCCTTCGTCGTTGACGCGGTCCTGAATGTCGCGGAACAGGGCCGAGTGACCACGGGCACGGATTTCAGCGTAGCCGAACTCACGCTTGCCGGAGCTTTCCACCTTGCCGCCCAGCTGCGAAGCCATGGTCTGCATGCCGTAGCAAATGCCGAGCACAGGCACGCCAATCTCGAAGACAGCCTGGGGCGCCTTGACCTCTTCGGCCGCATAGACCGAGTTCGGGCCGCCGGACAGGATGATCCCCTCGGGCGCAAAGCTGCGGATGAAGTCGTCCGACACGTCGTAGGGATGGATTTCGCAGAACACCTGTTGCTCGCGCACGCGACGGGCGATGAGCTGGGTGACCTGGGAGCCGAAATCGAGGATCAGGATTTTCTTGTGCACGGCGGTTTCCGTAGGATGGAAGACAGGAAGCGCGCAATTATAACGTCTGGCGGGACCTGACGAGCCGAGCAGAGCGTGGCAACGTAAAATGAAGGGATGCATTCCACCGCTTTTCATCCCGTATCAGACTTGTTCCCGTCGATGTCACAGAGCGAACTCTCCGCGCTCATCGAAGACATCCGGATTAATGGACAACAGGAACCCATCCTTCTTTTCGAAGGGCTGGTCGCCGATGGCCGGCACCGCTGGATGGCGTGCTCGTCCCTGGGCATCACGCCAAAAACCGTTTTGTGGAACGGAGACGAGGAAACCCTGATCAGACACATCATCTCGGTCAACCTGCATCGCCGCCATCTCTCCCCGACCGACCGGGCCATTCTGGCCATGCGCTATGCAAACCTGCCCAAGGGGACAAACCGATTCACTATAGGTACCGCTGCAGCGGCATCTATGACTCAGGGCAACGCCGCGCGTCTTTTTTCGGTCTCGGCAGACTCGATACAACGGGCCCGAAAAGTCTCGGCCCAAGGCTCGGCAGAGTTGCTCGAAGCCCTCAGTGGTGGGCAGATTTCCCTCTCCGAGGCGGCCAGGCTGGCGAAACTGTCGAAAGAGCAGCAAAAGGAAGTGCTGGCCGCTGCCACCCTGGTCAGGGCCCGGCAACTGGAAGCCCGACGAACAAGGGCCAGAGAGGCCATTGAAGCCCGAAAGGGTGTATACGATCCGGCCTTTCCGGATGGCGAGTTCGATATTGCCATCATAGATCCCCCGTGGGACTACGGGAACAGCGCCTTGTCGACAAACTGCTCGCCGGGGTTTCATCGCGGGCTGATGTCTGTCCAGGAAATTGCGGCGATGCGTTTGCCACTGGCCCACGATGCGCTCGTCTTCGTGTGGGTGCCTTCCTATTTTCTCTCCGACGTGATGACGACAATTCTGCCCGCCTGGGGTTTGCATTACGCAGGCTGTGCAGTGTGGAAAAAAGTGAATGGCGTCGTCGGGGCCGGAATGTTCCGGATGACTCATGAAATGGTCATCGCCGCACGAAAAGGCGCAGGTGTTGGCAAGCCGGACCGGCAACTGCCTTCGGTCTTCGAGGCCGACCCCGCCCGGCAATCCGGAAAGCCTCCGATCCTGGCGAACTGGGTCGATCTGGCGTTTCCAGACTGGCTGCGTCGTATCGAAATTTTCTCGCAGAACAAACGCAGCGGCTGGGCAATGTTCGGCGCAGACCGCCCGACAGCGACACACTGACACCATTCGGCAGTGCATCCTTGCAATGGATCAGGCGGCCCTGCCCCGGTACACTTGCGCGCTGCGCCAGACTAGTCGAATCGCCATGCGCCCACTTGCGGCCGCAAGCATTCACTAACGCCCGAATCTCCGGACCACCCATAAAGGTTTTAGGTAATAGATTGATCTCCAAAGAAAAAGCCGGCACAACGACGACACTGGAAGAACGCCTCCAGGGGCATACGCCCATGATGCAGCAATATCTTCGCATCAAGCACGACCACCCCGACACCCTCCTCTTCTACCGGATGGGCGACTTTTACGAGTTGTTCTTCGAGGATGCCGAGAAGGCTTCGCGCCTGATGGACATCACGCTAACCACCCGCGGGGCGTCGGCCGGGCAGCCGATCAAGATGGCCGGCATTCCTTACCACGCGGTGGAGCAATACCTGGCGCGGCTGGTCAAGCTCGGTGAATCGGTGGTGATTGCCGAGCAGGTGGGCGACCCGGGCGCGACCAAGGGGCCGATGGAGCGGGCGGTGGCGCGCATCGTCACGCCGGGCACGCTCACCGACGCGGCGCTGCTCGACGACAAGGCCGACGCGCCGCTGCTGGCCGTCAACCTGCACCGGGGCGTGCTGGGCCTGGCCTGGCTGAACCTCGCCAACGGCGACTTCCGCGTGCTCGAATGCGACGCGCCGCACCTGGCTGCGCAATTTGAACGCCTGCGCCCGGCCGAGGTGTTGATTCCTGACGGCCTGCGCCTGCCGCTGCTCGAGCATCTGTCGCCCAGCCTGCGTCGTCTGGCCGACTGGCAATTTGACGCCGAAACCGCCCGACGCCTCCTCACCACGCACTTTGGCACCCGCGATCTGGCCGGCTTTGGCGCCGACGACATGCCGGTGGCGCTGGCCGCCGCCGCGGCCCTTTTCGACTACGCCCGCTCCACCCAGCGCCAGGCCCTGGCCCACATCACGGCGCTGACGGCCGAGCGCGACAGCGCTTACCTGCGCCTCGACGCCGCCACCCGGCGCAACCTGGAGCTCACCGAAACCCTGCGCGGCGAGGCGGCGCCCACGCTGCTGTCGCTGCTCGACACCTGCGCCACCAGCATGGGCACCCGCTGGCTGCGTCACGCGCTGCATCACCCACTGCGTGACCGCGCCGCCGCGAGTCACCGCCATGCGGCCGTCGGCGAACTGGGCGAAGGCCCGGCCGAAGTCATCCGTCGCGTGTTGCGCGGCGTCTCCGACGTGGAACGCATCACTGCCCGCGTGGCCCTGCGCAGCGCCCGGCCGCGGGATCTGTCGGCCCTGCGCGATAGCGTCGGCCAACTCCTTCCA
>NZ_SDKK01000021.1:52988-85501 GCF_008107625.1 Zoogloea oleivorans
CCGCCTGGCCGAACTGCGCGGCGCCCTCGGCACGCCGCAGGCGCCGCTGCTGGGCTGGGTGATGGAAGAAATCGCCACCCCGGAAGCCGCCCTCGACCTGCTCGTCCGCGCCATCGCCCCCGAGCCGTCCACCGTGCTGCGTGACGGTGGTGTCATCGCCCAGGGCTTCGACGCCGACCTGGACGAACTGCGCGACATTCAGACCAACTGCGGCGCCTTCCTGCTTGAGCTGGAAGCCCGCGAGCGGGAGCGCAGCGGCATTCCCAATCTCAAGGTCGAGTTCAACCGGGTGCACGGTTTCTACATCGAAATCTCCGCCGCCAACGCCGCCAAGGCCGAGCTGCCCGACGACTACCGCCGCCGCCAGACCCTGAAGAACGCCGAACGTTACATCACACCGGAACTCAAAGCCTTCGAGGACAAGGCCCTGTCGGCCCAGGAACGTGCGCTGGCCCGCGAAAAGCTGCTCTACGAGGAAGTGCTCGACCAACTCGCCGCCGACATTCCGCGTTTCCAGCGCATCGCCCGCGCCTGCGCGCTGCTCGACGGTCTGTCGGCCTTTGCCGAAGCCGCCGCCCGCTACAACTACGCGATGCCCCGGTTCAGCGACCAGCCGGGCATCGAGATCGTCGCCGGACGCCATCCGGTGGTCGAACGCCAGGTGGAGAACTTCATCGCCAACGACTGCCGGCTCGACCCGACCCGCCGCATGCTGCTGATCACCGGCCCCAACATGGGCGGTAAATCGACCACCATGCGCCAGGTCGCCTTGATCGCCCTGCTCGCCCACGTGGGCTGTTTCGTGCCGGCCACCTCGGCGCGCATCGGCCCGGTGGACGCCATCTTCACGCGCATCGGCGCCTCCGACGACCTCGCCTCCGGGCGTTCCACCTTCATGGTCGAGATGACCGAAGCGGCCGCCATCCTGCACGGCGCCACCGATCAGAGTCTAGTGCTGATGGACGAAATCGGCCGTGGCACCTCCACCTTCGACGGCGTCGCGCTGGCGGTGTCCATCGCCCGCCACCTGCTCGAAAAGAACCGCTGCTGGACCTTGTTTGCCACCCATTATTTCGAGCTGACGCGCCTGGCCCAGGACTACCCGGAGTGCGCCAACGTGCACCTCGACGCGGTTGAGCACAACCACGGCATCGTCTTTCTGCATGCGCTGGAAGAAGGCCCGGCCAGCCAGAGCTACGGGATCGAAGTGGCCGCACTGGCCGGCATTCCGACTTCCGTGGTGCGCGACGCCAAGCGCCGTCTGCGGGCGCTGGAGAACCGCGAAATCAGCGCCGGCCCCCAGGCCGACCTGTTCGCCAGCCTGCCCCCGGAAGAGCCCGATGCACCGGGCCACCCGGTACTCGGAGCCCTCGCCGCCATCGACCCGGACGCCCTGACACCACGGGAGGCCCTTGAAGCGCTTTATGAACTCAAGCGCCTGACAGCCTGACCATTAAGACGCTTACTGTTGCTTCGGACGCATCCGCTCGCGGACACTCTGCAGTGCCTTGCGGACGCTTTCGGCAGCCACGTCCACACCTTCGGCAGCGGCAACTTCCGAGACCACGTGATAATGCAGAACCAACAAGCCGCGCATCTTTTCCCAGGCAATCGGATTGTCTGAAGAACACATGCTGCTATCGCCACGCAGCACCGCTTCGGCGACACCGGGCTCCAGCATGTGGACGCCGCACAGCTGGGCCAGACGGGCGATCTCCATGTCGATGGACGCCAGTTCGTGATCGTGGTTTTCAAAGGTCGCCATTCATCTATTCCTTTATTTTCCTGAATCAATACTCTACCGCGGTGCAGCATACACCCGTTTTTCCATGACCATACCCATCGACATCAGCGAAGAATCCGGCGTCCGTTACCTCCACTTCGGGTCCGAGTGGGTGCAGGGCGCCATGCGTATCCGCAAGCCCCACGCCCTCGAACTCACCTACACCCGCGAGATGATGGCCGGCCTGCTGTTTCGTGGCGCCGCCTGGCCGCGCCGGGTGCTGCTCATCGGCCTCGGCGCCGGCTCCCTGGCCAAGTTTGTGCACCACAATCTGCCGGAGGCGCATACCACGGTGGTCGAAATCGCCCCCGAAGTGCATGCGGTGGCTTACCAATACTTCAAGCTGCCGGAAGAGGACGAGCGCCTGCAGGTGGTGATCGGCGATGGCGCCGAGTTTATCGCCGGTGACAACAACCAGTGGGACCTGATCGCCGTGGACGGCTTCGACCGCAACGCCCGCGCCGGCGCCCTGGCCACCCAGCCGTTTTACGAAGCCTGCCGCGCACGCCTGGCAGAAGACGGCGTGCTGGCCGTCAATCTGTTCGGACAGCTACGCGGCTTCAAGACCCAGCTCAAGCGCATCGGCGACGCCTTCGACGGGCGCGTGCTGGCCCTGCCCGAAAGCGACAGTGGCAACGTCGTGGCCCTTGCTGCACGGGGCGAGGCAATGACACTCAGCACCACCGCCCTGCGGGAAAGAGCCATGCAGTTGAAGGCAGACACCGGGCTGGATCTGGTGCCAACGTTCAAGCGGCTGGAAAAGTCGGCCAGTTTCCTGGACGACAAGGTCACGCTGTAATGGAGCACGTCGACTGCGTCGTCGTCGGCGCCGGTGTGATCGGCCTGGCCTGCGCCCGGGCCCTCGCGCTGGCCGGACGTGACGTGCTGATCCTCGAGGCCGCCGACACCTTTGGTAGCGGAATCTCGAGCCGTTCCAGCGAAGTCATCCACGCAGGCCTCTACTACCCAACCAATTCCCTGCGCGCCCGCGTGTGCCTGGCGGGGCGTGAGGCCTTGTACACCTACTGCGCCGAACGCCACATCGCTCACCAGCGGGTGGGCAAACTACTGGTAGCCACCGACGAGGCCCAGCGCCCCCGGCTGGAAGCCATCGCTGCCCAGGCGCAGACCAATGGGATCAACGGCCTGCAACACTTGAGCGGTACCGAAGCCATGCTGCTGGAGCCCGCCTTGCGTTGCGTCAGCGCCCTCCTCTCGCCGGATACCGGGATTATCGACAGTCACGGACTGATGCTGGCGCTGCTGGGGGATGCGGAAGCCGCAGGTGCGACGCTGGTGACCCGGGCGCCCGTGACGCGCGTCGAATGTCAAGCGGACGGTTTTATGCTGGAGGTGGGTGGCGCCGAAGCGATGCACCTGCAGGCGCGGAGCCTGATCAACGCGGCCGGACTCGGCGCGGTGCCGCTGGCACGCCAACTGGCGGGCTTTCCAGCAGACCTGTTGCCCACCCATCATTACGCCAGGGGCAACTACTTCGCCCTGCAGGGGCGCTCGCCTTTCAGCCGGCTGATTTACCCGATTCCCGAAACGGCAGGCCTGGGTGTGCACTTGACCCTGGATCTGGGCGGCCAGGCGCGTTTCGGGCCTGACGTGGAATGGATTGCCGAACCCGACTATCAGGTCGATCCGGCGCGGGCCGCGGCCTTCTATCCAGCGATCCGCCGCTACTGGCCAGATCTGCCCAACGGCGCGCTACAGCCAGCCTATGCCGGTGTCCGGCCGAAAATCCATGGCCCCGGCGAAGCCGCCGCCGACTTCATGCTGCTCGGACCGCGGGAGCACGGCCTTGCCGGCCTCGTGCAACTCTTCGGTATCGAATCACCGGGCCTGACCAGTTGCCTGGCTATCGGGGATGCCGTCGGTACGGCACTGGCGTTCACACGTCACCGCAGGGCCCACCAAGCCAAACAGGTCTAGCGCCGCAACTGCAGCAGCGCAAAGTCATCTTGTCAGGGACATTATCCCTTCATTCCTCCCGGTCCAAGCTCAAGGCTTGAGCAAGGTCAGCGTTCGACGACTGTAGTCCCACACGGTGATGTAGTTTTTCAGAAAATGGTAACCCAGCCCAACCCGGTCTCGCGTTCCGCTTGTAAAAAGAAGGTTGCGGATTTCGCCCAGGGGTTGAGCGCTGTAGCTGAGCCCCTGCAAGGTGCCGCGCACACTCGCCTCATAGCTCCCATAGGTGTGATCGCTTGCGGTAAGCGTGAGCTTGCCCTTACGTTCCAAGGTGTTTTTCATGTGCTCCGTCAATTCCAGCGTGCCGGAGTTGCCGGTATCGAAAAAGGCGGTGAGGGTTTCATCACCGATCTGCATGTCGACTTCGGGCATTTTTCCATCCACCCCGGTAGGGGTGAAGTGGAGTGTGGCAAGCACGCGCGCCGGATCAATCACCCGGGCGAGCACACTTTCCTCCTGGTTCAGGGCATGGAAAGTGATCGTTTGCGCGTCGTAATCGACCACAAAAAGATAATTGCGATTGAAGCCGTGCCCGATGCTGCCAAGAAAGTGAGAGGTATAAGCCTGCTCAAGGAAACCCCAGTCGGCATGCAGCAGGGCCGGTACATTTTCAAACCGGATCTGGGCACCAATTTCAATGCTGGCGACAGGCTCTTTCTGCCTGTAAATCACAATGTCCTGCCCCGAAGCCGCGTGTCCCTGCCCGACGAGCTGATCTTTGGACAAGGGCAGGAAGTGGTTATTCAGCAAAAACGGGAACTCGGTCCCCGTATCGAACATGAACTTCCCGGGCCGGCCATTGACGGCACCATCGATCAGAATGTGGCCATTGAACAGGTAAAAGGGCAGCGTGAAATCAAGCAGACCAACCCGGTGACCGTTGGGCGTGAAGGTCGGAGACTGAGCACTCCCGGGGTCCGTCACGGGCTGATCGGCGGCACAAGAACCCCATGAAGCAAAGCAGGCCAGGCTCGCTACAAACAGTGTCTTCGCTATATTCCGGATAGGGTCCAAAGGAAGCCTAACTTGCCACAACCGGAGCCGGCGGAGCCCACAGGCAGTGCCCTTTGTTGGCCTTGGAAATCTCGCCGAGTACCTTGTCATGATCAGTAAGCTCGGCGTCGCTGGCGCGCAGTACGCGCAACGGTGGGCGTTCGGTCAGACCGCCGCCCTCGCTGTCGTCCATCTGCGGCACCGGCTCTTCAAGCACCATGATCAGGCTTTCCTGACCACGGGTCATGGCGAGGTACACATCGGCCAGCAGCTCCGCATCCAGCAGCGCACCGTGCAGGGTGCGGTGGGTGTTGTCGATCTCGTGGAAGGAACACAGGGCGTTGAGGGACGCCTTCTTGCCCGGATTCTGTTCCTTGGCCAGCTTGAGCGTGTCGATCACGCTCGGACAGATGGCCGCCAGGGTCGGACGGCCGAGCAGGCTGAGTTCGTTGTTGAGAAAGCCCACGTCAAAGGTGGCGTTGTGGATCACCAGCTCGCCACCGGCCACAAACTCCTCGAACTCCTCGACGATGTCCTTGAAGACCGGCTTGTCGACGAGGAACTCGTTGGTGATGCCGTGCACCGCCATGGCCCCTGGATCAATGGCCCGCTTGGGGTTGATATAGACGTGGTAATGCCGTCCGGTAAGCTTGCGGTCAAGTAGCTCGACGCAGCCGATTTCGATCACCCTGTCGCCGCTTTTCCAGTCGAGGCCGGTGGTTTCCGTATCCAGTACGATCTGTCTCATGCCAGTTCTTCTCCTGCCTGCATGGGCTTGCCGGTCTTCTTCACGGCGTCCACGCCGCGTCGTGCCAGGGCGTCGGCCCGTTCGTTTTCCACGTGGCCGGCGTGACCCTTCACCCACAGCCACTTGACCTGGTGATGGGCGGCCACCGCATCCAGCGCCCGCCACAGGTCTTCATTCTTGACGGGCGCCTTGGCGGCGGTCTTCCAGCCCCGTGCCTTCCAACCCTGGATCCACTCAGAGATACCTTTTTGCACGTACTGGGAATCGGTATGCACCCGCGCCGTCACTGGGCGCTTGAGCGCTTCGAGGGCACGGATCACGGCCAGCAGCTCCATCCGGTTGTTGGTTGTTGCTGGCTCGCCGCCCCATAGTTCCTTCTCGTGCGGGCCGGCGCGCAGGATGGCGCCCCAGCCCCCGGGGCCCGGGTTGCCGGAGCAGGCGCCATCAGTAAAAATATCAATCTCGTCCAAAATTTTTCTCTGTCGTGGTTTGCTGCGAACAGCCCTTCGAGGGGCGGCCCGTTTTCTGAATAAGGGGAGCCAGGGCGCGCGAGCGGGTTCTTCGGTCCCACTTTGGCATGATCAGCCGCATGCCCTGCACCCGCTTGATGGCATGAATGATGTAAACCCCGCCGCCAATGGGCCACCAGCGCTCGCCGGCACGATCCATGAAATCCAGGCGCTCGATCCATTTTTGTTGCTCCATGGCCGGCACAAAGCAACCGGAGACATGGCAGTTGGCCTCGAAACTGAGCAGTGCCAGCCAGTCTTTGAGACGGCGCAAGGACAGGTATTGCCCGTGCCAGGGGTAAGCTCCGCACTCGCCGACGAGTTTGCGCCGCAGGCCGAAGAGGCTCACCGGATTGAAGCCGGCGATGACCACATGGCCTTCCGGCACCAGCACCCTCTCCACTTCCCGCAGGACCTGATGGGGGTTGGCGGCGAACTCCAGCACATGGGGCAGCACCACCAGATCGATACTGGCCGGTGCAAAGGGCAATGCCGCGTAATCGGTTTCCACCAGCACCTGCCCTGCCCCACCCTTGAAACGGAAGGGCATGCGGTTGGCGCGCAAAAAATCGAACTCAGGGACACCAAGCTGCACCGCGTTGTAGCCGAAAATATCGGCCACCAATGTGTCGAAGCGCGCCTCTTCCCACGCCATCACGTAGCGCCCCAACGGGGTGTCGAGCCACGCGTGGAGGCCGGGAAAGGATTCGGGCTGGGACATCGGATGCGAAGCGGAGGGAAGAAGCTACAATTGCGGGATGCAGATTATCCCTCTTCCCGCGTTTCGCGATAACTATATCTGGCTCCTCCGTGATGCCTCCCGTGCCGTCGTGGTCGACCCGGGCGATGCGGCTCCGGTGCTTCGCTATCTGGCCGCCGAAGGGCTGACGCTGGAAGCCATCCTGATCACCCATCATCACGCCGACCACGTCGGCGGTGTTGCCGAGTTGCTGGCCCACGCATCGGTACCTGTCTATGGCCCGGCCCGGGAGGATATCCCCGGCATGACCGATCCAGTGAGCGAGGGCTGCACGGTGTCGGTCCTGGGTACGGCGTTCCGCGTGCTCGACATTCCCGGTCACACCGCGGGTCATGTGGGCTACTACGGAGCCGACACACTGTTTTGCGGCGACACGCTGTTTGCCGCAGGCTGCGGACGGATCTTCGAAGGTACGCCGGCTCAACTGTTCGCATCGCTTGAAAAACTGGCCGCCTTGCCCGGCGACACGCAGGTGTATTGCACCCACGAGTACACCCTGTCGAATCTGGCCTTTGCGGCGGCAGTGGAGCCGGACAATACGGCAGTCAGGGAGCGGCTTGCCCACAGCCAGGTGCAGCGCGATGAAGGCCGGCCAACAGTACCTTTTCGCCTCGCAGGCGAAATGGACAGCAACCCCTTCCTGCGCAGCCGTGAACCCGCAGTAATCCGTCAGTCAGAAAGCCGGACTGGTCGGGCACTTGAAAGGCCGGTGGACGTGTTCGCCACCCTGCGGGAGTGGAAAAACAGCTTTTAAGAGACAAAGCTGTGCGGGCCCGTGCAGGGTGCGTCAGCCGCCCATGGCAACGGCTCCGGCGGCAATACGGTTTCGGCCAGCCTGCTTGGCTTGGTAGAGCGCATCGTCGGCTGCCTTGATAAGCCTGACCGAACCGGCATCACCGCGGCCGGGGATGACCGCCGCCGCACCAATACTGATGGTCACTACACCATTCGCGCGGGAAAAACGGTGAGTGATGCGCAGGTTTTCCACGGCGGCGCGCATGCTTTCGGCTACCAGCAGGGCGCCGGTGATGTCGGTATCCGGCAAAATTACCGCAAACTCCTCCCCACCGTAGCGGGCCACCAGATCACTCGGACGACGCAGGGTTTGCTGAAGGGTGCGGGCCACCGCCTTGAGGCACTCGTCGCCCACCTGATGCCCGTAGCCGTCGTTGAACTGCTTGAAGAAATCCACGTCGCACAGCAGCATCCCCATCGGCTTGCCCTGACGGTTGGCACGGCGCCATTCCCGCAGCAGGGTTTCGTCGAACTGGCGCCGGTTTGAAATCGCCGTCAGACCGTCGAGGGATGACAGGCGGGTGAGTTCCTGATTGGCTTCATCGAGCTTGCGGGTCAGTACCAGCAAGGAATAGCGCATCTGGGCGATGCGCTGCATGGCCCTGACCTTGGCCGCCAGAACCGTTTCGGATACCGGTTTGATCAGGTAATCGTCACCGCCGACGGAAATTCCCTTTTCGAGGTCCGCGTCGCCAGTGCGGGCCGTCAGGAAGATGATCGGGGTCCATTCGCCGGCCTGCTCGAGCTGGCGAATCCGTCGCGCCACTTCGAAGCCATCCATGCCGGGCATGATGATGTCGAGCAGGATGAGATCAGGCCGTTCCTGCTTGAAAAGCTCGATCCCCTTTTCCCCATCGCGGGCAAGGATGGGCTCGATGCCAATCTTGCGGAGTTGGTGGGACACCAAGGTGGCGCTGGTCAGAGTGTCCTCAATCAACAACGCTTTCACTGGATGGGTCTCGGCTTGGTGTTTTCGGGTTGATCAGGACTTCAATTTCTTGGCAGGCGGATTGTGCCCTAATTTGGGCTCTGGTTAACGGATTCCCGCGCCAACTGGCCATCTGCAGTGCGCTGCAGCGTTTTGTTTCTCTTTTCAGGCGCTTCCCGGTTTGACCCCCCGAGCCGCAGACAGATAAAATCCCGCCTTTGCTTTTCGCGCGACAAATCCTGATGTTTCCGAGAGTTATCGCGCTTCTTCTTTCTTTTCTCTGTATCGACGTCGTCATGGCCGTCGATACAGCCGATGCCCCCCTGCAGCTTTCGCAGGCCAGCTCGCTGCTCGACGCCGGCGGTTTTCAGGCACCACAGGCTTTTGAAGTCCGGGAGCAGCACGTCAAAGTGCCGACCATTGACCTGACCGTCGAACCGGACGATCTGTGGGAACGCATGCGCCGCGGCTTCTCGATGCCGGATCTCAACACCGATCTGGTCACTGACCGGCAGATTTACTACATCAACCGTCCGGGTGCCCTGCGCCAGATCTTCACCCGCAGCCAGCGTTACCTCTATTACATCGTCGACGAACTCGAACGGCGCGGCATGCCCACCGAACTGGCCCTGCTGCCGATGGTCGAGAGTGCCTTCAACCCGATGGCACTCTCTTCCGCCCAGGCTTCGGGCTTGTGGCAATTCATTCCGTCGACGGGCAAGAGCTACAAGCTGGAGCAGAACTGGTGGGTCGACGAACGCCGCGACGTGATCGCCTCCACCAACGCCGCCCTGGATTACCTGCAGACCATCTACGAAATGCACGGCGACTGGCAACTGGCGCTGGCTTCCTACAACTGGGGTGAAGGAGCCGTGGGCCGGGCTGTGGCCAAGAACCGGGCAGCCGGCCTGCCCACCGAGTACCAGTACCTCAACATGCCGGGGGAAACCCGCTACTACGTGCCCAAGCTGCAGGCGCTGAAGAACATCGTGGCACAACCCGAACTCTTCGGCATCACCCTGCCGCCGGTAGCCAACCGCCCTTACTTTGCCACCGTGGAAAGCCGGGTCGCTCTCGATCTGGCCACCGCGGCACGGCTGGCAGAAACGCCGGTCGAAGAAATCCTGGCTCTCAACCCAGGCTACAAGCGCCCGATCCTGCCGGCCAACAGCAGCCAGTCGCTGGTGATTCCAGTCAACAAGATCGAAACTTTCCTGACCAATCTGGCCAAGCATGATCCAGCCAGTGGAAGCTGGCGAACCTACGAGCTGCGCGAGGGTGAAGGACTCGAAGGGGTGGCTGACCGCTTGGGCATTGCCGCCACGCGCCTGCGCCAGGTAAACGGCCTGTCGCCACGGGCACGTATCGGTAACGGTTACACGCTGATCGTGCCCTCGGAAAGCGAAGGCGAACGGATTTCCTTGTCCAACCTGATACCAACCCACCCCCAGGCCGGGGCCGTCGAACCTCCGCCGGTCATCATTCAACGCACCGTGGTACGCGGCCGCAACGGCCGACCGGTTGTCGTCGAGCGCAAGGTGCAAGTTGGCGCATCCTCGTCAGTGGCGAACAAGCCGGGGCGCAGTACTCGGGAAGCCGTCGAGGCGCCGGCCCGCCCGGCCCGTGGCAAGGGCACTACCAAGGCAGCCCCCCCTGCCAAGGCTTCCACGGTCAAAAAACAACGCTAAAATCCCGGGCGCCGTCTGGCGCCTCAGTAGAGGTGACAGCGGACGATGCGGGTGGCCGACAGTCGGGTCTCTTCCGGATAGGTGGTCCGGCAGGTGTCGGTAGCCTCGCTGCAGCGAGGATGAAAATGGCAGCCCGTCGGCGGATTCAACGGTGACGGCATGTCGCTGTGTATCGCCTGGCCAGACTTGCCTTCACCCGCCCGCCCTGCTTCGGTACCCATCTCCACCCGCGGGACCGCAGCCAGCAACATACGTGTGTAGGGATGACGCGGGTCACGCAAAACCTCCTCGACACGCCCCCGTTCGACAATCCGCCCGAGATACATCACCGCGACGTGGTGGGCCAGGTAATCGACCACGGCCAGATTGTGGGTGATGAACAGATAAGACAGCCCATACTCGGCCTGCAACTCGCGCAGCAGGTTCAGAATCTGCGCCTGCACCGACACGTCGAGGGCACTGGTCGGTTCGTCGCAGACGATCAGCTTCGGGGATACGGCGAGCGCCCGCGCAATGGCAATACGTTGCCGCTGACCGCCGGAGAACTCGTGCGGAAAGCGCTGGCGCATCGCCGGGTCAAGCCCGACCCGGCGCAGCAACGCATCCACCTTGGCGCCGCGCGCGGCGTTGTCCGGCTCCACGCCGAGGGACAGCATGCCTTCTTCCAGGATCTCACCGACCCGCATGCGCGGATTGAGGGAACTGAAGGGGTCCTGGAAAATCATCTGCAGATCGCGCCGCAGGGGCTGCCACTGGCTCGGCGAGAGGCTCAGCAGTTCATGCTCGCCGTAGCGGGCACTGCCGCCGGTGGCCGGCACCAGCTTGAGAAGCGCCTTGCCGGCGGTGGTCTTGCCGCAACCGGATTCGCCCACCAGGGCCAGGGTTTCCCCTGCCGGCACATGCAGCGACACGCCATCGACCGCCTTTACCTGCCCGACCACCCGGCGAAACAAGCCCTTGCGCACCGGAAAGTGCACCTGCAGGGCTTGCACATCCAGCGCCTTGCCATCGATAAGCTGTCGGGCAGACAGCACGTCGTCGCTTTTGGGCTCAGCCACCCAGGCCATGCTCCCGGCCGGGTCGTAGATATGGCAGCGCACCGCCTGACGGCCGACGGCGTACATCGCCGGTTCGGTACTGCGGCACAGGGCCTGGACTTGTGGGCAACGCTCGGCAAAACGGCAGCCGTCGCGGCGTTCCCCGAGGCGGGGCACCTGCCCGACGATGGTTTCCAGCGCCTGACCACGCTGTGCCGGCGTCGGCAGGGCTGCAAAGAGCTTGCGCGAATAGGGATGCAAGGGGGCGCTGAAAAAGTCCTCCCGGTCGCCGGTTTCCACCAGCTCCCCGGCGTACATCACGCCGACCCGGTGCGCCATGCGGGCCACCACGCCCAGATCATGGGTGATCAAGAGCATACCCATGCCGCGACGCGCCTGCAGATCGGCGAGCAGATCGAGAACCTGGGCCTGGATCGTCACGTCGAGCGCGGTAGTGGGCTCGTCGGCGATGAGCACCTTCGGATCGCCAGCCAGGGCGATGGCGATCATCACCCGCTGTTTCATGCCACCGGAAAGCTGAAAGGGATATTCGGAGAGACGACGCTGCGGGTCGGGGATGCCGACTGCATCGAGCAGGCGCTCGGACTCCTCCCAGGCCGGCTTGCCATGCAGGCTCCGATGACGCACCAGCACCTCGCCGATCTGGTCGCCGACAGTCATCACCGGATTGAGGCTGGTAGCGGGCTCCTGGAAGATCATCGCCAGATCGTTGCCGCGGATGTCGCGCATGCGTGTCTCGGGCAGATCCTGCAAGGCTTCGGCACCGAGGCTGATGCTGCCGCCAACAATGCGACCACCCGCCGGCAAGAGGCGCATGCAAGCCAGAGCCGTCATCGACTTGCCGCAGCCGGACTCACCCACCAGGGCCAGGGTGCGGCCAGCGGGCACATCGAAGCTGATGCCATCCACAGGGCGCACGGTCTTTCCGCCAGCCCCCAGTTCCACCTGCAACTGCTCTACCCGCAGCAGTGCCGGGCCTTGCTCGTCCAGTTTGATCATCGCAAAGAAAACGGACCGCCAAGCGGTCCGTTCAAAATGACTCCGGTTGTGGCCGGCAACAACAGGCAAAACCCGTCTCGCCAGCCAGTATGCCTATCAGTGGTGGTGACCGCCGTCGCCATGCACGTGACCGTGGCCGATTTCTTCGGCGCTGGCTGCACGCACATCCTTCACGGTAACGTCAAAAATCAGTGCGGTGCCGGCCAGGGGGTGGTTGCCATCAACCACAACCTTGCCGTCGGCGATGTCGGTGATGCGATAAACCATTTCTTCTTCGCCGTCTTCACCAACGCGCTCGAAGGACATGCCGACTTCGATGTTGTCCGGGAACAGGGAGGCCTCTTCGACCATCACCAGCTCTTCGTCGAACTCGCCGAAGGCATCTTCCGGCAGCAGCTTGACCTTCAGGTTTTCGCCGACTTTCTTGCCGTCCAGGGCTTCTTCGATCACCGCGAAGATGCCGTCGTAACCGCCGTGGATATAAACCAGCGGGTGCTGGCCGTCGTCGATCATGTTGCCATCCGGGTCGGTGACCGTGTAATCAAGCGTGACGACTGTGTTCTTGGCGATTTCCATTTACATTCCTTGAGTTGAGTTGCTTTATCAGCTGAAAGACTTCGGCGGCATGGCCGCGCGGATTGATATCGTGCAGCACGTGCCTGAGCACCCCATCGCTGGAAATGATGAAGGTCGACCTGCGCACACTGCGCTTTACGACTCCGTCCACCACACCAGACTGCCACACTCCATAAAGCCTGCACACTTCCCCATCCTCATCCGACAGCAACTCGACTGACAGGCCGTGCTGATCGCGAAAATCGGCATGCGTCATGCAGTCATCCGGACTTATGCCGACCACGATGCATTTTTCCTGCTGGAAGTCGGCATCGTGATCGCTGAAGTCGATCGCCTGGCGGGTGCAACCGGGGGTGTTGTCACGGGGGTAAAAGTACAGGACCACATGATGGGATCCCAGCACCGACGCCAGATCGAACATGCCCATATCGGCATCGGGCAGGATAAAGAGCGGAACAGGCTGGCCTTCGCAAGGCACCGCCGTCGTGGCTGCGGATTCTAACCGAGCCGCTTTGAGAACTCTACCCGAAGCGTGTTGGGGGCTGGCAAGCATGAAAAATCTCCTCCGGGGGCTATGGGCTCGTTTCCCGAGCCCTGCTGATTAGGCGGTTCGACTTTGTGCTGTTCTCTGTTCTTCTTTTTTGTACTTCCTTGAAGGGATAGCCCAACAATGAAGGTGGCTCAAGCCCTTTATAGCGCTAGTTTGAGGTTTGTCACAGGGACTAATGTGCTTGCTGAAGGGCCCGGCAGCTTGTCATTGCCAGGAAGCTGTATAAAATTACATACAAACCCACTGGAGCTCCCATGTCCAACAATCTTACCGCCCGTCAGCAGGAAATTCTCCAGCTCATCCGCGACACCGTCGAGCAGGAAGGCCGCCCCCCTACCCGGGCCGAGATCTGCACCGCTTTTGGCTTTCGTTCTCCCAACGCCGCCGAAACCCACTTGCGGGCCCTCGCCGCCAAAGGGGCCATCACCCTGGAAGAGGGCCGTGCGCGGGGTATCCGCCTGATGGAGGCCCTTGGCCTGCCCCTGATCGGGCGTGTTGCCGCGGGCAGCCCGATCCTCGCCGCCGAACACGTGCAGGGACGCTATCAGATAGACCCGGGTCTGTTCTCCCCCCGCGCCGACTATCTGCTCAAGGTGCGCGGCATGAGCATGCGTGACGCCGGCATCCTAGATGGCGACCTGCTCGCCGTTCATCGCACCACCGAAGTGCGTAATGGTCAGATCGTCGTTGCCCGTGTCGAAGATGACGTCACCGTCAAGCGCCTGTCGCGCAAGGGCCCGATTGTCGAGTTGCAGCCCGCCAACCCGGATTTCGCGCCCATCGTCGTGGATACCCGCAATGCCCCGCTGGAGATCGAAGGTCTCGCCGTCGGCCTGATCCGCAGCGACCCCCTGTAAACCGCTTGCACAGAGTCTTTGACACACATGCTGGCTGGCAGCAACTGCACCCGGCCACGCTAAACTAGCGGCCCCATGAGCGCTCAACCCTCTCTCTCCCGCCGCATTCTCGATCTCGCCTGGCCGGTACTCGTCGCCCAGTTGTCGTCCATGACCCAGATGGTCAGCGACACGGTACTGACCGGCCACTACGGCACGACAGACCTCGCGGCGGTGGCCGTCGGCAGCGGCATTTACATTTCAATCGTGATGCTGATGGTCGGCATCCTGCAGGCAGTGGCGCCCACCGTCGCCCACCACGTGGGAGCCGGCCGTACCGAGGCCATCGGCCCGTCGGTGCAACAGGGTTTCTGGCTGGCCCTCGCGCTGGCGATTCCTGCGGTGCTCTTTCTCCGCCAGCCAGACTGGCTGATGCAGCTCAGCGAAATGAGCCCCGAAGTGGAAGGCGGCGCCCGGGATTACCTGTCGACCATCGCCTGGGGCCTGCCGGCGGTGCTGCTGTATCGCACCTTCTATGCCTTCACCAATGCCCTCGGGCGCACGCGGGTGCTAATGGTGATCAGCCTGACCACCACGGCGGTACACATTCCCCTCTCCTGGGCGCTGATCAACGGGCACCTCGGTTTCGCGCCCCTCGGCGGGATGGGCTGCGCCGTATCAAGCGCGATCATCTGCTGGCTGGCCCTGTCGTGCGCGCTCGTGCACGTGCTTCGCAACCCGGCCTATGCGCCTTACCACCTGTTTTCCCATTGGCAACCCCCGCGCGCCGGGCCCATTGGCGAACTCCTGCGCCTCGGGATTCCGATGGGTTTCTCCAGCTTCGTGGAGATCACCGCCTTCACCCTCATCGCCCTGCTGGTGGCCAAGCTGGGAGCCACCGTGGTGGCTGGTCACCGCATCGTCGGCAATCTGTCGGCACTGATCTACATGCTGCCGCTGGCGCTGGCCATCGCCACTTTGGTGCTGGTCGGCCAGGCTGTTGGCGCGCGCGATGGCATCGGCGCCCGCCACGCGGCGAAGACCGGCATCCTCCTCGCCACGGGCCTGTCCACCCTGGTCAGCATCGCCATGTGGCTGGCCAGCGATGCCATTCTGGCGGCCTATACTTCCGACCCTGCCGTGCGCAAACTGGCCGGATCACTGGTGATCTACATCTGCCTGTACCAGTTCTTCGATGCCATCCAGACCGTCGCCGCCCACGCCTTGCGCGGCTACAAGATCACCTTCGGGCCGATGCTCGTGCATACCCTGTGCTTCTGGGGCATCGGGTTGGCCGGCGGCTACTGGCTGGCTTTCTACGGGCTTGGCTCGGCACTGCCTCCACAGGGAGTAGCAGGTTTCTGGCAGGCTTCGGTACTCAGCAACGTAGCGGCTGCAGTACTGTTTGGCGGCTACCTGCACATCGTGTCCAGCAATGCGAAACACGGGGCGCCAGCACCCGCCTGACCCCTCAGCCTTCCAGCCAGGCCTTGCGCTGCGCCTCTGCTGTCTTTGAGACGCGTGCCACCCACTCCAGCTTCGCCGTATCCGCTGGCGCAGCCTGCAGTGGCACCTCAAAACACATCAGTTCGTCCCGCCGGAAAGCGTGGATCTCGGCGCTGTCGCCGGCCACCCGACGAGCGAGGAGCTTGTCGAAATTGCCGCTCGTCACCTTCAGCCCGTCACAGGCAATGATCACGTCCCCCGCCGACAGCCCCGCAGCCTGGGCCGAACCGCCATCGAAGACGTTGGCGATTTTCACGCCCTCGGCTTCCGTCGTGGTGCGCACGCCAATGCCCGGCGCCGGGCTGGCCGCCTCCCAGGCGAGGCTCACGCCAAAACGCTTCAGCCACGTTTCCAGAGGGAGCTCACCGGTGCCTTCCACCAACTCCTGCAGCCAGCGGCCGACTGCCACCCCGCCGATCTCCGCCGCCAGGGCATAGAGACCGTCCTCGGCCACGCCAACACCCGTTTGCCCGTGGCGCAGCCACAGGGCTCGCATCAGGTCGTCGAGGCTGCGCGTGCCCTTGCTGTCGGCCCGCAGGCGCAGATCGAGGAGCAGCGCCACCAGCGAGCCCTTGGTGTAGTAGCTGACGATGGCGTTGGGGCTGTTCTCGTCCTGCCGGTAATACTTGGTCCACGCCTCAAAGGACGACTCGGCGACACTTTGCTTCTGGCGACCACTGCCCTTGTGCACCTGGTTAATGGTCTTGGAAAGGAGCTTCAGGTAATCCTGCACAGTGATGCGGCCACTGCGGATCAGCACCAGATCATCGTAGTAAGAAGTAAAGCCTTCAAAAGCCCACAGCAAGCGCGTATAGCCCTCCTGGGACAGGTTGTAGGGCACAAAGGCGGCTGGCTTGATGCGCTTGACGTTCCAGGTATGGAAGTACTCGTGGCTGCACAAGCCGAGAAACTGGCGGTAGCCGTCCGACTGGGCCTCCATACCCGGGTAAGGCAGGTCGGCCCGGCTGCACAGCAGCGCCGTCGATGCCCTGTGTTCCAGCCCACCGTAGCCGTCGCCCACCGCCATCACCAGAAAAACATAACGATCCATCGGCGCCGGCTCACCGAACAAGCGGATCTGGTTTTCGCAGATCCGCTTGAGGTCTTCGACGAGGCGAGGCAGATCGCAATCATGGCGACCGGTGATGGCGACCGCGTGGGGCACACCGCAGGCATCGAACTCAGCCAGCGTGAACGTGCCCATTTCGACCGGATGGTCAATCAGTTCATCGTAGTTTTCCGCCCGGTACCGCCCGAAACCGTAAGGCTCGGCGGCACCGTTTTCGCCTTCGGCCACTGAAAGACTGGTGGCAATCCGCCAACCTGCCTCCTCCAGGCCATGCGGCGGGCGGATATCCACAAGCTGGGGCTGGTCCTCGCAGCCATGAGCGCACAGGAAAACACTGGTGCCATTGAAAAAGCCGTGGGTCGCATCAAGGTGCGCGGTGCGCACTGACAGATCCCACGCATACACCGTGTAGCGCAGCGTGACCGGCTCTTTCACGCCGGCCGGCAGGTGCCAGGTGTGCTTGTCGCTCTTGCTGACGGTCAGCACCTTGCCGCCAGCCTGTGCCGACAGGGTCACGATGTTTTTGGCGAACTCCCGGATCATGTAACTGCCGGGAATCCATGCCGGCAAGCTGAAAACCTGCCCGACCGGATCAGGCTCGGCGATGCGCAGGGTGACTTCAAAAAGGTGGGCGGCAGGCTGGATGGCCTGAATGGTGTAATGGACAGGGCAGGACATGGAGAGTCGCACGACGGGAATACGGGGAAGCGCCGATTCTACCCGCGCCCTCGCCAAACTGCGGCCTGCCTCATTTTTAGGCAACGGCACAAAACCCTTACAGTTGAAGGCGTTGGCGACCAACCCCACAGTTTGTCCACACCCTTGCCCACCCCTGATGGGGGTAAGTCCAGGGTTTTGCACACCTTAGGTGCGCTGCACCATTTTGAGGCTTCAACACTTTACACAATAAAATCAATCATATGCCAGAGTGCCGCACAGCTTATCCACAACTTACCCCCAGTTTTGTGTGCATAGGTAAAAGTTATTGAGATTTTGCTTTGAACAGGACTGCTCTATTTTTAGGCAACCCGAAAAAACCCTTATGTGTCCGTTACATGACAGCCTCCCCCACAGTTTGTCCACAGCCTTGCCCACCCTGAATGTGGGTTGTTCAAGGCTGTAAACCGCGTCAGGGGATAAAGGGCAAGTTGATCAGATCGCTGCGGGCGACCCCCGCGGTCATCTGCCGACACAGGGTGATGAATTCCCGCATGCCGGCGGTTACATACTTGCGCTTGTGGGTAACAAACTGGAACTGGCGACGCAGATCCAGCTCCGGCGTTTCCACCGCCACCAGGCTGCCGCGCCGGAAGGCCTCGCGCAGGGCCAGGCGCGAAATGCAACCGATGCCGAGGCCGCTTTCCACGGTGCGCTTGATGGCCTCGGTATGCTCCAGCTCGAGTCGCACCTTTAATTCTCCGGTGAAGTGACGCAGGGCCTGATCGAAAGTCTCCCGAGTGCCGGAACCACTCTCCCGCAGGATCCAGTCCTGCCGGGCCAGCGCCTCCATATCGGCCCGGCCGGCCTTGGCAAGGGGATGTTCCGGCGCGCAAAACACCACCAGTTCGTCCTCCACCCACGGCTCGACAATCAGGTCAGGGTGACGACAGCTGCCCTCGATGAGGCCCAGGTCCAGCTCGTAGTGAGACAGCTGATGAACGATGGTGGCCGAGTTGTGCACCGTCAGCTTGACCTGCGCACTCGGGTGACGGCGCAGGAAATCGGCGGCAATCAGCGTCGCCAGGTAGTTGCCAACCGTCAGCGTGGCACCGATCTGCAGGGGGCCGAAGTCGGTCTGGCGGGTCAGCAGGGATTCGATCTCGCGCGCGTGCTCGATCAGTTGCACCGCGTGGGGCAACACCACCTGCCCCTGCTCGTTGAGCCGCAGGGCCTTGCCAATACGATCAAAAAGCTGGGTGTCGAACTGGCGCTCCAGCTCCCCCAGCGCCGTGCTGGTCGCCGACTGGGACAGGGCCAGCTCGTCGGCAGCGCGGGACACGCTTTCGTGACGGGCCACAGCCACAAAGATTTCAAGCTGACGAAGGGTGTATTTCATATCTACAAAATAGAATATATATATCAATATAATCCATTTTACAGATTTATCCGACTCGCTAAACTAGGCACATCCAAGCAAACCCAGCAGAGACGCCGCCATGAGCAAACTGAGCACCCAAACCGTCCTTTCCGTCCGTCACTGGAACGACTCCCTGTTCAGCTTCAAGGTCTCCCGCGATGCCGGGTTGCGCTTCGAAAACGGTCAGTTCGTGATGATCGGGCTGGAAGTGGATGGCCGTCCGCTCACCCGCGCTTACAGCATCGCCAGCCCCAACTACGAAGAGCATCTGGAATTCTTCAGCATCAAGGTGCAGAACGGCCCCCTCACCTCGCGCCTGCAGCACCTGCAGCCGGGTGATCCGATCGTCGTGAGCAAGAAGCCCACCGGCACGCTGGTCCTGCATGACCTGCTGCCCGGCCGCAACCTCTACCTGTTCTCCACCGGCACGGGCCTGGCGCCCTTCATGAGCGTGATCCAGGACCCGGAAACCTACGAACGCTTCGAGAAGGTGGTGCTGCTCCACGGGGTACGTTACGTGTCCGAACTGGCCTACAGCGAGTTCATCGAGCAGGCCCTGCCGGAAAACGAGTTCTTCGGCGAGGAAGTGCGCAACAAGCTGGTTTACTACCCCACCGTGACCCGCGAGGAGTTTCGCAACCAGGGCCGCGTCACCGACCTGATCACCACCGGCAAGTTCTTCGAGGATACCGGGCTGCCGCCCCTCGACCCGGCGCTCGACCGGGCCATGATCTGCGGCAGCCCGGCCATGCTCGACGACACCTGCAAGATGCTCGACGCACGCGGCTTCAAGATTTCCCCGCACATCGGCGCCCCGGGCGACTACGTGATCGAACGGGCCTTCGTCGAAAAGTGATGGATCCTGTGGGTCGGACTTCAGTCCGACATCACGCGTTCAGTGTGCCTTGTCGGACTAAAGTCCGACCCACAGGAGATATGGTCAGCGCCCGGTGGATTCCGCCAGCCGGGCAATCATCTTGCGCACCGCCGTCATCTGCGGGGCGTTCTTGGTAGCGTAATCCGGCGAGCCGTAACCCCACCAGTCCCAACAGCCCTTCGGGTTGTACACCCAGCGCATGGAGCCTGCCGCCAGACCGCTGCGGGCCACTGTCTGCGGGTAGAGCACGATCAGCCGGTTGCTCTCCGCCCAGGCGTTGTAGCCGGCACCTTCCACGAAGCGATGGCCAATCTGGTCTTCGCTCTGCCGACAGCCGTGAAAGGCCACGTGCACCTGACAGCCGCCCGTCCTGCAGCGGTCCGGCACATAGGCAAAACCCTGCTCAGCCAGGCTCACATCCGACGGCAGGCCGTTGATAAAGGGGCGCTGGTCAAAGGCAATCAGGGAAGCCGGTTTGCCTGCAGTCTTCGGCTTGAGCGGCCCGACCAGATGATTGAGCAGCTCGTAGGGCGCATCGAAATCGCCACAGCGGTTGATGAAGGGCGGCTCGGAAGTGTTGCAGGCGTTGGGCTTGGTGTCGGACACGGAAATCATCGCGTGACCGGCATCGGGCAAAGTCACCAGTTCGATCGCCGAGTCGGGTATCCACTGCTTGTAGAAAGCCACCAGCGCATCCACCACCGGGCGTTCGACGGTATGGTCGGCACTGCCGGTGAGTACCCACACCTTGTCATCGGCGAGAGCCGAAGGCGGGTCGATCAGCGCCAGGCGAGCGCGGGACTCCATGCGCGGCTTCACGTCTTCGGGCGTAGGGGGCTGGGCCCAGCTCTTTGGCGCCATGCAATGGCTCAGCGCACGCCAGGTGCTGCCTTCGGCGCAATCATAAGGACCTGCAGCAATGACTCCGGCGCCCTTCACCAGCTTTGAATAAGCCACCTGGAACTGCACTGCCATGTAGCCGCCGGACGAAACGCCGGACACCGTGACCGCGTCGCCCCGGGCCCCCAGCGCCGGCAAGGGCGGCGCGGCAAGACACGCGGCAGACAGCCCGAGTGCGCAGAAGGCCGGGATCGTCTTCAATTTCATTTCATTGCTCCAATCAGATGCAGCAGGACACCGCCGCCTGCCACCAGGCCGAGGGCGCCAAAAGCCAGCGCACCGACCGTAAAACCACCGGCCCGCCGGGCCGGGTCCTGCGCGTAGCCAATGGCGTACCAGATGCGGCCGAACAGCCACACGCCCCCCAGGGCAGCAGCAATCGCATCGCTGACATAGGCCGCGCTGATCCACAAGCACGGCAGCATCATCACGGCCCATTCCAGGGTGTTCATCTGAACCCGGTACAAACGCTCGAAAACCGGGTGACCGGTAACGGCCGGCGCCTGCACGCCATACTTGTGGCGGCCCTTGCCAACGGCAAAACCCGTACCGAACATCAGAAGGACAATCAGCAGCGTAACCCCGGCTGTCAGGGGAGAAGATGACAACATGGCTGGAACATTTATGGGAGTCAGGAAGCCATAGCTTACCGGGCATTTGTGCATTGCACATAGAATCCCCAACCACCTCCTCCCAGGCGCCCAATCCATGCCGACTCATCCTGCCCGTGCCCTGTTTCAGCTCCTGCGCCCTTACCGCCGCCGGGTATTTATCGCCGCCATTGCCCTCGTCGTGGCCGCCGCCGCCATGCTCGCCGTCGGCCAGGGCCTGCGGGCCGTGATCGACAAGGGCTTCTCGGCGGGCGATCCGGCCTGGCTCGACCGCACCCTGGCAGCCATGTTCGGCGTCATCGCGCTGCTTGCCGCCGCCACCTACCTACGCTTCTACAACGTGTCGTGGCTTGGCGAGCGGGTGACGGCGGACATCCGGCGGCGGGTTTTCGACCACCTCCTCAGCCTGCCGCCCGCCTGGTTCGAGGCCGGACGCACCGGCGAGGTGATCTCCCGCCTCACCTCCGACACCACGCAGATCGAAAACGTCGTCGGCTCCAGCCTGTCGATTGCCTTGCGCAACGCCTTGCTGCTGATCGGCGGGCTGGTGATGCTGTTCACCACCAGCCTCAAACTCACCCTGCTGACCCTCGCTGGCGTACCGCTGGTAGTCACGCCAATCATCCTGTTCGGGCGCAAGGTGCGAAAGCTCGCCCGGGAGAGCCAGGACCGTGTTGCCGAACTGGGCAACCGCATCGACGAGACCATTCACGAGATCCGCATCGTCCAGGCCTACGGCCACGAAGATGCCGATCGACGCGACTTCGGCAATCTGGTGGAAGCCAGCTTCGCCACCGCCCGCGAACGCGTGGCCAACCGGGCAAAACTGGTCGCGGCCGTGATGGTGCTGGTCTTCGGCGCGATTGCCTTCATCCTGTGGGTCGGCGGCCACGACGTACTGGCCGGCACGCTCACGGCGGGCGAACTGTCAGCCTTCGTGTTCTACGCAGCCATCGTCGCCGGCAGCGTCGGCGCACTCTCCGAGGTATGGGGCGAGCTGCAGCGGGCGGCCGGCGCCACCGAAAGACTGATGGAAATTCTCGCCTCACAGCCAGCCATCCTGGCCCCACCAGTGCCGCAGCCCTTGCCGGAGCCTGCCCGCGGCGAAATCGTCCTCGAACAGGTCCGCTTCCATTACCCCACGCGGCCCGATGTACCCGCTCTGGATGATTTCTGTCTGACCGTCAATCCAGGTGAAACGGTGGCCCTCGTCGGCCCGTCAGGTTCGGGCAAGAGCACCGTCTTCCAGCTTCTGCTGCGCTTTTACGACCCTGAGGCCGGCGTGCTGCGCATCGACGGCGTGCCGCTGCAGAATGCCGATCCGCTGGCCCTGCGCCGACGCATCGCGCTGGTCTCCCAGGAGGCCGTCATCTTTGCCGCCAGCGTCGCCGACAACGTGCGCTACGCCCGCCCGGAAGCCAGCCTCGATGACGTGCGTGCCGCCTGCGCCGCCGCCTTTGCCGACGAGTTCATCGACAAGCTGCCCGAAGGCTACGCTACCGATCTGGGGGAGCGCGGCGTGCGCCTTTCGGGCGGCCAGCGCCAGCGCATCGCCATCGCCCGGGCCATCCTCGCCGCCCGCCCGATCCTGCTCCTCGACGAAGCCACCTCGGCCCTCGATGCAGAAAGCGAAAGAATGGTCCAGAGCGCCCTCGACGGGCTGATGCGCCAGCGCACCACGCTGGTCATCGCCCACCGCCTGGCCACCGTGCAAAAGGCCGACCGCATCGTCGTGATGGAAGACGGCCGCATCGTTCAGCAGGGCAGCCACGCCGAGTTGATCGCCAGCGACGGCCTGTACGCGCGCCTGGCCCGGCTGCAGTTCGTAGCCTGAGCAGCGCGAACAACAAAATTCACTATGACTTAGGTCATTTTCATGTCGGGAGGTGATGACTTGCAGGGCATTGCCGTGATTTATTTCGCGGAAATCTGCTCAAAACGGGTGCAAGTTCCTTTTGCCGCAAGCAGAATCCGTGAAATTTTTCGCATTCGCAAAAAATGCACTTCGCGTTCGGCATTAAGCAATGACACTAAACCGTGACCTGCCTGCGCCGAACGATGAGATCGGCGGCAGGGACTCTCAAGGCTTTGCATCCACGCTCTCTGCATCCTATGTCGTGCAGTGTGCCGACCCCGACAGCCACGGCCACGCAGTACGGCTGTTGATCGAACGCCGCTACGCATGGCGCGGGCTGCATACCGGCGATGCGCATCACCAGCAATTGCGCCCGGACTGCATCACCCTGGTGGCATCCTGCGCAGACGAAATCTTCGGTACCGTAACCCTGCGCCTTGATGGCGACGAAGGGCTGCTGGCCGATACCCTTTACCGGGACGAACTCGCCTTTCTGCGCCGCCCCGATGCCCGCCTGTGCGAAATCACCAAACTGGCCGTGGACACTCACCACAATACCAAGGAAGTACTCGGCGCCCTCTTCCACCTCATCTACATCCACGGCCGGCTGATCCACGGCATGACTTCTGTGGTCATCGAAGTCCACCCGCGCCATGCCGGCTTCTATCGCCGAATGCTCGGCTTCACCACAATTGGTGAACAGAAGGCCTGCCCGCGGGTGAATGACGCCCCCGCCGTACTGCTGCACCTGGATCTGCGCCATGTGGATGAGCAGATCGCCCTTCTGGGTGGCCTGGGCTCCTGCCGGGCCCGTTCCCTCTACGCCTACTTTCTGTCCCGCGAAGAGCAGGACGAGATCCTGCGCGAGCTCTGCGGCAGCCACTGAGTGTCGGATCCGGCATCTTTGCCGGGCACGGCCGCCGCACGGGGCCGGCAAGTCGGGTAAAGTTGCGCCTTCGTTTTCAGCATCCCCGGAAAGTACTCCATGGCTCAATACGTCATGTCCATGCTGCGCGTCAGCAAGGTCGTCCCCCCCAAGCGGCAGATCATCAAGGACATCTCCCTGTCCTTCTTCCCCGGCGCCAAGATCGGCCTGCTCGGCCTCAACGGCTCAGGCAAGTCCACGGTCCTGCGGATCATGGCCGGCGTCGACAAGGAATACGACGGCGAAGTCCAGTGGCAGCCCAACATGTCCATCGGCTATCTGCCCCAGGAGCCCCAGCTGGACGCCAACAAGACCGTCCGCGAGGAAGTCGAATCCGGTCTCGGCGAAGTCATGGAAGCCAAGCAGAAGCTTGAAGAGGTGTACGCCGCCTACGCCGAACCCGATGCCGACTTCGACAAGCTGGCCGAGCTGCAGGCCAAGTACGAGAACATCATTTCCACCAGCGGTGCCGACGTGGAAACCCAGCTGGAAATCGCCGCCGATGCCCTGCGCCTGCCGCCCTGGGATGCCAAGATCGGCCCCCTGTCCGGCGGTGAAAAGCGCCGTGTGGCGCTGTGCAAGCTACTCCTGTCGCGCCCCGACATGCTGCTCCTCGACGAACCCACCAACCACCTTGACGCGGAATCCGTCGAGTGGCTGGAACAGTTCCTGGTGCGCTTTCCGGGTACCGTGGTGGCCGTCACCCATGATCGCTACTTCCTCAACAACGCCGCCGAATGGATTCTTGAACTCGACCGCGGCCACGGCATCCCCTGGAAGGGCAACTACTCCAGCTGGCTCGAGCAAAAAGAAGCCCGCCTGGAGCAGGAGTCCAAGCAGGAAGGCGCCCGCATGAAGGCCATGAAGCAGGAACTCGAATGGGTCCGCTCCAACCCCAAGGCCCGCCAGGCCAAGAGCAAGGCCCGCCTGTCGCGCTATGAGGAAATGTCCAGCGTCGAATACCAGAAGCGCAACGAAACCCAGGAAATCTTCATTCCCATCGGCGAGCGCCTCGGCGACAAGGTCATCGAGTTCACCGACGTATCCAAGGGTTTTGGCGACAAGCTGCTGATGGACAAGGTTAACTTCAGCATTCCGGCGGGCGCCATTGTCGGCATCATCGGCCCCAACGGCGCCGGTAAATCGACGCTGTTCAAGATGATCACCGGCCAGGACAAGCCGGACACGGGCGATGTAGTGATCGGACCCACGGTCAAGATCGCCTACGTGGACCAGTCCCGCGACTGCCTCGACGGCACCAAGACAGTGTTCGACGAGCTGGCCGGCGGCGCCGACATCCTGACCATCGGCAAGTATGAAATGCCCAGCCGGGCCTACATCGGCCGCTTCAACTTCAAGGGCGGCGACCAGCAAAAGCTCGTCGGCAATCTGTCCGGCGGCGAGCGCGGCCGGCTGCATCTGGCCAAGACCCTGATGGACGGCGGCAATGTGCTGCTGCTTGACGAACCGTCAAACGACCTGGATGTGGAAACCCTCCGCGCCCTCGAAGATGCGCTGCTGGAATTCGCCGGCTGTGCGCTGATCATCTCCCACGATCGCTGGTTCCTCGACCGCATCTGTACCCATATCCTGGCTGCGGAAGGCGATTCCCAATGGACCTTCTTCGCGGGTAACTATCAAGAGTACGAGGACGACAAGAAAAAACGTCTGGGTGAAGAAGGCGCCAAGCCGAAGCGCATCCGCTACCGGCCGATTGCCCGCTGAAACAGCAGGTTTGACCCGTCCTAACCCAGGTTGACACCTGTTGTGACGGATAAGCAGGCCTAACGGTTGGCCTGCAAAGACGCCCGATGAACTTCATCGGGCGTCTTCAATTGTAGCGAGCAATGCGGTCGCTCCGTGTTGTAGATGGCGATCGACTGACGAACCATGTGCCGGGCCTGATTCAGATCGTCGGGCAGTTGGAGCAGAAACTCGTGCTTGAGAATGCCATTGACCCGTTCCGCCAAGGCATTCTGATAGCAGTCGTAGCCGTCGGTCATCGAACAGATCAGTCCGTGTTTCTGGTGAATGGCCTGGTACTCATGGGCGCAGTATTGGATGCCGCGATCGGAATGATGAACCAGCGGCTGCTGTCCCTGGCGCCCCTTGAGGGCCATCTTCAAGGCCTGGCTGACCTCGGCTGTGTGCAGGCTGTCATGGACGTGGTAACCGACGATCTTGCGGGAGTAGGCATCGGTGACCAGGCTCAGGTAGGCGCAGCGCTCCCGGGTCGGCAGATAGGTGATGTCGGCGACCCAGACCTGCTCGCTGGCTTCGGCCTGAACCTGTTCCGGCCCCGCCTTAAGTAAATTCGGGTGGCGCCGGAAACGATGGTGACTGTCCGTCGTCTTGTGATACGCCCGCCGGGGCCGGACCAGCAGACGATTCCCGCGCAAGAGATCGAACAAGGCATCACGCCCGATGCCCAGGCCTTCGGCCATCAGCGCCGGGCGAATCAGGTGGTGCAGCTTGCGCGTGCCTAAGCGGGGCTGGCGCAAGCGCTTCTCCTTCACCAGGCCCACAATCCGTTCGTGCCGGGCTTCGTCGCACGCCCGACGGCGCTGCCATTGGTAGTGCGCCTGCCGGCTGATGCCCATGTAGCGGCAAGCCCTCGACACCTTCAGCCCTTCGACGGACTTTTGCGCGAGGACTTGCCCACAGGCTTTTTTACGACGTGCACCCCATAGTCCGTCTTCAGCACCTCGATCACCGCTTCAAAGAACCGGGATTTCTCCCGGGCCTCCTTGAGCTGGACTTCCAGTTCCTTGATCCGCTGCTCGGGCGTGAGCGTCGGGCTGTTCGGGCTTGGGTTCGGCTTACTCATGCGGCCGTAGTGTGCCATCGGCCCCCAGTTCTGGCGACCGTGCTTGCGTAGCCAGACCAGCACCGTTGATCGACCCTGGATGCCGTACCGGTCCTGCGCCTGCTTGTAGGTCAGTTCGCCTTTTTCCACTTGCTCGACCACCGCCAGTTTAAAAGCCAGCGTGTAGTCCTTCTGCGTCCTCTTGATCCCTGAGTCCATCTGACTTCCCCTCTCTTGACAGAAAAGGTGTCAACTTCTTTCAGGACGGGTCAGTTGGAATAAAAAAGCCCCCGGTAAAAACCGGGGGCTTTTTCAAATCGGAAGCAGGCTTACGGCAGGGCGACGATATAGGTCGCGCCTACGTAGGTCACATTCTGATTGGGCTTGAGATAAACCGAGGTGTTGTCGGAATACGCGAAGGGTGTTCCACCGTAACCCCAGGTCCACTCGTTCATCTTGGTGTGTTGATGGATCAGGTCAAGGCGCACGGCAGAATTCTTCTGTAGCGCGTACTTGCCGAACATCTTGACCGTGAATTGCCGGAAGGTAACGTCCGGCAAACCACCCGATGTGGCCAGAAGGGTTTTGTTGGCCGCCGAAGCGGAGGCATCCAGACCCTGGTTGTACTCGTTCTTGTCGTCGGTGAGCGTCAAGTCGGCACCGATATCAAGACGACTGGTGGGCTTGCCCTTCACACCGATCCCGTAGGTGTCGCTCAGGTTGCGCAGAGCGGCCATGTAGCCGGTGGAGTGATCCACGTGCATGGTCTGATCCCCACGTGACCAGTAACCCGTGAGCTTCCACGCATCCGAGAGAATGTAGGCCAGGTCCATGCCGTAGAACGCCATGTGGCTGCTGTTGAGCCCTTTGGTCGTCGGCGCGGAGAACTTGTCTTCACCCCATTCGATCATGAACTGTACGGACAGCTGTTCAGTGGCAGCCCAGTCGGCTGAGGCCTTCAACTTGTCCCGCTGGCGATCGACCATGGACATCGGGAAAATCGCCGTGCGGCTGTAAATGGCGGAGTTGGATGTTTCGGTGACACCAAGTTCCGAGTTGGGCTTGAGCCAGCCGGAACCGCTGCGGTTGCTGCTCTGGTAGCCGACCGCCCCCGTGAGGGTTTCACTCATGGAACGGCGCAGTTCCATGCGGTAGCCGCTTTCCTCGGTCTTCTGGCGCAGGCCGCTCAAACCCGCGACCGAATTGGTCGGGACGAAGGAGCTGCGATCCAGCGACTCGTAATCGGCACCAAGGGTGGCACGGTAGCCCGCGGGCAACTGGTAGGTCGCTTCAAGCTTGCCGTTCAGGCGCTTCGGCGAGTAGTTGCCGTTGGTGAAAATCTTCGTGCCTTCGATGTTGTAGTAGGCGATCGGCGTCTTGTCGTTACGGTCTTCATAACGAACATTGGCCAGCAGCGACAACTTGGGCATCGGTCGCGAAGTCAGCCCGAACTGGTACAGACTGGTGTCGATGGATCCACCGAGGTTGGTCCGCCCGTTGGGCGCATTGCCAAAACTCGAATAGTTGTCCGTCTGCGAGGCGTGGGAATAGGCGTACTTGAAGTTCGCCCGGGTCGTCGGCGTGAAGGCGTAGTTGCCGGACAGGAAAACCTGGTGAGCCTGATTGTCCGGCGGCAAGGCGATGGGAAGCTGCAGGATGCTCCGCAAACCTGAAGACAGGCCTGCTCCCCCCATGGGTGCGCCCAGGGGGTTGTTGAGGTTGCCGTCCACGGTCGCCGACATCGAGGTGTACTCGTTGTTGTAGAACGAACCGTAGTAGCCCCCCGACAGCAGCAACTTGTCATTTGAATAGTTGAGGCGGGCATCGAACTGCTTGGTGGTCGAGTTGATTGGCTCGGGAAGCATCAACAGCGCCCACTGGTTGATGCCTGTGGCTGCAGTCGTGCAGGTAGGCGCCGGCGCAGCCCCCGAGGGGCAGTTGAAACCATTGCCAAACAGACGGGCGCCGTTCTTGTCCTCGTTCTTGAAACTGGCTTCAAACTGCAGCGACTTGCTCAGCCACTTCTCAACCGAAACGGTGACGTTCTTGCGCTTGAGATTCAGGTTCAGCTCGTCACCGGAGCCCACAGTCGCCAGCCGTGAGACCAGCGGACTCGTGGAACCAGCGCCGATCAGGCTGGTGTTGATGGTGCGCGGATCGTGGCGGACCATCTCGTTATATTCCAGCGAGTACTTCCAGTCCCCCTGCTTCTGCTGCCCAAACTGCACTTCTCGCGTATCCAGCCCCAGATCACGGCCCTGAAGGGTCGTCCAGGTGCCGGTGGCATCGTCGCGCTTGATGTAGTCCAGGTCGAGCAGCAGATAGGTATCGTTGCGACGCAGACCGTTGTACTGGCCAAAGAAGCTGCGCTCGCTGCTGGAACCGCTAAGACCGGCAACACCTACGGCAACGGAACTGTCGGGACGGGTCAGCGCAGCGATGTCTTCATCTTCTGCATGGGCTTGGCCAAATGCAGCAAACAGGGCCAGCGCAAGGAGCTTGAGGCTGAAACCCGGGAGTGCTTTCGAGGTTCTCATGATGGTTCTCCCACTACTCTCAACGCAGGTTGAACTGCGGAGTCGGATTGGTTGCGCTCGGATTGTTGCTGCCGTGCACCTGGGTGTGGCAGTTCATGCAGCCCCGCGCCTGGGTGTAGTTGATGCCCGACTTGCCGCTCGATGTAGCGGTCGGTACGGTCGGCAACTGGCCTTGCAACTGTCCAAGCTGACCGCCATGAGGCGTGTGGCACTGGTGGCACAGGAAAGGCGCACGCACCTTCAGGAGGCTTTCGGCAACCGTGCCGTGGGGGTTGTGGCAGTTGCCGCAATCCTCGTTGACCGGCTCATGGCTATGCACGAAGGGGCCGCGCTTTTCCATGTGGCAGGTGTAGCAGGTCTCGACCACGCTATCGCGCTTGACCAGCTTCGGACCGACAGAGCCGTGGGCGTTGTGGCAGTCCGAGCAGGCAACCTTTCCTTCCAGCACCGGATGGTGGGAGGGCTTGCTGACCTGGGCGCGCTGCTCCTTGTGGCAGGTGAAGCACACTTCGGGCTGGGTGCGCTTGTCAGCGACCTTGTCCTTGGCGGTATGCAACTGGTGGCAGGACGTGCACGCCACATCGGCACGCTGGTGGGCACTGCCTTCCCAGTGGGAACGCTTGGAATCCTTGCGGTGACAAGAGATACAGGACTCGTTGCGGGCCTCTACCGGAGTAGTGGTCCCCTTACTGAAGTTGCGGTCGGTGGCTGGACGCGCCTTCAGCTTTTCGGGATTGTTCGTGTGCTTGTCACTTTCACCGTGACAGTTGGTACAGCTGGGAGTACGACCATCGGCCACGGTGCCGTGCTTGGTCTTGCCGATGTGCAGCAGCCTGGGTTCATCTGCTTCGTCGTGACAGGTGGTGCACTTGGCATCCCCCTTCAGGACCAGATCCTTGGCGGGCGGCTTGGCGCCGGCGGTTGCAGGGGCATCGGCTGCCAGAGCAGCGGAAGTGCCGGCAAGGGCCCCGAGCAACGCGCACGAGGCGAACAACTGTCGCAAGAATTTCATTTTTTTCTCCCTGATACTGCTTTCGGTATTGAGGGCGACCGGCAAGACGGCCCCCCTCTTCGACCTGTTTACTTGCCGAGTGAAAGAATCCAGTCCGTCAGATTCTTGATCGCGACCTTGTCCTTGGTCTTGATGACTTTGTGTTCCTCTTCCTTGCCGTCCTCGAACTTGACCTTTTCGCCCGAAGTAAGGTGGTGCAACAATTTGGCTTCGGCATCTGCCTTGCCCTTCAAGGACTTCGAGATTTCGGTGAGCGACTTGGCTTCCTTCTTTTTGTCCACCGCGTGGCACTTGAGGCAACCTTCCTTCTTGGCGAGGGCCTGAGCCTCGTCGGCGTCGAAGGCAAAGGCCTGCGTGGACATCAGCAGACCTGCAGCACACAGGCCGGACATCATTGCAGTCATAACTTTGGCATTCATATCAACTCTCCTTGAGGTCGTTTTTTCGATTTTGGGGGACGTAAATCAGTGCTCGTACCAACCGGTAAACATCATCTTGAACAAGCTGGAAACTTTCGGACCCATGGTGCCCAGGTAGATGTGGCTCACCATGAACAGCAGGATCACAGCCGCGCCGAGGTAATGGACCAGGGCGACAGGCAGCAGGCCGTCGAGGCCGAACAAACGGTCCGGAGCGAACTGGGGATACAGGAAGACCAGCCCGGTGAGGATCACGACCGGCATCACCAGATACATGATCGACCAGTAGGTGACGGCCTGCAGAGCGTTGAAGTTGACTTCCGGGGTGGGCGGGAAAGGTTCGGCCTCACCCTTGAAGATGCCCACGCCGTAGAACTGCATCTGCTTCAGGCAGCGCCCGATGATGCCGGGGGGCTTGGGTACGTATTGCCACCAGTTGCCGGTCAGGATGTTGCCGGTCACGAACACCGCGTACAGCACCGCAAGGCAGACACCGGCCACGTTGTGAACGCGCGCTGCCAGCGAGAACTCCACCAGAGGCAGGCTGGGATCGGCAAAGTGCAGGCTGATCCCGGTGATCGACAGCACGACGATCGCCAGGGCGTTGCTCCAGTGCCACAGGCGTATCCACAGGGGCAACATGAAAATGCGCTTAGTCATGGTTCTTGCTCCTGCGCAGACGAGTCGTAATGATGCGGACGAGGCCGTGACCGATCACGCCAACGACAGTGGCGACGAACAGGACGATGAGGATGAGGTCGAGGGACGGGTTGCGGGTTGCCCCCACCACGTAGGAATTGCTCAGGATCACGCTGTTGATGAAGCCGTACTTGTTCTGCTCTTCAGTTTGCAGGTGACGGTAAAGACGGGCATTCAGCGAACTGTTGGCGGTGTGGCAACTCGCGCACTTTTTTTCGGCCTTGTCCTTGTTCTGGATCTCGTGGGAGAGAGAAAGCTTGTCTTCAGTCGGTGTGTGGCATTCCACACAGCGCACGGCCTTCCAGTGCAGGCGGGTGTTGGGCAGCCAGTCGTGAATGTCGTCGATGGGCGGACGCTTTTTCTTGTCCGGCGCCATCTTGGCGAAGGCGATGTCGGAGTCGTGACAATCCAGGCAGATCTTGTTGTCCTGGGCGACGATCTTGTGCGGGTCACGCAGCTTTGTCGCGACGGCCATCACGTGGGGGTCGTGGCAAGTGGCGCAGGTAAAAGTGTCACTGAGGTTCTCGGCATGCACCGACTTGTCGAACTGGCGTTCGATGCGCATGGCCTTGCGAGCGTGGCAATCCTGGCATTCGCTGATGCCTTCCCTCGCCTTCGCCGCGTGGGGATGTTCGTCGTAGCCGTCGCCATGACACTTGCTACAGGCCATCTGGCCGTGGTCGGATGCCGTAAAGGTATCCAGATGAACCAGATGTTCGCGCAGCTTCTTGAGATCCATTCCTTCCTTGGGCGGTGCCTTCAGCCCTGCTTCGGAGTGGCATTTCAGGCATTCACCATTGGCGGCCCGAATTTTCACCAGCGCTTCGGGGGATGGGGGTGGATCGTCGGCAAAGACAGGCGCGGCGACCACGAAGGCCAGCAGCGCCAAAATCCCGCCAAAACGTTTTTTTATTTTCCCGAACACGTGAATTCCTCGAATTTAACAACTGGAGAAATTATCGGCTCCCAACTTTTCACTAGAAGATTTTGATACGGTGAATCGTAAGCGTCCAGCCAAGT
>NZ_SDKK01000027.1:0-28564 GCF_008107625.1 Zoogloea oleivorans
CCGCCGGGGTGACCGGCACGCCGGCGGCCGCGGCGGTGGCGCTGACCGCCCGCGACACATACAGCCGCGAACCGCCTTCGTTGAAGAAGGCCAGCACGGCGTGCGCCAGGTAGTTGGTGTTCGGCGAGCCATCGGACAAGGCGTGGTCGGTGTAGCTGCCATAGATGCGCAGGAAGTCGCCGAAGCTGGTGAGCAGTTCGGGGGTTTCCTGGTCGTCGGTGTCTACGCGGTAGGGGCCTTTGCGGGTCGGGCCAACGAAGGCCGTGGTGCTGGTGCCCACCCCTTCAATGGACTTCGCGCGGAAGCTCGTTTCTTCGACGTAGACGCCTGGGGCAAGATATTCAGGCACGGTTCATCTCCTTTCGGCGATCTGCAGGGCTTGGGGGCAAGGGCTGGGTCGGGGTCATCGGGGTCACGGCAGCAGCACACTCAGGGACAGGGTTTGCACGCGTCGTGCGGCGATGGCGATGTTCCGGGTGGTGCCCGGCAGGGTGCCGGCGGCGGCTTCCAGGGCGCCCGGGTCGACCCGTGGCAGGGTGGCCGGCAGGCGGCCGTCACGCACTTGGGCTGCCGGCGTGAGCAGCCCTGTCGCGGGGTCGAAGATCACCTGCAGGACGACGTCGATCTCGTTGCTGACGACGCTGTCCTCGTCCTCCGAGAAGGTGGTCACCGGCACGCCGGCGACCGGCACGAGGGCTTCGCCGCGCCAGTCGCTGAGGCCCCGGCCGAGTACGTTGCCGTTGCGCAGCACCCGCAGCAGCGCGCCGCCCAGGTGCTCGCCGGTGCCGGCGGCCACGCTGACCCGCAGCACGGCCCAGTTCACGGCGACGGGGGCCGACGGCGACGGAAAGAGGGGCAGGTCGGCCGGCCGGAACAGGGAGTTGGCCCCAGCGGCATTCGCGGGGTCCGGATCGCGGGGCAGTGCGAGGGTCGCCCGGCGCGGCAGGTACACGCCCAGGGGGTCGCTAATCGTGAGGGCCAGCACCACACTGCCGATGGCCGGCAGGGCGGGCGGGCTGTCAAAGCGGGCTTCGTGGGCGGCCAGTGCGGCGGCCCGGCGGATGATGTGGAGTCCGCTGCGATTGAGCAGGATGTCGGCGCCGTCGGCCTGCAGTTCCATCGCGCGCCCCACCGGTGTGCCGGTGACCGCGTCGATGCAGCGCAGGGCGCCCAGCACCCGGGTCTCGACGCGTTCCCGCTCGGCGAACACGCCGCTCATGGCGCGTCCTCCATGCCAAAGGTGAGGCGCCGCGCGACCACCGGTCGGCCGCCCTCTTCCGGCTCGGCGGGGTCGAGGTGCACCAGCCGGGCAACGTAGGAAACCGACAGTCGGTAGGCCGGGTCGAGGGCATCCCAGATGCGCATCACGTCCTCGGTGCTGAGTTCGGCGGGAATCACCTGGATCACCTCGCTGCTGTCCCAGCCGGCTTCCGGCGACAGGCCGGAGGCGTCAAGGACCGGAAACTGGTGCAGTTGGCGCATGGCCCAGGCGAGGGTGACGAGTTCGTCGAGGGGATTGGCCGCCCACGCGCTGAGCAGGAAGTGCAGGTCGAGGCCAAGGGGCACCGGCGTGTCGTTGGCGGCGGCGGGCCGGCGGCTCGAACGGCTGTGTTCGTTGACGGTGACGCGGTAGAAATAGAGGGTCAGACGGGTTGTTTCCTCGATCTCGCTGGCGAGCTGGCCGGAGGACACCAACTCGAAGCTGCAACCGGGCATCGGCCGGCCCGCCTCCTCGGCGGGATAGCTGTTGCGCAGCAGGGTCACGATCGAACTGCCTACCGAGTGCAGCGCGAAAACGTTGGCCATGAGATCCGATCCTCCGTTCAGTGGGGCGGGCGCCCGCTGCGGTGAGCCGCGCGGTAAATCAGTCGCCCGTCTGCCAGCATCTGTTTTTCCACTATCTGCCTGCTTGCCAGAAGCTCCAGGGCCTGGCGCACATCGTCCAGCGAGACCTGCAGGCCGCTTCCGGCAAGCCACCAGTCTGCGATGCCCTGATCGCTGTCGGCCGCACTGGGATGGGCGATCAGGTAGTCCCTGATCACTGCCGCGACTTGCCGACACGCCATTCCGGGCTTTTGCACCTGGCAAGCCTCCATCGGCTTGTTCATCCCGGCGCAACCCTGCGCCCCAAGGCCCGGTAAAAGTGCCGGGCTGTACGGGCTTAAAGCGATTTGCGTGCCAGCCCCGACTTTTTCTGCAAGCGATTGTTTTTAATGCAGATTCTGTTTTTGGCCGGATGGCGAGGGGAGGGGGTGGGTGCGGCAGGACCCGCCCGTTCCAATGCCGCAGCGCGGCGGCGAGGCTTGCCGGGCGGGGCGCCGGGTCAATGGACGTGGGGGTGTGCACTGCAGCAGGAGGCGACGCAGGGCATGGGTCGTCTGCGACCCGGATGGGGTGTGGCACAGGGCAGGGGTACATGGCTGCCTTGCGCATTCGGCCATTCCGATTGCGCTTTCAGCCGTTTTCCGGGAAGCGTGCCTGCCGCCTGGCCGGACCCGCCTGGGGAGCGGCTAAACTCACAGGACAACAAAACCCATGGAGACCCGCATGTCCGAACGTTCCGTCAGCCGCTACCCCGTTCCCGATCTCATGGATCTGCCGGAAGACATCCGCGCCAAGATCATCGCCGTGCAGGAGAAAGCCGGCTTCGTGCCGAATGTGTTCCTGACCCTCGCCCACCGGCCGGCCGAGTTCCGGGCCTTTTTTGCCTACCACGACGCCTTGATGGAGAAGGATGAGGGCCTGAGCAAGGCCGAGCGCGAGATGATCGTGGTCGCCACCTCGGGCGCCAACAGCTGCCTGTATTGCGTGGTGGCCCATGGGGCGATCCTGCGCATCCGGGCGAAGAATCCGCGCGTGGCCGACCAGTTGGCCACCAATTACCGCAAGGCCGAAATCACCCCGCGCCAGCACGCCATGCTGGATTTTGCGATGAAGCTCGCGCTGAATTCGGCCGAGGTTGGCGATGCGGATATCGCCGCGCTGAAGGCGCACGGCTTCGATGACGAGGCGGTGTGGGATATCGGCGCGATCACGGCCTTCTTCGCCATGAGCAATCGCCTGGCCAACCTTACTTCGATGCGCCCCAACGACGAGTTCTTCCTGATGGGGCGCCTGCCCAAGGCGTGAGTCTTGGCGCGTGCCTCAACGCACCACATGGAAGCGTCGGGGAAACTCCGCCCTGCGCAGGGTTCCCGGCATGGTCTGGACGATGAAGACCCGCGCGGTGGCGACCAGTGTGGCGCACAGCAGTAGCGCCGCGCCGGTGTTGTGGGCGACGGCCAGCAGCAGTGGCCATTGCAGCAGCACGTTGGCGATGCCGAGGCCGATTTGCAGGATGAGGGTGGCCAGGATGGCGATGCCGTAGCCGCGTCGTCCGTCCGGTCCGAGCAGGCCGAAGCCGAAGCTCCCGACCACGATCAGCACCACGCCGGCAAACAGGCGGTGGGTCCAGTGGATTGCCGTCAGGGCTGCGCTGGACAGCAGGGTGCCGCTGGCCGTGCTGCCCAGCTCCCGGTCGAGGGTGAAGGCGTGGTGGGTGTCCATGGCCGGCCACCAGCTGCCCTGGCAGGTCGGGAAGTCGGCGCAGATGGCGGCCGCGTAGTTGCTGCTGACCCAGCCGCCGAGGGCGATCTGGATGAGTACGGTGGCGAGCGCGGTGAGCGCCAGCATGCGCAGCCCGGGGTCGGCGCTGGGCAGCCGGGGCGCCCGGATCTCGCGCAGGAACAGTACGACGAGCAGCCCCAGCGTGGACATGCCGCCGAGCAGGTGGCTGGTCACGATGACCGGTTTGAGCAGCTTGGTTACCGTCAGCATGCCGAGCAGCCCCTGTCCGGCGACGACCGCCAGCAGTCCGATCTCCAGCCACGGGGCGCGGCGGGTACGCTGCCGCCAGGCTATCGTAGCCAGGGCGGCGATGCACAGGCCGAGGACGCCGGCGGCGTAGCGATGGATCATTTCCTTCCACGCCTTGGGCGCTTCCACCGGCTTGTCGGGGAAGGCCGATTGGGCGGCGTGCACTTCGTGGGCCTGTTCCGGCACACCGATCAGTTTGCCGTAGCAGCCCGGCCAGTCGGGGCAGCCGAGGCCGGCGTCCGACAGGCGCACGTAGGCGCCCAGGGATACCACCACGAGGGCCAGGATCAGTGCGGAGACGAGCAGGAGTCGGTAGTTCCTCAAAGCAGGCGGTCCAGAAAGAGGGCGGCGAACAGGCCGGTGAGATAGATCAGTGAATAGCGAAAGGCGTGACGGGCCTTGGCATCCGAGTAGTTGCGCCACAGGCTCCAGGCTTCGCGCAGGTAGCCGAGGTTGAGCAGGCTGACCAAGCCCACGTAGATGCCGCCCGACATGCCCAGCGTGACCGGCAGGTAGGACACGGCGGCGAGCAGCACGGTGTACAGCAGGATGTGCAGGCAGGTGAGCGGCACGCCGTGGCTCACCGGCAACATGGGCAGGCCGGCACGGGCGTATTCCTCGCGGCGGTAGCAGGCCAGCGCCCAGAAGTGCGGCGGGGTCCACAGGAAGATGATGAGGAACAGGGCCAGCGCCGGCATGCCGATGCTGTCGGTCATGGCGGCCCAGCCGAGCACCGGCGGCATGGCGCCGGACGCGCCGCCGATGACGATGTTCATCGGCGTGGCGGGCTTGAGGATCACCGTGTAAACGATGGCATAGCCGAGGAAGGTGGCCAGCGTGAGCCACATGGTCAGCGGGTTCACCGCCACGTTCAGCAGCCACAGGCCGGCGCCGCCGGTGAGGCAGGCGAGGCCGAGGGTTTCCGCCGGGCTGATCAGGCCCAGCGGCAGCGCGCGGCCGCGGGTGCGCGCCATGCGCGAGTCGATGGTGCGCTCGACCAGGCAGTTGATTGCCGCTGCCGCCCCGGCCACCAGCGCGATGCCCAACGTGGCCGCAAACATCAGCCCACCCGGCGGCCAGCCCGGTACGGCGAGGAACATGCCGATCATGGCGGTGAACACGATCAGGCTGTTCACCCGCGGCTTGCACTGGGTGGCAAAGGCTGCCAGGCGCAGGGTGAGCGGGGGGCGCAGGGCGCTGCTGCGGAGGGAGGTCGGCATCGGGAGTCTCCGGGGTGATTCGCTGCTGGCGGTTGTCTATCCGGCCCACGCAAAGCGCAGGAGCCGTTCCATGTCCTTGAGGATGCCGCGCGGGTCGGCATCGGGGGCGTAACGCAGGATGATCTGGCCCATCGGGTCCACCACGTACACCCGGTGACCGCGGGTGGACAGGTCGAAGGCTGCGCGGGCCGCCTCGCTGCCGGCCACGGCGGTGTGCAGGTCGGGCTGGATGGCGAGGAGCGGGCCCGCGTCCGGTGCCGGCTGGTCGGTCAGCCAGGTGCGCTGGACTCGTCCCATCTGCTTGTAGAGCGCCACGTGTACCTGTCGGGTGGCGACGATCCACTGCTTGCAGGCCGCGTCGCAGGGGCCGGCGCCGGCCACGACGAGGCTCCAGTGACCGTCGAAATCGGCCTTGCCGAGCAGCTTGCCGCTGGCGTCGGCGAGCGGCGGCAGAGGGCGCGGCGGGCTCAGGATTTCGCCGTGGTTACCGGGTTTGGACGGGTGCCAGCCGTAGGCGTAGAGCCCGCCGCCGATGGCCAGCGGGAGTAGAAAAAGGGTGAGCAGGAGCAGCAGCGGGCTCTTGCCCTTGATGGCGGCAGTGCTCATGCGCGCCTCCAGCCGAGGGCGAACCAGATCAGCACGGCCGAGGCGGCGAAGCCGTACCACTGGTAAGCGTAGGACAGGTGGCGCTCCAGGCGATCGTCCGGCCGCGGCCATTCGCGTGCAAAGCCGGCGGGGGCTTCGGGGGCCAGTTGCAGCACCACCGGCTGCACCGGCCAGGTGACCAGGCTGGCGAAGCGGGCCAGGTCGAGGTTCTGCCACACGCCTTGCCAGGTACTGCCGGCGGGTTCGCTGCCGAGGGTGAAGAAGCGGTTGCCGGGCACGATGGCGACACCGTGGAGTTCGACGATACCGCTTGGCGTGTAGACGCGGGGCTGTTCGCTGTGACTGGCGAGGGCGGGAATCCAGCCCCGGTTCACCAGCACGCGCATGTCGCTGCCGTCGATGTGCAGCGGTGTGATGACGTGGTAGCCGGCTTGCTCGCGATGGACCCGGTTGTCGAGGAGGAACTGGTGTCCGGTGTCGAAACGGCCGCGCACCACGACCGGCCGGGAGCGCAGGGATTCTGCATCGACCCGCGCCGCACCAAGCGAAACCGGGGCTTCGACGCCACGCTGGTCGAGCAGGCTTTGGGCCGCCTGCTTGCGCTCGGCCTTGGCGTGCTGCCAGTTGCCGAGCTGGATGCAGCCGGCAGCGATGACCAGCGCCAAGGCGCCGCCCCACACCGACGGGCGGAAGCGGCGCTGGCTTGTGAGCACCCCGGCACGGGCGCACAATCGGCGCACGACATTCGGGGAGTGGGCTGTGCTATTCAAGTTGGCAGTGGTGCTCATGCTGGTTATGGTGATCGGCAGCCTCTTCTCGGGCCTGCTTTTCCTTTATCGGGACAAGGGCAACGGCGACCGGGTCTTGCGGGCGCTGACCTGGCGCATTTCCCTCTCCCTTTTGCTTTTTGCGGGGCTGCTGGTGGCCTACCGTTTTGGTGGCTACAGCCAGTAGATCACGACGAACAGCAGCAGCCAGACCACATCCACGAAGTGCCAGTACCAGGCCACCGCCTCGAAGGCGAAGTGGCGCTTGGCATCAAAATGCCCTGACAGGCTGCGCCCGGCCACCACGGCCAGCATGATGGCGCCCAGCGTGACGTGAAAACCGTGGAAGCCGGTGAGCATGAAGAAGGTGGCGCCATACACGCCGGCGCCCATGGTCAGGCCCAGCTCGGTGTAGGCATGGTGGTATTCGTAGGCCTGGAAGCCGAGGAAGGTGACGCCCAGCAGTACAGTGAGGATCAGGCCCAGGTTGAGCTGGCTGCGCTTGCCCTTCATCAGGCCCCAGTGGGCCCAGGTGAGGGTCACGCCGGAGGTGAGCAGCAGCGCCGTGTTGATGGCCGGAATGCCCCAGGCGCCCATCGGCGTGAAGCTGGCGCCCTTGGGGCCAGAGGTGGGCCAGCCGCCGGTGTAGCCCTGGTAAAGGGTGAACAGCGGGTCCATGCCGGCCAGCGCCGGAACCGAGATGGTGCGGCAGTAGAACAGCGCGGCAAAGAAGGCGGCGAAGAACATCACCTCCGAACCGATGAACCACACCATGCCCTGGCGGAAGGACTGGTCTTCCCAGTCGGTGTAGTCGCCCCGCTGGTTTTCGGCAATCACCGCGCCGAACCACTTGAACAGCACGTAGATGATGACCGCAGCCCCGGTGCTCATGACCCACGGCCCCGGCGCGAACTTGTTCATCAGCAGGATGAAACCCAGCGCCAGCAGGAACATGCCGCCCGACAGGAAGATCGGATACAGGCTGGGCTGCGGCACGTAGTAGTGCGTGGCGTGAGGTGTGGCAGCAGCAGTGGTGGCGTGCGAGGCGTTCAAGGTGTGCTCCCTAAGAAGGATTCGGGGCGAGGAAGAAGGCGTAGGCGAGGGTCAGTTCGCTGATCTCTTCGCCGATCTCGTTATCCACGATGAAGGTCAGGGCCATTTCGCGGCTTTCGCCGGGGGCCAGGGTCTGCTGCTGGAAGCAGAAGCAATCGAGCTTGCGGAAGTGGCGCGCCGCCACGGTGGGGGTCACGCTGGGCACGGCTTGGCCGACGATGGTCTTGTCGGACAGGTTGCGGACCAGGAAACGGGTGGTGCGCAGCTCGCCGGGGTGCAGCTCGATGGCCGGCTCCAGCGGCCGGATTTCCCAGGGCAGGCCGGGCATCAGGGTGGCGGTGAACTGCACGCCCAGCGTGCGCGAATAATTCACCGCGCTGGGGGGGAGGTCCTTGGCGGCGATAGCATCCTTGAGGGTCTTGCCGTTGAAGCCGATGGCCTGGCAGATGGTGTCGTAGAGCGGCACCAGCGCGAAGCCAAAGCCAAAGAAGACGGCCGCCAGCAACAGCAGCTTGACGACCAGCCGGGCGTGCTTGCGGGGCGAAGGAAGGGAGGCTGTGCTCACGGCGATCAGCGCTGGATGAAGAAGCCGATCACGTACAGCCCCAGGGCGACGCCGCCCAGAATCCAGGCAAAGCGGGCTGAGGCCCGACGACGCCTGGCCAGATCCGAGTCGGTGAGATGCATGACGGCTTCCTTCATGATCAGTTGGCCTTGATGACCGGCTGGGTTTCCCAGGAATGGTAGGGCGGCGGGGAGCTGAGTTCCCACTCCAGCCCGCTGGTGCTCTCCCACACTTCAGCGGTGGCCTTTTTGCCGCCCTTCACGCAGGCCCACACGTTGTAGGCAAAGATCAGCTGAGACAGACCGAGAATGAAGGCGCCCACCGTGGAGATGGCGTTGAACTCGGCGAACTGCAGGGCGTAGTCGGGGATGCGCCGGGGCATGCCGGCCAGGCCCAGGAAAAACTGGGGCATGAAGGTCAGGTTGAAGCTGACCACGGTGAGCCAGAAGTGGGTCTTGCCGAGCTTCTCGCTGTACATGTGGCCGGTCCATTTGGGCAGCCAGTAGTACACCCCGGTCATCACGCCCATGATGCCGCCGGCAAACAGCGCGTAGTGGAAGTGGGCGACCACGAAGTAGCTGTGGTGGTACTGGGCATCGGCGGCCACGTCGGCCAGCACCAGGCCGGTGAGGCCGGCAATGCCGAACAGCACGATGAAGCCCAGTGCAAACAGCATCGGGGTTTCAAAGGTCATCGCGCCCTTCCACATGGTGGCGATCCAGCAGAAGAACAGCACGGCCAGCGGCAGCGAGATCGACATGGTGCTGTACATGAAATACAGCAGGGCCGGCACCGGCAGGCCGGCGGTGAGGAAGTGGTGGGCCCACACGACCAGGCCGAGCACGCCGATGGCGATGAAGGACCACACCTGCGCGGTGTGCCCGTAAATGGGCTTGCGGGTGAAGGTGGACAGCACGTGGGGCATCAGGCCCCACACCGGCAGCAGCAGGATGTACACCTCCGGGTGGCCGAAGAACCAGAACAGGTGCTGGAACAGGATCGGGTCGCCGCCGCCGGCTGCGTCGAAGAAGTGGGTCTGGAAGTGGCGGTCGGTGAGCAGCATGGTGACGCCGCCGGCGAGCACCGGCAGGGTGATGATCAGCAGCACCGCGGTGACCAGCCAGCCCCAGCAGAACAGGGGCATCTTCATCAGCGTCATGCCCGGGGCGCGCATGTTGAGGATGGTGGCGATGATGTTGATCGAGCCCATGATCGAGCTGACGCCGAGGATGTGGATCGAGAAGATCGCAAAGTCCACCCCGATGCCGCCCTGCACCGACAGCGGCGCGTAAAGCGTCCAGCCGGTGGCGACGGCGCCGTCACCAATGCCGAAGATGGCCAGCACGAAGGGCAGGGTGAGCAGGATGGCGGCCGGCGGGAGCAGCCAGAAACCCCAGTTGTTGAGACGCGGCAGGGCCATGTCGGGCGCGCCGATCATCAGCGGGATCATCCAGTTGGCGAAGCCGGTGGCGGCCGGCATGAGCGCCGCGAAGATCATCACCAGCGCATGCACGCCGATCAGCTGGTTGAAGAACTCCGGCTTCATCAACTGCAGGCCGGGCTGGAAGAGCTCGGCCCGCACCGCCAGGATCATCGCCCCGCCGACAAAGAACATCAGCAGGGAGAAGGTCAGGTACATCGTGCCGATGTCCTTGTGGTTGGTGGTGGTGAGCCAGCGCAGGATGCCGGTCGGGTGGTGGGCGTGGGCGCCGTGGGGGTCGAGGGTGTGGCTGGCGGTGTTCATCCGGTGCTCCTCAGCGAAGGGCCTTGATCTGGGCGGGCTGGATCATGTCGCCCTTGGTGTTGCCGAAGGCGTTGCGCTCATACGTGATGATGGCGGCGATGTCGGCGTCGGAGAGGGTGGTCTTGAAAGCCTGCATGGCCGTGCCGGCCTTGCCGTTCATGACCCGGTCTACATGGCTGTCGGGGATCAGCTTGCCTTCGGGCGAGAGCAGCGGGCCGGTGACGATCTTGCTGCCGGCCAGCGCCGGGAAGACCGGCGGTACGCCCTGGCCTTCCGGCTGGTGGCAGGCGGCGCAATTCTTCTCGTAGGCGGCCTTGCCGGCGGCCATCAACTCGTCCTTGGTCCAGGTCTTGTCGCTGCCGGCAGCGGCGGCGGCCATCTCGGCCTTTTTCTTGTCGACCCAGGCCAGGTATTCGGGCTCGGGCACGGCACGCACGACCACCGGCATGAAGCCGTGATCCTTGCCGCACAACTCGGCACACTGGCCGCGATAGGTGCCGGGCTCCTCGATGCGCACCCAGGTTTCGCGCAGGAAGCCGGGGATGGCGTCACGCTTGACCCCGAACTGGGGCACCCACCAGGTGTGGATCACGTCGGTGGAGGTGAGCAGGATGCGCACCTTCTTGCCCACCGGCAGGACGACCTCGTTGTCCACCTCGAGCAGGTAGTTTTCGCCCTTGGGTTCCTTGCCCTCGATCTGCTCGCGGGGGGTGGTCAGGGTGCTGATGAACTTGACGCCGGACGCGGGGTATTCATATTGCCACTTCCACTGCATGCCGGTCACCTTCAGGACCATGTCGGCCTTGGTGCGGGTGTCTTCCATTTCGATCACCGCATGAAAGGCCGGAATGCCCATCAGCACGAAGTCGATGAAGAGCAGCATGGCGAAGGGCACCATCACCCAGAACCACTGCAGGGCCCCGGTAGGGCCGCTGAACCGGGCCGGTTCGGCGCCCGTGCTCTTGCGGTGCTTGAGCATGGAATAGATCATGATCGCGAACACCACCACGAACAGCACGGTGATGATGATCATGAACTGGTTGTGCATGGATAGCGTGTCACGCCCGATGGGGGTGACCGGCTTGGGGAAGTTCCAGGTGTAGTCGGCGAGGGCTGTGCCGCTGCCGAGGGCGAGGCTGAATCCGGTGAAAAGCCGGGAGAGAAGGTGAAACCCGGGGCGGGAGCGGGGGTTGAGTGTGGTCAAGTCTCTACCTCTTCTTTTCGTGGGATGATCAGGCTCGCTGCGGTGGGGCGAGCCGGTTGGCAGAATCTGGAGCAGGCATGCGCAGAAGGGCCGTGGCGATCAGGCGATCGTTGTCGAGGCGAGAAAACTTGCAGGAAGCACCGGCGCGCTCAGGGATGCGCAGGGCGAAAAGAAAGAGGGCGAGTTCAAGGCCGATGAACGGCAGAACGAGCCAGGGATCAGCCAACAGAAAACCCGTTCTGGCGAGCAGGCTCGCAAGAAGGATTCCGCCGATCAGGCTGCAGGGGGCAGCCAGGGTGAATGAGCAGTTGGGGCGCGCAATGCATTGTTGCGCGCCCGCTGCCTCTATCGTTGTTATAGCCATGGCGTCTCCTCCAGGCCCTGTCTGCGACTTTTTGACGCAGATCAAATTCTGGGAGGAGTGTAGCATCGACCTTGCGTTTTGCAGTGCACCGGAGTGCGGCGCAAGGTGCTGAAAAATAAGGATGTTTTAAATGATTTCAATGTTGCGCTGCATCATTTCGGCTTGTCTGGCTGCTGGCCTGCTGACCGCCTGTTCGCCGAGTGGCGAGGGCGGTGCCGACGCGGGGTTTGCCAGTACCAACATTACCGGTGCGAACTATGCCACTGGCTTTAGCCTGACCGACCATACGGGAGCCCCCCGCAGCCTGGCTGATTACAAGGGCAAAGTGGTGACCCTGTTCTTTGGGTACACCCAGTGTCCGGACGTGTGTCCGACCAATCTGCTGGGCATGGTCGAGGTGCTGCGCCAGCTCGGGCCCGATGCGGACAAGGTGCAGGTGCTGTTCATCACCGTCGATCCGGAGCGCGACACGCAGGCCTTGCTGGCCCAGTATGTGCCCGCCTTCGATGCGCGGTTTGTCGGGTTGTATGGCGACATCCCGACTACCCAGGCGGTGGCGAAGGATTTCAAGGTTTTCTACCAGAAGCAGGGCGATACCAAGGGCACGGCCTATACGGTGGATCATTCCACCGGTACCTATGTTTTCGATCCCCAGGGCCGGTTGCGCCTGTATGTGAAGCACGGCGAGAAGCCGGAGCTGATCGCGGCCGACCTGAAGCGGCTGATCGCCGGCAAGTAGTCCCGCCGCCGCCAATGGAAAAGGGCAACCCGCGGGTTGCCCTTTTTGCTGGTGCGCCGCAGCCTGGGTCAGGCGAGAGCGGCGAGCTGGGTGCGCATCTTCTGCATCGCCTTTACTTCGATCTGGCGGATGCGTTCGGCCGACACGCCGTACTCGGCGGCCAACTCGTGCAGGGTGGCGGAATCGCCTTCGGCCAGCCAGCGTCGCTGCACGATGGTACGGCTGCGATCGTCCAGACCGGCCAGTGCCTGGTGCAGGCCTTCATCCTGCAGACGGGCGTATTGCCGCTGGGCCAGCACTTCCGACGGTTCTGCATGCGGATCGGCCAGGTAGGCGATGGGGGCGAAACGCTCCTCTTCATCGTCCGGGCCGGATTCGAGGGCCATGTCCTGACCGGACAGGCGGGTTTCCATCTCGCGGACTTCTTCGGGTTTGACGCCGAGCTGTTGCGCCACGGCGAGCACGGCATCGCCCTGCAGCGTGCTGCTGCTGCTCTTCATACTGCGCAGGTTGAAGAACAGCTTGCGCTGGGCCTTGGTCGTGGCGATCTTGACCAGCCGCCAGTTTTTCACGATGTACTCGTGGATTTCGGCCTTGATCCAGTGAATCGCGAAGGACACCAGACGCACGCCCCGATCCGGGTCGAAGCGCTTGACGGCCTTCATCATGCCGACGTTGCCTTCCTGGATCAGGTCGGCGTGGGGCAGGCCATAGCCCAGGTAACCGCGCGCAATGGCCACCACCAGTCGCAGGTGGGACAGAACCAGCTTGCGCGCCGCCTCCAGATCATCCTGCTCCCGGAAGCTGTGGGCGAGATCGGACTCCTCCTTCTCGGTCAGCAGGGGGATGCGGTTAACGCTCTGGATGTACTGATCCAGACTGCCAACGGCGGACGGAACGGGAAACGACAGGGTTTGAGACATGGACAAAAAACCTCCTTCATTCAAATCTTAGCACTCCCCGCCTCTGAGTGCTAACGGCTCGATAGGTTCCCTGTCCCACAGCTGGATCCCGGTGGCGGCCGAAATTTTTTCCGGCATGGCGCTTTTGCGGGCTCGCTGATTTGCTTCCTGCATCTAAAGATGCTCGGGGGAGGCGCCGTTAAGCCAGCAGTGTCGTTATGCGTCATTAATCCAGCGGATATTATGGGTTTGTAATTTTGCCTCCGTCCGTGGGAGCCTTCCTCCCCGCCGCCGGATGTCTGTACCCTCCCCGAGGCCTGAGTCATGAATACAAGTGCAAGCAAGGACGTGCGACCGGAAGGTGCTGCGAAGCAGACGATTCTGGTCGTGGATGACACACCGCAAAATCTCGCTGTGTTGGGAGAGCTGCTCCAGCCCTTCTATCGCGTCCGTGCTGCGAACTCCGGGGAGCGGGCGCTGCGGGCTGCCGGTTTGCAGCCTCGTCCCGACCTGATCCTGCTGGATGTGATGATGCCCGGCATGGATGGCTACGAGGTCATGCAGCGCCTTGCTGCCGACCCCGAAACCCGCAACATTCCGGTGATCTTCGTCACCGCCATGACCGCCACCGAGAACGAGGAGCATGGGCTGGCCCTCGGCGCTGTCGATTACATCACCAAGCCGATCAACCCGGCGATCGTACTGGCCCGCGTGCATACCCATCTCGAACTCAAGCGGGCCCGCGACCGCCTGGCCGACGAGAATGAATGGCTGGAGCACGAAGTGGCCAGGCGGATGCGCGAGAACCTGCTCATCCAGGACCTGAGCGTGCGTGCACTGGCCTGCCTGAGCGAGGCCCGCGACAACGAGACCGGCCTGCACATCGTGCGCACCCAGAGCTACGTCGAACTCCTCGCCCGTCATCTGGTCGGGCACGAACGTTTCCGTCATGCACTGAGCGGCTCCCGACTCGGCATGGTGGTCAAGGCGGCGCCGCTGCACGACATCGGCAAGGTGGGCGTGCCCGACGCCATTCTGCTCAAGCCCGGCCGTCTGACCGTCGAAGAATTCGAGATCATGAAGGCGCACCCGCACATCGGGGCCGATGCCATCAACAAGGCCATGGAGCAGGCGCTGGCCAGCGCTGACGACGAGACCGCCGAACAGGCCTCGGGGGCCTTTGCCTTCCTGTACATCGCGCGGGAGATATCCCTCGGCCACCATGAAAAATGGGACGGCAGCGGTTACCCGGCCGGACTGGTGGGCGATGCGATACCCGTCTCGGCGCGTCTGATGGCGCTGGCGGATGTCTTCGATGCCCTGATGAGCCGCCGGGTTTACAAGCCGCCGATGACGCTCGAAGAAACCACGAAGATCATCTGCGATGGGCGTGCCAGCCATTTTGATCCCGATGTGGTGGATGCCTTCCTGGCGTGCCGCGAGCGCTTTGCCGACATCGCGGCGCGTTTTGCCGATCCGGCCCCCGACGCGAATTGAGCCGTCCCGTGAATAAAGCGCTGCTCCTGCCTGCTGTCCTTTTCATGCTGGCGGTCGGCTTTGCGCCTCCGGTACGGGCGCTCGACCCCGGCCCTGTGGCCAGTTTGCCTCCTGCTGCAGCCCGTTTTGTCGAACACACCGCCAGCGCCGAAACGATCAGGCAACTGCGCGCCGGTGGTTTCGCCCTCTATTTGCGCCACGGCTACACCGACAACACGCGCGCCGACCGGGTTCCGAGTGTCGATCTGAACGACTGCAGTACCCAGCGTCCGCTCACCGAAGAGGGGCGCCAGGTGGCCGCGCGGGTGGGCGAGGCGCTGCGCAGGGCAAAAATTCCGATTGGCGACATCCACGTGAGCCCTCTGTGCCGGGTCCGTGAAAGCACGCTGGCGGCCTTTCCCGGGCAGAGTCATGTGGTCGACCGTGACCTGATGTACACCGCCAACCTGACCGCCGGGCAAAAGGCACCGATCATTGCGCGCACGCGAAAACTGCTTTCCTCTCCTGTCGCGGGGGGCCGCAACCGGCTGCTGGTTGCCCACGGACCGAACCTCATGGACCTGATCGGTTACTTTCCGAAAGAGGCCACACTGGTGGTGTTTCGCCCGAAAGGCGAGGGGCGCTTCGATTACGTGGCCAGCATTCCCCCCGGCTTGTGGCCTGAACTGCTGCGCTGAGAGCGGTGTCGATGAAACTTCGCCTGTTCAGGGCCTTGCCCTACACGTTGATTTTTTTCCTGCCGGTGGCATTGGTGACCCTGGTGGCCGGCGCGCTCAATCTCGGCTCCCTTTACAGTCTGCGCCAGGAATACCAGGCCGGCAGTATTCGCCAGGGGCATGACATCACGGTGGTCGCCACTGCCACGCGCTTCAACCAGGAGGCTGCCGGCATCCAGCGTCTGGTCAGCGCCACGCTGGAACAGGCGGCCGCTGGCCACCTCGACGAGGGGGGCGCCTACCGGGTGCACACCGAGGTGGTCAATCGTCTGGCGGTGCTCGAGCAACAGTTGCCGTCCCTGGATGAGTCGGCCTCCAGTGGTAGCCCGGCACGCACGCTGAAGAGCGATTTCGAAGCCTATCGCAACCTCGCCGTCTCGGCGACGGACCTGGCGGCCATCGATCCCTCCGGGGCCATGCGCCAGGCCTACCAGGCCGCCAGCCACTATGTCGCCCTGTCCGAGCGGACCCACGCCATCGCCAGTACGGCCGCCAGTGCCGCGGCGTTGCGCGGGGAGGCCCAGGGGCTGGGCATGGAGCAGCACGCGGTGCGTATTGCGGTGGTGGGCGGCATCCTGACGCTGCTGCTCATGCTGTTCTGGCTGTTTGTGATTGGCTGGATGACACGCAGCCTGTCGAGCCTCACCGCGGCGCTGCAAGACCTGGCCGATGGTGATCTCGACCCGCCTTCCCTGCCGGAGGTCGAAGCCCTCGGTGCCGATTCGCGCAGCGTACTGCGCAGCATGGCCATGGCCGTCCTGGCCTTTCGCAGCACGGCGCTGGCCCGCGAGGCGGCGCAAGCCGAGTTGCACAGGCTCGTCATGGCGGTGGAGCAGAGCCCCGAGAGCATCGTCATCACCAATCTCGATGCGCAGATCGAATACGTCAACAAGGCCTTCGAGCACAACACCGGCTTCACCCGCGAAGAGGCTCTGGGCCTCAACCCGCGCGTGCTGCAGTCCGGGCTTACCGCCAAGGCCATTTACGCGGACATGTGGGCAACGCTGATGCGCGGCGAGCCCTGGCGCGGTGAGCTGATCAACCGGCGCAAGGACGGCAGCGACTACGTGGAACTGGCCAATATCGCCCCGGTCCGTCAGGCCGACGGCCGGGTGACCCACTATGTGGCGATCAAGGAAGACATCTCCGAGAAGAAGCGTATCGGCGAAGAGCTGGAGCAGCATCGTCACCACCTTGAGCGCCTGGTGGCGGAGCGCAGCACCGAGCTGCAGGACGCCAAGGAGGTGGCCGAGGCTGCCAGCCGCAGCAAGAGCGAGTTCCTGGCCAACATGAGTCACGAGATCCGCACGCCGATGAACGCCATCATCGGGCTCACCCACCTGCTCAAGCGCGATCTGGCCGAAACCCGGCACCTGGGGCGCCTCGCCAAGATTGCCGGGGCCGCCCAGCATTTGTTGAGCATCATTAACGACATCCTCGATCTGTCGAAGATCGAGGCCGGCAAGCTGGAGCTGGAGCTGACCGATTTCGACGTCGAGCGCGTTGTCGACAATGTCATCGGTCTCGTCCGCGACAAGGCCGAGACCAAGAACATCGAGCTGGTCGTCGACCTGCGTGGCCTGCCGCCGATGCTCCATGGCGACGGCCTGCGCCTCCAGCAGATCCTGCTCAACTTTGCCGGTAATGCCGTCAAATTCACCGAGGCGGGCTGCATCGCCCTGCGCACGGCAGTAGTGCATGCCGACGACAGCGGCATGCTGGTGCGCTTCGAAGTCAGCGACAGCGGCATCGGTCTCACCGAAGCGCAGCAGGCCGGCTTGTTCCAGGCCTTCAAGCAGGCGGACGCCTCCACCACGCGCAAGTACGGAGGCACCGGTCTCGGCCTGGCCATCTCGCGTCGGCTGACCGAGCTGATGGGGGGGCGCATCGGTGTTCAAAGCGAAGTGGGGCACGGCAGCACCTTCTGGATCGAGCTGCCCTTTGCCCGCAGCCGGAGTCACAAGCCCATGCCCAAGGGCGATATGGAAACCCGTGGCCTGTCCGCCCTGGTGGTGGACGATCTGCCCGAAGCCCGGGATTCCCTGGTGGCCATGCTCGCCATGCTGGGGCTCCACGTCACGGCTGTCAGCGGAGGGCAGGAGGCCCTCGACTGCGTGGTGGATGCCGACGCGGCGGGCAAGCCCTACGATCTGCTGCTGGCGGACTGGCAGATGCCGGAGATGGACGGGCTGGAACTTGGCCGACGCCTGACGGCCATGCCCTTGTCGCGCCAGCCGGCCAGTCTGCTGGTGACGTCCTATCCCGAAGCGGTCAAGCCGGGCGAGCTGGCCGAGGCGGGCTACTTCGAAGTCCTCGCCAAGCCCTTGTCGCCATCGCATCTGTTCGATGCCCTGCAAAACACCCTGTCGGGCCGGCATGCCAGTGCCTCCGTGCTGTCTGCCGGCGAAGCCGAGAGTCGTCTGCGTCGGCGCGGAGGCGGTCGCATCCTGCTGGCCGAGGACAATCCGATCAATCAGGAGGTGGCGCTCGCCCTGCTGGCCGGCGCCGGCCTCGAAGTGGATCTGGCCGAAGATGGCCAGGACGCCGTGGACAAGGCGCGTACCGCGGCCTACGACCTGATCCTGATGGACATGCAGATGCCGGTGCTGGACGGACTTGGCGCTACACGCCTGATCCGTGCCCTCCCGGAGCACGTGCATACCCCCATTCTGGCGATGACCGCCAACGCCTTCGACGAGGACCGGGAGCGTTGCCTGGATGCCGGCATGAACGACCACATCGCCAAGCCGGTCGTTCCTGAAGCCCTCTACCGTACATTGCTGCAATGGCTGCCGAGTACCCACCACGCTGAAGCCAGCGGCGCTGGCCAGGTGGCGGAGCCGCTTTCCGCGGACGATGCCGCTGCCGCGGAAACCCTGCGTGCGGGCCTGGAGCGCATCGAGGGTCTCGACGTGGCTGCGGGTCTGTCGTCGACGCGGGGGCGCATCAAGTCCTATGCCCGCCTGCTCGGTCAGTTTGCCGACAGCGATCTGCCGGCCCAGTTGTGCCGGAACCTCAGCGCCCCCGACATCGTTGCCGCCCACCGTGCCGCCCATACCCTCAAAGGCCTTGCCGCCACCCTCGGGGTTGCTCGCCTGCGGGATGCTGCTGCAGCACTGGAGTGCGCCCTGGCCGGCCCCGCGCCGCAGGCGCCGCTGGACGAACTGGTCCGTCAGGCCGCCAGCCTGCAGGACGACTTCCAGGCTTTGTGTGCCAAGTTGCGCACGGCGCTTGGCACTGCCCAGGCCTTGCCAGCGGCGCAGCTTGCCGATTGGGCGGAGGTGCGCTGCGTCGCGGCGCGACTCGAAATCGCCCTGGCCGACTACAACATGAACAGCACGAGCCTCTGCGCCGACAACGCCAGTCTGCTAAGCGCCGCGTTCGGTGCCCATGCGGTGACGCTCACCCGGCAGATCGATGACTTTGATTTTGATCAGGCCTTGCTCACCCTGCATGCGGCGATGGCGGAGTTGCCACGCGTGGACTGATACGATCTGCCCATGAGAGTTACCTCGGTCCGCCAGTGCATTGCCGCTGCCCTGATCCTCTGGGCACCGGGGGAAGCCTTGCTGGCGGCCGAGGGGGCGCCCCAGCCCAGGGTGATCACTGTCGTTGTGGACGACAATTTTCCGCCCTACACCCTGCGCGATGAGGCCGGCCAGTTGCAGGGCCTGCTCAAGGATCGCTGGGCGCAATGGCAGGCCCATGCGGGCGTAACGGTGAATCTGCAGGGCATGGACTGGGCCCGGGCCCAGGAAACCATGCAGGCCGGCGGGGCCGATGTCATCGACACCCTGTCGCGCACGCCTGCCCGCGAGCTGCTTTACGACTTCTCCGCGCCTTATGCCACGCTGGACGTCATGCTGTTCTTCCACGACAGCATCACCGGCATCGTCGATGCCGTCTCGAGCAAGGGCTTCATCATCGGGGTCAAGGCCGGTGACCTCTGCATTGAAAAGTTGCGTCAGCAGGGCATCGTCCAGTTCCGCACTTACGCCAGTTATGAAGCGCTCATCAAGGGGGCCAGCATCAGCGAGGTGCGGGTTTTCTGCATGAACCAGCGGCCGGCCGAGTACCTCCTGCAGCGTCTCGGCATTGCGGCCCGCTTTCGCCATACCGCGCCGATTTATTCCAGCCAGCTCCACTGGGCGGTGCGCAAGGGGAATGGTGAGCTGCAGGGTCTGATTGCGAATGGTTTTACGAAGATTTCGGTGGCCGAGCAGCAGGCCCTGGAAGACAAATGGTTCGGTATGCCGCTGGACGAGGCGCGCGCGCCGCTCCTGCGTTACGCCGGCTACGGTTTGCTGGTGCTGGGGCTGGTCGTGCTGTCCCTGCTCGGCTGGAACCGCCTGCTGAGCCGGCGGGTCGATGCGCGGACTGCTGCGCTCAATCTGGCCCGCCAGGAGAGCTTCGATGTGCGTGACCGGCTGGTGGCGACCCTCGAAGCGATACCCGACCTGCTCTTCGAGCTTGATGCCAGTGGCTGCTACCTGGACGTGTACGCCACTCGCGACGCACTGCTGGCGGCCCCGCGGGAGGCCCTGATCGGCCACAATGTCGCCGAGGTGCTGCCGCCGGAGGCCGCCCGGACCATTGTCGAGGCGCTGGCCGCGGCCATGGGCAGCGGGAGCGATTACGGGCGCGTGATCATGCTCAGTTTCGGCGATCAGCCGCACTGGTTCGAACTGTCCGTGCGGCGCAAGGGCGAGTCTGCCGGCGCCGCGTCCACCTTCATCGTGCTGTCCCGTGACATCACCACGCGCAAGCAGGCCGAGATGGAACTGGCCCGCTACCGGGACAGCCTGGAGGTCGAGGTTGCCCGGCGGACCGCCGATCTGGCGGCCGCCATCGAAGAGCAGCAAGCCCTGTTCGACTCCGCCAGCGTCGGCATCGTGCTGATGAAGGAGCGCCATATCGTGCGCTGCAATCGGCGCATGGACGAAATGTTCGGTTATGCGCCCGGCGAGCAACTGGGGCAGTCAACCCGTATCTGGTACGTCGACAGCGTGGCCTGGGAGAGCACCGGCCGGGAGGTGTATTCCCAGGTCTGGCGTGGCGAAACCCATGTGCGCGAGCAACTGGTCGTGCGCAAGAACGGCAGTCGCTTCTGGGCGCGCATGGCCGGCCGGGCGGTGGATGCCCGTCATCCGGCCAAGGGCATGGTCGGCATCATCGAGGACATCACCGCCGAGCGCGATGCCGCCGAGGCCCTGCGCCTGGCCTATGCCGAACAGCAGGCCATCTTCGATTCCGCCACCTCGGGCATCGTGTTGATCGTCGATCGCCTCTTGCAGCGCTGCAACCGCAAGCTGCACGAGATGTTCGGCTGGCCGGCGGGTGAAATGGTCGGCAAGTCCACGCGCATTCTGTATGCCGACGATGCCGCCTGGAACGTGGGTGGCGGCGAGGTGTACGAGCAGATCTGGCGTGGCGAGACCCATCGCCGCGAGCAGATGCTGATGCGTCGGGATGGCAGCCAGTTCTGGGCTCGCCTCACCGCCCATGCGGTGGACGTCAACGACCACTCCCTCGGGTCGGTGTGGATCATCGACAACATCGGCGCCGAGCGTGCCGCCACCGATGCGATGCTCAAGGCCATGGCCATGGCCGAGGAGGCGGCGCGGGTGAAGTCGGACTTTCTCGCCAACATGAGCCATGAAATCCGCACGCCGATGAATGCCATCGTCGGCATGGCCTACCTGATGCTGAAAACCGAGCTGGGCGGCCGCCAGCGCGATTACCTCGAGAAAATCCAGGCGTCGAGCCAGCACCTGCTGGGCATCATCAACGACATTCTCGATTTCTCGAAAATCGAGGCCGGCAAGATGGTCGTCGAGCACATCGGCTTTGAGCTCGAACGCATGCTCGATAACGTGACCAGCCTGATTGCCGAGAAAACGGCCGCCAAGGGGCTCGAACTGATCGTCGATGTGGCGGATGACGTGCCCGCCAATCTTGTTGGCGACCCCCTGCGCCTGGGGCAGATCCTCGTCAATTACGCCAACAATGCGGTGAAGTTCACCGAACAGGGTGAGGTCGCGATTCGTGTGGGCGTGCTTGAGGCCGGGGCCGACGATGTCCTGCTGCGTTTCGAGGTACAGGACACCGGGATTGGTCTCAGCGCCGAGCAGCGGGCCCGGCTGTTCCAGAGCTTCGAGCAGGCCGACTCGTCCACCACCCGCAAGTACGGCGGTACCGGCCTCGGCCTGGCGATCTCCAGGCGTCTGGCTGAACTGATGGGTGGCGAGGTCGGCGTCGACAGCAAGCAGGGGGTCGGTTCCACTTTCTGGTTCAGCGTGCGCCTCCCCTTCACCGCCGTGAAGGGGAGGCGCACGCTGCCGGACGCCGACCTGCGTGGCCGCCGCATGCTGGTGGTGGATGACAACGACAATGCCCGCGACGTGCTTGGCGAAATGCTGCGCCGCATGAGCTTCGTGACGACCGCCGTGCCTTCCGGCGCGGCGGCCCTGAGCGAGCTGCTTGCTGCCGATGCGGCCGGCCAGCCCTACGAACTGGTGTTTCTCGACTGGCAGATGCCCGAGCGGGATGGTGTGGCCACCGCCGGGGATATCCGTCACCTGTCCCTGTCACGCCAGCCGCAACTGGTGATGGTGACGGCCTATGGCCGCGACGAACTGATCGCGGCGGCCAGCAAGGCGGGAATCACCGACATCCTGATCAAGCCGGTGACGGCCTCACTGCTCTTCGATGCCGTGATGCGCCTGCTGGGGGCGCCGCGGGTTGAACCGGTGCAGGCCGGATGGGTGCCGGCCGAGCGGGCTGTCGATCTGGCACCGATTGCCGGTGCGCGCATTCTGCTGGTCGAGGACAACGAGCTCAACCGGGAAGTGGCCAGCGAACTGCTGCATCTGGTGGGGTGTGAAGTCGAACTGGCCGAGAATGGCGCCATCGCGGTTGAAAAGGTGGCCCACAGCCGTTTTGACTGCGTGTTGATGGATGTGCAGATGCCGGTCATGGACGGGCTGACGGCAACCCGTGAAATCCGCAAACTGCCGCACTGCGCCGACCTGCCGATTGTCGCCATGACGGCCAATGCCATGGCCGGTGATCGGGAGCGCTGCCTGGATGCCGGCATGAACGACCATGTGGGCAAGCCCATTGATCCCGAGGTCCTGTGGGCCACGCTGCTGCGCTGGGCCAGGCGGCTCCGCCTGGTGCAGCCCGTGGCCGTGGAAAGGGCTGTCGGCCCCCGGGTGTCGGACGCGGTGCTGCCGCTGACCGAGATCGCCGGGCTGGACGTGGTGGCCGGCCTGCACCTCGCGCTGGATCGGGAGGCTTTGTATTTTTCCATCCTGGGCAGGTTCGTCGAAGGCCAGCAGGATTTTCCGGCCCGCATGGCGTGTGCCGTGACGGATGCCGACTGGGTGGCGGCCGAACGCCTCGCCCATACCCTGAAAGGTGTCGCTGGACAGATCGGCGCGCCGCTGCTGAAGGGCCTCGCCGAGCAACTGGAGCATGCCGTGCACCGGCACGCCGCGCCCGAGGTGCTGGCGCCCTTGCAGTCTGCCACCGCCGCCTGCCTCACCCAGCTCGTCAAGGCCCTCGTCAGCCATCTGCCCGCACCGCCGGCGACACCGCTGCCGGTTGCCGTCGATGCCGATCAACTGGCGGTGGTGTGCGCCAGTCTGGCCCGTCAGCTCGCCGAGGACGATTTCTCCAGTGCGCGTCTGCTGGAGGAAAGTGAGGCCCTGTTGCGGGTGGGGCTCGGGGCCGATTTCGCCCCGCTGGCTGCGGCCATCCGCCATTTCGATTTTGTCGCCGCACTGGCGTGCCTCAAGGACGCCGCCGCCCGACTCGGCATTCCGCTCAGGCTTTTGTAGGGCGGGCCTGATCGATGGCCTGTACGAGGACCTCCAGGTCACGGGCCAGCGCTTCGACGAGTTCGGCCAGTTGTCGCGGGGGCATCTTGTTGCGGCTGGCCTGCTCGACGTCCATTGCCTGCTGGCTGAGCGCCAGGGCGCCGATCGTCCCTGCGGCGCCTTTCAGGCTGTGGGCGCAGCGGCCGATCTCCTCAAGGCGATTGTCGGCAAGCTGGTTTCGCAGGGTCGCTCCGTCATGCCGGTGGGTATCGCTGAAAAGTGTGATCAGGTGAATGTAGCGGTCGTGCCGGCCGCGCACGCTGAGCAGGCCCTGGGCCGCATCAAGGCCGGGAATCTGCAGCATCGCACCGTCGCCTTCTTCCATGGGGGGCGCTGCCAGTGCCTCACTGGCGAGACGGGGCCCCCTGGCTGGCAGCCAGCGCAGCAATGCCTGGTAGAGCACGGCCGGATTGACCGGCTTGGCCACGTGGTCCTGCATGCCGGCTGCGAGGCAGCGCTGGCGGTCTTCGTTGAAGGCGTTGGCGGTCATGGCCAGGATCGGCATGGCCTGTCGGCCGGGCAGTGCGCGAATGGCCGTGCAGGCCTCGATGCCGCCCATCACGGGCATGCTGAGATCCATCAGGATGAGATCGAAGTCCCCCGCCTGAACCTGGTCCACCGCTTCACGTCCGTTGTTCGCCACGACGACTGAAAGGCCCATGTCGCCGAGCAGTTCGCAGGCGATTTCCTGGTTGAGAAGGTTGTCTTCGGCAAGCAGGATGCGTGCGCCGGCGCGGGTTTGCCGGAGCTGCTGGCACAGGCTCTCCATCAGGTCCGGTGAGCTCGCCGGGGTGTGCGCCGAGAGCGTGTTGTCGGGGGTGACATCACCCTGCGCATGGCCCAGTCGTATCGTCACCCAGAAGGTGCTGCCCTGGCCGGGGTGGCTGGTGACGCCGATTTCGCCCCCCATGAGTTCGGTCAGGCGCTTGCTGATGGCCAGGCCGAGACCGGTGCCGCCGTACTTGCGGGTCGTCGAGTTGTCGGCCTGCTCGAAAGCCTGGAAGACGGCTTCCTGTTGCGCCGCGCTCAGGCCGATACCTTCGTCCTGCACTTCGAGGCGGACGAGATCCGTGTGCGGGTCGGCTTCGATCTGGCTGGCGCGCAGGGTGATGTGGCCGCGGGTGGAGAACTTGACCGCGTTGGACAGGAAGTTGACCAGGATCTGCTCGATCCGCACCGGGTCGCCGCGCAGGTACTGCGGGAGTGCCGGATCGATCTCCAGGTGCAGGGTCAGGCCCTTCTGACCGGCGTTTTCGCGCAACAGACTCTCGGCCTTTTCGAGGGGCGCGCGCAGGGGGAAGTCGATCGATTCCAGGCGGATCTTGTCGGCTTCGATTTTCGACAGATCGAGAATGTCGTTGATGATGCGCAGCAGGTGCTGGGCGGCCGTGCCGATCTTCTTCACCCGGTCGGCCTGCCGGGGTTCGGTGATGTCCCGGTCGAGCAGGTGCGACAAGCCGATGATGGCGTTCATCGGGGTGCGGATTTCATGGCTCATGTTGGCCAGGAAGGCGCTTTTGGCCCGGTTGGCGCTCTCTGCTTCGTCCCGTGCGGCGGCCAGTTCGAGGGTGCGCTTGGCCACCAGTTCTTCAAGGTGGTGGCGGTGCTGCTGCAGTTCGGCGTCGAGCTGCCGGCGATCGGTGATGTCGCGGACCAGGCACATCACATAGGTCTTGCCGCCCCACTGCACCTGGCTCGACTTGATCTCTGCCGGATAGGTGCTGCCGTCCTTGCGTCGATGAATGGTCTCGAAGGCTTCGCCCTCGGGTCTGATCGAGACGATTATTTTCTGCACTTGCTCCGGGGTGTAGAACGATTCCCAGTCCCATACGTGCAGCTTGACCAGCTCTTGCGGCGTGTAGCCGAGCAGCGCGGCAAACTGCGGGTTGGCTTCAAAGACGCTGCAGTCGTCATTGAGCACGACGATGCCGTCGCGATCCATTTCAAACAGGGCACGGCGGCGCGAAGCCTCCTCGACAATCGCCTGCTGGGCCTGCTGTCTGGCCAGGTTCTGGGCATGCAGGGCGTCAAGCAGTTCGTTGAAGTGACGAGCCAGTTGGGCGATCTCGTCGGTTTCGGCATCGGCATCGGCGGCGACGCGTGCCGTGTAATTGCCGCCGTGAATGGCCTTCATGGTGTCGGTGATCTTCGACAGCCGCCGGGTGCAGTCACCGGCGCCCCGCAGGAAGGAGAAGGACAGGGCGAGCATGCTCAGGGCCAGGAGGCCTGCCACGCTGGCGGTCAGCAGCCATTTTTCGTTCTGGAGCTGTTCTTCCGGGAAACTGATGCCCACCATGCCGATGCGCTGCCCGTCGCCATCGACAATGGCATCGTAACCGGCGATCTGCTGGCTATCCAGCACGTCCGAGCGTCGCACCCAGGCGTTTCCCTTGTTGATGACCTCTTCGCGGATGGCCGGCAGCGCCCGTGTTCCGATGGCGCGCAGGCTGTTTTTCCGGGTCACCGAGGTGCTGATCCGAAGGTCGTCGAGAAAGATCGACATCACCCCGCCGCCTTCGCCGAAGCGGGCATTGATCGGGAAGACCACGTCACGGATGCGGTCCAGCATCGGGAGGTTGTTGTTGAGCAGCACGCCGCCTATGAGAATGGCGTCGGGGTGGGTGTTGGTCAGCGCGAAATGCGCTGCCGCATTGATGAGCAGGCCGCGTGTCTCGAGTTGTGCGTTGTGTTCGTAGCCGGATGGCTCGTTGCTGTGGATGTGCGCGCGATCGGGCAGGTCGGGTGACAGGGCGCCCAGCATGTCGGCGCTGAAGCGTTCGTACGCCGAGCTGGGTACGCCGGTGGCGGCCTGGCGGGAGACATAGCTCTCCGGCAGCCGGCTGCCGGCCTCCAGCCCGGTGCTGGAGGCAATGACCCGTCCGTCCTGGGTGGCGATGATCATGAAGTCGAGGCGCGCCGCATCGGCCCGGGCCGCCAGTGCCTGGTCGATGGGCACGCTGCGAACCTTGCCGGCCTCGCCGGCCAGCTCGTCGAGCATGTGGTTGAGGCGATCCGAGCGGACCATTTCCTCGATGTTCTGGAGTGTCTGGCTGCGCACCTGCTCCATGTAGGTGTGAGCGCTGGCCAGATTGCCGCGTGCGTTGGTGATCAGCTGCTTGTCGAAGATTTGTCCGCCGGCAATGGTCAGGATGCCCAGGATGATCGGGAAGGCGACGAGCAGGGGGGCGAGGCCGAGCGTTATCAAGCGCAGGCGCAAGGATGCCCGCCATATCTTCTTGCGCGTTCCGGACATGAAGAGAGGGAACATGGCTGGATTCCGCTCCAGTTTCGGTTAAGTGGGGTGAGTCTGGCCTCGCGCGGCCTTGGTTGTGTGCGGTCTTTTTTCGGCCAATTCAATAAAATCATTATAAATGATATTATTGACAAAAGTATCATAGTCGAAAAGGTCGGACTGTCCGATCCTCGTCAAAGGACCTGCAAATGAAGGCTTGGCACTTTGCTGCCGCGTCGATGTGTCTGCTCCTCGCGGCTTGCAGTCCGCCGGAGCCACTCAAAATCGGCTTTGTGGGTGGTCTGTCGGATCGCAATTCGGATGTCGGTCAGGCGGGCCAGAATGGTGTGATCCTTGCCATCGAACAGGTCAACCGGAGCGGTGGCATCAACGGGCGCAAGCTCGAACTGGTTTCCCGCGACGACGCGCAGGACCGCGAAACGGCGGCCCGTGCAGCGGCTGAACTGGCTGCCGAAAAGGTCGAAGCGGTGATCGGACCCTTTACCAGTGGCGTTGCCGCCGCGCTGCTGCCGGTTCTGGCAAAGACCAATACGCTGGCCATCAGCCCCACGTTAACGTCGATGGATTTTTATCATAAGGACGACAACCTTGTCCGCATCAACCGGACCACCCGCGACAACGCCCGGGACTACGCCCGCGTGCTGTACGGCCTTGGCCAGCGCCGGATTGCGGTGGCCTTCGATGTGCGCAACCGCTCCTTCACCCAATCCTGGCTGGATGAGTTCCGCCAGGCCTTTAGCGATGCCGGCGGCACCCTGGTGGCCGAAGTGCCTTTCGAGTCGCGGCCCAACGTGGATTTCGGCGCGGTGGTCGGTGACATGCTCAAGGGGCGTCCGGACGGACTTTTCTATATCGCCGGCGCCATCGATGTGGCACGCCTGGCCCAGCATTCACGCCGGCTGGCACCGGCCCTGCCGATCGGCGCCTCGGAGTGGGCGGCCACGGAGCAACTGCTGGAGTTGGGGGGCAAGATGGTGGAGGGGCTGGTGATCGTCCTCAACTACAATCGCGATGACGACTCGCCCCGCTATACGGCCTTCCGCGAGGCCTACTTCAAGCGCTTCCAGAAAACCCCCGGTTACAGCAGCGTCTCCGCCTACGACGCCGCGACCGTGCTGTTTGCGGCATTGGGCCGGCGCGAGGGCAAGGCAAGCGTCAAGGATGCACTTCTGCGCCACGGGCCCTACCAGGGGCTGCAGCAGGAAATCGCCTTCGACAAGTTCGGCGACACCCAGCGCAAGGTCTTCTTCACCACCATCAACGATGGTCGTTTCATGCTGACGCGGTGAGCTTTGACGGGTTTACGCCCTGCGCCCGCGCAGCTTCAGGCGCCGAAGTAGCGTCCGGGCCGGTGATTGACCGCGATGACCAGGTTCAGCGCCCCGGCTGCCAGCACCGACAGCGCCACCTGGCCGGCCGACACCACCAGCAGGCCGAGGCTGAGGATCACGCAGTCGCCGAGCATCTGCACCGTGCCGGCGCGCCAGCCACGGGTTTTCTGCAGGTAGATGGCCAGCACACCGAGCCCGCCCAGGCTGGCCCCGTGGCGAATCAGGATCAGGATGCCGATGCCCGCCAGCAGGCCCGCCATGATTGCCGCGAAGACCGGATCGAGCCGCGAGAAGGCGATCAGGCCGGGCAGCACTTCGGTGTACAGCGACAGCACCCCCACCGCGCAGAAAGTCTTCAGCGCAAATTCCCGCCCCAGCGCCCTGTAGGCGAACACGTAGAACGGCAGGTTGATCAGAAACAGCACCGGCCCCAGGCGCCAGCCGCCGAGGTAATGCAGCAGGAAGGCCAGCCCGGTGGTGCCCCCCAACAGCAGCCGGCTTTCGCGAAACATGATGATCGACAGGGCCACGAACAGGCAGCCTGTCAGCATCCCCTGCACGTCTTCGAGGCGGCTGTGGGGCGTGGCCTGGAGCGGTGTCTGGCGCGACGCGGAGGCGGGAGACGACATGAAGGCGGGCAGGCTGGCGAAGGATGCACGATCATACCCGCAGCCCTCGCCGCAAATTATTTGCGCAGTGCGTGTAAGAAACGCCCCGCTTGCCACGACTAATCGCCAGCACCTGATTTTTCGCGGTCGCCAGACGGGCTTCCGGCAGGGCTGCAACCCCCACTCGACAGGAGCATCATCATGAAAACCACTTCCGCCATTACCGCTTCCCTGCTGGCTTCCTTCGCCCTTGGCACGGC
>NZ_SDKK01000027.1:28924-67570 GCF_008107625.1 Zoogloea oleivorans
GGCACGGCAACTGCACGCCTTCACCGAGCGCTACCCCTTTGTCTGCCACGGCCTGTCCCTGTCCCTGGGCGGCATGCTGCCCCTGGATATCGCGCTGCTGCAACAGACCCGCGCCTTCATGAGCGAACACGGCATCGACCTCTACACCGAGCACTTGTCGTGGAGCAACGACGCCGGCCAGCTCTACGACCTGTTGCCGCTGCCGTGCACCAGCGAAGCGGTGCGCTGGACCGCTGCGCGCATCCGTCAGGCGCAGGACGTGCTGGGCCGGCGCATCGGCATCGAAAACGCCTCGTACTACGTGGCACCGCCGGGCGCCGAGATGGGCGAGGCCGAGTTCATCCGTGCGGTGGTCGAGGAGGCTGATTGCCTGCTGCACCTCGACGTGAACAACATTCTGGTCAATGCCCGCAACTTCGGCTTCGACCCCTTCCGCTTTCTGCACGATCTGCCGCTGGAGCGCACCTGCTACATCCACGTGGCCGGCCACTACACCGAGCCCGACGGGCTGCTCATCGACACCCACGGCGCCGAAGTGATCGACGACGTGTGGGCGCTGCTGGAAGCCGCCTACCGCCGGACCGGCGTGGTGCCGACCTGTCTGGAACGGGATTTCCACTTTCCGCCGCTGGCCGAACTGGGCGCCGAGGTGGCACAGATCGCCCGCCTGCAGGCGCGGGCGGGCACGCTGCTGGCGGTGACGGCATGAGCGCGCTGCAGGCCTTTCAGACATCCTTCGGCCGCCGTATTCGTGCCGGCACCCGGGCGCCGCTGCCCGCCGGCGTGCCCCGGCGGTGCATGGCCGTTTACGAAGAACTCCTCTTCAACAACCTGCGCGGTTTTGTAGACCGCTGCTTTCCGGTGGCCCGCGCCTGTCTCGGCGAGGCCCGCTGGACGCGCCTGTGCCGGGCCTTCTTTCGCGACTGGCCGTGTCGTAGCTCGTGGTTCCGCGAAATCCCGCGGGAGTTCGTCGACTACCTCGAATCCACCTGCCGCCAGCCCCTGCCGCGCTGGTTCGTCGAGCTGGCCCGCTACGAGTGGGCCGAACTGGCGGTGGATGTGACGGACGTGCGCCCGCCGGATTGCGACGCCACCGGCGATCTGCTCGACGGCGTGCCGGTGGTGAATCCGGCGCTGTTGTCGCTGGGCTTCCAGTGGCCCGTGCACAAGATCGGCCCGGACTTTCGCCCGCGGCGTCCGGCGCCGGTGCATCTGCTGGTGTATCGCGATGCCGGTGATGAAGTGCGCTTCATGGAAGTCAGCCCGGCCACGGCCTGTTTGCTGGCGGTGCTGGGCGAGGAGGCCGGCAGCGGGCGGGAGGCGATCATGCGCTTGGGGGCCATGCTGGGTTGCGCCGCCGATCCGGCCTTCATCGAATTCGGGCGCCAGAGTCTGGTCGAGCTGGCCCGGCTGGGCGTGATCCTGGGGGTGCGATCGGAGGGCTGACGCGCGGCTTCCTTGCTATGCTGCTCCGGCCGCCGTTCATTCCATTCACACCATGACCGATACCAGAAACGCCGAGATCATTTCGGGCTTCAGGCCGCAGATGCTGAAGTTCGCCCGGCTGCAGTTGCAGGATGATTCCGGCGCCGAAGACGCGGTGCAGGAAGCCATCGAGGCGGCGCTTGGCGGCATCGACCGTTTTGCCGGGCGCTCGGCGCTGAAGACCTGGATCTTCACCATCCTGCGTCACAAGATCATCGATGCCCTGCGCGAGCGCGGACGTACCGTGCAGGTTTCCAGCCTGGAGCGGGACGAGTCGGAGCTCGACGAAGCCTTCGACGCGCTGTTCAAGGAGAACGCCCACTGGAGCCCGCAAAGCCGTCCCAAACCCTGGGGCGATCCCGAAGAGGCGCTGCAGCAGCGCCAGTTCTGGCATGTTTTTGAAACCTGTCTGGAGATACTCCCCGCCCGTACGGCGCGGGTTTTCATGATGCGCGAATTCCTGGGCTTCGAAACCGACGAGATCTGCACCACGCTGGCCCTGACGACCAGCAATTGCAACGTGATCCTGCACCGGGCCCGGGCGGGCTTGCGGCAATGCCTCAATCAGGGCTGGTTCGCCGGGGAGGCACAGCCATGCTGAGTTGCAAGCACACCACCCATTTGCTGTCCGAAGCCCTCGACCGGCCCTTGAGCCGGCGCGAACGCTTCGCCTTGCGCTTCCACCTGTTGTTCTGCCGCGGCTGCCGGGCCTTCCAGGGGCAAATGGATTTTCTGCGCAAGGCCAGCCGCAGTTTCATCCACTGGCGCGATGCTGGCGATCAGTAAATGAAGGGAATCAGCTTGCAGACCCGTCGCCGGTAATCGGCGTAGGCCGGAAAGCGCGCCAGCAGCCAGGCTTCCTCGCGTCGCGATTTTATGTCGAAGAAGACCAGCAGCACGACCGCCCACGCCAGTGTCAGCCAGCCCTGCACGTACAGGGCCCAGCCGAAGGCGGCGAGGATCAGGCCGCAGTAGATCGGGTGGCGCACCAGGCCGTAGAGGCCGCTGTCCACCAGCGTGGAATCGTCTTTCGGATGAGGCAGGGGCGTGAGGTTGGGGCCGAGCTTGAGGGCCGCCGCCGCGGCAATCAGTCCGCCAACTGCCACCAGGGCCAGCCCGAGCGGGGTGGCGAGCGTCGCCAGTGCGCGCGGCCACGCATGCCGGTCGCTACCCGTCGGACCGAAAATCACCAGCCCGAACAGCACCGCCTGCATCGCGACATACCACTCGCCGCGCCGGCCTTTCCACCAGGGGTGCTGTGGCATCGCGCGCCTCAGCCGCCGAGGGCGGCGTCGAGTACCTTGCCGAAGGTTTCCGCTGGCTGGAAGCCGATGACCCGCAGCGTGTTGCGTTCGGCGCCGCCGGCATCGAAGAAGATGATGCCCGGCGGGCCGAACAGGCTGAAGCGCTTGAGCAGCGCCTTGTCGGCGTCGCTGTTGGCGGTGACGTCGGCCTGGATCAGCTGGAAGCGTTCGAGACGTTTGGCCACCGCCGGGTCGGCGAAGGTGAAGCGCTCCATCTCCTTGCAGGAGATGCACCAGTCCGCGTAGAAATCGAGCATCACCGGGCGGCTGGCGGTCTTGAGGATCTGGTCGAGTTCTTCCACCGAGCGGACGCGCTGGAAGCTTGTTTCACTGGCCGCCGGGGCGGTGGCGGCCTGGGCGCGCAGGATGGCCAGCGGTTGCAGCGGATCGCGGGAACCCGCCAGGGCGCCGATGAAGAGGGCGGCGCCGGTGATCAGGGCGAGCACGCCGAAGCCTTTCCAGAAACGCTGCCAGCCGCTGGCGTGGGGTGGCAGCGGGTCGAGGGCATGGAGGTAAATCGCCGGGACGATCAGCAGGGCGGCCCAGGCCAGCATCGGCACGACGCTGGGCAGCACCGGCGATACCAGCCACACGGCCACGCCGAGCAGCATCACGCCGAAGGCGCGCTTGACGCCTTCCATCCACGGCCCGGGCTTGGGCAGCGCACTGCGTGCCAGTACGCCGACGACGATCAGCGGGGCGCCCATGCCGAGGGCCATGACAAACAGGGCGATGCCGCCGAAGACCGCATCGCCGCTCTTGGCAATGTAGAGCAGGGCGCCGGCCAGCGGGGCGGCGACGCAGGGGCCGACGATCAGCGCCGACAGGGCGCCCATGGCGATCACGCCGCCGGGCGAGCCGCCCTTTTGATGGTTGGCGCTGTCGGACAGCCGGCTCTGCATGGCGGTCGGCAGTTGCAGCTCGTAGAAGCCGAACATCGAGAAGGCCAGCACCACGAAGACCAGCGCGAAGGTGCCGAGCACCCACGGGTTCTGCAGCGCTGCCGACAGCAAGGTGCCGGACAGCCCGGCGGCGACGCCTGCTGCCGCGTAGGTGAGGGCCATGCCCAGCACGTACAGGCCGGACAGGCTGAAGGCGCGGCCCTTCGAGATGGCGTGGCCGTGGCCGACGATGATGCCCGACAGGATCGGGATCATCGGGAACACGCAGGGCGTGAAGGCCAGCAGCAGACCGAAGCCGAAGAAGCTGGCGAGGATCGCCACGGTGCTGCCTCCGTCGAGCAGGCGGGCAATGCGGCCGGATTCGTCGTGCTCGTCGGCGGCGGCCGTCGGGGCCGCTGCGCTGCTCTGTCCGGGTGCGGCGGTGCCGAGGGCGCGGGCCAGAAAGCCGCCCTGTCCGCTGGCGCTGGCGGCGGCGATCTGCAGGGTCTGGCTTTGCGGCGGGTAGCAGATGCCCATGTCGGCGCAGCCCTGGCTGGTGACGGTCAGCGTGAAGGGCGGTGTGCCGGAGGTAATGGGCAGCGGGACGCGCAGCTCGCCCCGATAAATTTCGACTTCGCCGAAGGCGTCGTCCTTTTTGGGCTTGCCGGGGGGCAGCACCGCGGGGCCCAGCGTGGCACCGTCGGCTTCGAACTTGAAGCGGTGGCGGTACAGGTAATACTCGTCGGCGGCCAGGAAGCGGACTTCGACGGTCTTGTCGTCGAGGGCGCGGGCGGACACGCGGAAGGCCTGGTCGGGCGGCAGGGGTTCGCCGGCGGCGTGGGCGAAGCTGCCCACCAGGGCGAGCAGGGCGCAGACGAGGGGCAGGAAGAAGAGGCGGATTCGGATCATGGCCGGCAGTTTAGGGGCAGCGCTGGCGCGCCGCTCCGGGATGGATCAAGAAACGGGGATCAGGACCGGTGTTCGGCGGTTTCGGCACCCACCCAGCTCAGGTAGGCGGGCAGGCCCTTGTGGATAGGGACTGCGATGATCTCGGGAAGTTCGTAGGGGTGGGCTTCGGTCAGTGCCGCCTGCAGGGCCGGGTAGCACAACAGGCTGGTCTTGATGAGCAGCGGCACTTCGGTGGCGGTTTCAATGTTGTCCTGCCAGCGATACACCGAGGTGCATGGGGCGAGGATGTTCACGCAGGCGGCCAGATGCTGTTCCACCAGCAGGCGGGCGATGCGCTGGGCGCTGTCGGCGTCGGGCAGGCTGGTTAGGACCAGCAGGATTTCATCGGTGCTTGTCATGACAGAGCTACTTGAGGAGACGGCGGCGGGTCAGGGCGAGGGCCAGCCAGAAGGCGACCACCGTGAAGGTCGCCAGGACGCCCACATGCAGACCGATCTGCGTCGGCATCTGGCCGAGCAGCAGGGGGCGCACGAGGCTGACGGCGTGGCTGAGGGGCAGCAGTTCGGCAATGCTGCGCACCGTCTCCGGGAGCTGGTTCTGCGGGAAGAAGACGCCGGAGAGCAAGGTCATCGGGGTGATGAAAAGGGTGAAGTAGTACATGAAGAAATCGTAGCTCGGCGCCAGGGCGGTCATGATCAGGCCGAGGGCGGCGAAGCACAGGCCGGTGAGGAAGACCACCGGAATGGCCGCCAGGGCCAGCGGCGAGGCGGTGAAGCCGAAGGCGGCGATCACCGCGAGGATGGCCACGCCGGCCAGGCACGATTTGCTGGCCGCCCACACCAGTTCGGCGGCGACGATGTCATCCAGCGCAATCGGGGCGTTCATGATGGCCTCCCAGGTTTTTTGCACGTGCATGCGCGAGAAGCCCGAGTACAGCACTTCGAAGGTGGCGGCGTTCATCGTCGAGTAGCACAGCGTGCCGCCGGCCAGGAAGGCGATGTAGGACACGCCTTCGACCTGCGGCACCAGCATGCCGAGGCCGTAGCCGAGGCCGAGCATGTAGATCACCGGGTCGGCCAGGTTGCCGACGATGGAGGGCAGGGCGAGCTTTCGCCAGACCAGAAAGTTGCGTCGCCAGACGGCAAACAGGCGCAGGGACAGCACAGGCGGGGCGAAGTGGGCGGTGGCGAGGGACATCGGGCAGGGAGGGGTCAGTTTGCGGCCGGCGGCGCATCGTTGCGGGCGCCCACGCGCAGCCACGGGATGAAGTCGCGGTCGGCGCCGAGGGCGTGGTGGTCCACCAGGTCGTAGGCGAGGAATTCGATCAGCTTGGCGGTGGGCAGGCTGCCCAGGGCGCTCTGGCTCGACAGCGCGTCGAGCTTGGCGGTGAGGATGCGGTGGGCCTTGGCGTGCTGGTCGCAACGGGGGTAGCCGAGGGCCTTGAGGATGGCTTCCTCGTCGCGAAAGTGGCGTCCGGTGGCTTGGCTCAATTCGCGGATGGTGGCGTGCAGTTCGGCCGCTGGGCCGGCTTCGCGGACGATTTGCAGGAGGCGGTTGGCAAGCACGAAAAGCTGGCGGTGCTGGGCATCGATGACCGGATCGCCGACGCAGTGACCGTCTTCCCAGGTCAGCCGGTCGAGGCGGTTGCGGTGCTTGATGTGATGATCGTCGAAGACGCTTTCCGGGGCGGCGACGACCAGGTTGCGTCCGCCGGCCTTGGCCTTGTAGAGGGCTTTGTCGGCCCGCGACAGCCAGTCGTGCCAGCTCTCGTCCGTGAGGCATTCGGCCACGCCGAAGCTGGCGCTGACCGGGCCGACGGCCTCGAACGGCGTGCCGCAGACGGCCTGGCGCAGCTTGTTGGCGAGGATCACGCCACCTGCCAGCGGCGTGCTGGGCAGCAGGATCACGAACTCCTCGCCGCCGTAACGGCCGATCACGTCCAGATCGCGGCATTCGGTGGACAGGCGCAGGGAAAACTCCACCAGCACCTCGTCGCCGACCAGGTGCCCGAAGGCGTCGTTGACCAGCTTGAAGTGGTCGATGTCGGCGATGATCAGCGAGATCGGGTGGCCGAAGCGGCGGAAGCGGTGCATCTCGCTGGCCGAGGCTTCTTCGAGACGCCGGCGGGTCAGCAGGCCGGTGAGCGGATCGGTGGTGGAGCGGGTTTCCATCTCGGCCAGGGCCTGGCGGAGGAGGTCCTGGCGGTTGTCGTTGTCGGTGAGGTCGACGAAGCACAGCAGCAGGTGGCCGGCATGGCTCTGGATCTGGGTGCGGATGTGGTGGAGATGGCCGTCCATGCCGTGCATGTCGGATTCGATGTTCTCCTGGCCGCCCTGCGACAGCCGGTCGGTCCAGTCTCCGCGCAGCACGTCGAGGGCTTCGGGATCCCGGTGAATGTGGGCCCACCATTCCTGGAAAGTGCCGGCGGGTTCGCCGAAGCTGGCCGTGAAGGCACGATTGACCTTGGCGAAGCGGCCATTCGCTTCGTCTACCAGGGCCAGGGCGACAGACAACTGGTCGAGGATCTCGGCGCAATCGAGGGAGGCGGGAAGGGAGTGGGAGCCCTGCGGCATGGGTTCGGCGTGCGTTTCCGGTTTGATTCGTCGTCCCCGCGAGGGGCTAGTCGCGCAGCTCCCGGCCGGTGAGCTTGAGGAACACGTCTTCAAGGTTCGCGGGGCGGTGCAGGCTGCGCAGGCCGGGTTGATGAGCCAGGTGGGCGAGGAGCGGGGCGGCGTCGTCGGTGTAGCAGAAGGCGGTTTCGCCGCTGATCTCGCAGCGCCGGCTGAGGGCGCCGGCATGGGCGGCGGCCCATGCGGCGGCGCCGGAGTCGGGCTGTCCGCCGGGCTTCCAGTCGCCGAACACTTCCACCACCTGCGGTTCGATGTGGGCGGCGATGACTTCCCGCGGGCTACCCTGGGCCAGCAGGCGGCCGTTGTCGAGAATGGCCAGGCGGTCGGCGAGGCGCTCGGCCTCGTCCATGAAATGGGTGGTCAGCAGGATCGTCGTGCCTTCGGCGGTCAGGCGCCGCAGGCGTTCCCAGATCAGGTGCCGGGCTTGCGGATCGAGGCCGGTGGTCGGCTCGTCGAGGAGCAGCAGTTGCGGCTTGTTCACCAGCGCCCGGGCGAGGGTCAGGCGGCGTTTCATGCCGCCGGACAGGGACTGGATGCGCGCCTTGTCCTTGCCTTCCAGGCCGGCGAAGGCGAGGAGTTCGGGGATGCGCGGGCGGATCTCGCTTTCGCGGATGCCGAAGTAGCCGGCAAAGACGATCAGGTTTTCGGCGCAGGTGAAGTCCGGGTCGAGGCTGTCGATCTGCGGCACCACGCCAACCCGTGCCCGGGCCTCGCGGGCCTGGTCCGGTACCGGCAGGCCGCACAGGTGGATGCTGCCGGCCGTGGGTGTGGTAAGGCCGAGGGCACAGCGCAGGGTGGTGGTCTTGCCGGCGCCGTTGGGGCCGAGCAGGGCGAAGCATTCGCCGGGGCGCAGGCGCAGATCGAGCCCGCGCAGCACGTCCTTCGCCTCGGCACCTTCACCGAAGCGTTTGACGAGGCCGCTGATTTCGAGCGGCATCAGGCGGGCGGCGGAAGGCTGTCGGCGAAGGACGGCCGGGCGAAGACCTGCGCGGCCCACGAGGCCAGTGGCAGGTGGTTGCTGCGCCAGTCGATCTGCGGGAAGCGGAAATCCAGGTAGCCGAGGGCGCAACCCACCGCAATGTCGGCCAGGTTGAGATCGTTGCCGCCGAAACCCTTGCGCTGGCCGAGGCGTTCTTCGAGTGCCGCCAGGCCGCGGCGGATCTTGGTGAGCTGGCGGGCGATGCTGGCGGCGTCCTGCTGTTCGGCGGGGCGGCGGCTTTCGAGGAAGGCGGCCACCGCGGCATCGGTGATGCCGTCGGCCAGCGCTTCGGTCTGGCGCACCGGCAGGGCGGCGAGGCGCTCGGCCGGCAGCAGCGCCGGGCCACCCTGGGTCTCGAGGTATTCGGCGATGACCGGCGAGTCGTACCAGACTTCGCCGTCATCGGCGATCAGGGCCGGCACCTTGCCGAGGGGGTTGTAGTCAGGAACGCTGGTTTCGGCCAGCCACGGGATGTCCACTTCCTGTGCGTAGGGCAGTGCCTTTTCGGCCAGCACGATGCGGATTTTGCGGGCGTAGGGGCTGGTGAGCGAGAGGATGAGTTTCATGGCAGGGGGCTCCAGGCGCGGTCGATGATGCTGCGGATGATGTGCAGCTTGCCGTGAAAGAAGTGGTCGGCACCGGCCACCACCACCACGGGCAGCTCCTGGGGTTCGGCCCATTCCAGCACATTGGCGAGGGCCACGGTTTCGTCGCGTTCGCCGTGGATGATCAGGCTGTCCTTGGCGACCGGCAGGGTCGTGTAGCTGCGTGCGCCGGTGACCTGGCCGGCAGCGGTGCCGACCAGCACGATGCGGCCGGCCGGCGTGACCCCTTCGGCGAGGCGCGCGGCGACGCGGGTCTGCACGTAAGCGCCGAAGGAGAAACCGCCCAGGGCCAGCGGCAGACCGCCCCAGCGGCTCTGCGCCCAACTGATGACGGCCAGCATGTCCTCGGTTTCGGCGATGCCGTTGTCGTGTTCGCCGACACTCTTGCCAACGCCGCGGAAGTTGGGGCGCAGGGCGGCGTAGCCCAGGTCGCGAAAGACCCGCGCCAGGGTGTGGGCGACCTTGTTGGTGTTGGCGCCGTGGAACAGCGGGTGCGGATGGCACACCAGCGCGATGCCGCGAACGTGCTCGGGGGTGTCGATGATCAGCTCGATCGGGCCATCGGGGCCGTTGATCAGCGCGGTTTCGGTGGCGGCGCGGCTCATGTTCAGATCTTCAGGCGTTCGACGATGCGGCCGTTTTGCAGGTGCTCGGTGATGATTTCATCCACGTCCGACTTGTCCACGAAGGTGTACCAGACGTTGTCGGGGTACACCACCAGCACCGGGCCTTCGTCGCAGCGGTCGAGGCAGCCGGCCTTGTTGATGCGCACCTTGCCCTTGCCTTTGAGGCCGAGCGCGGCGACGCGGTCCTTGGCGTAGGCCTGCAGCTCGGAGGCGCCTTGCGCGTTGCAGCAGGTTTCGCCTTCGGCGCGCTGGTTGCAGCAAAAGAAAACGTGGTGCTGGAAATAGCTCATCGGGTGTCTCTCCGGGGTCGATTCTTGGGTGTGTCCGCGATTATCAATCAATCGCCGCGCCGGTGGCGGCTTTCAGTGGCCGCGCAAGCTGTCCCGCGGGGCGCTGGCTCCCAGCAGGCCGAGGTAGGCGAAGGTGACGAAGGGCCACAAGCTGGCGGTCAGCTGGGTCAGACCGTGGAAGTTCAGGAAGTTGCCCTGGCGGATCATCGCCGCGTCGCTGGGCAGGAAGGGGTTTTCCGGGGCCAGGTTGACCAGCGCGGTGGCCACCAGCAGGGCCATGCCGGCGAGCATGGCGTGGCTGCGTGCCGGCAGCAGCAGGCACACGCCGAGCAGCGCGGCGCCGGCGGCGAGGCCAATCTGCCCGCCCGGCGTGGCCCAGTGAAAAGGGTCGCCCGGCGAGAAAAAGGCCGCCGAGGCGAGGGTTTTGGCGCCCAGCCCGAGCAGCACCAGCAGCACGATCGGCCAGGGGCTGAACTGGCGCATCGCGCAGCGCGCGGTAAGGCCGACGGCGACCAGCTGGCTGGTGGTGATGGCAGCCTCCACCTTCATGAAGCGGGTCGGATTGAATTGCAGCGGGGTCGGCAGATCAAAGAGGCGGCGCAGGTCGCCGGTGGCAAACAGCAGGCTTTCGGGCGTCAGCAGGGTGAGCAGCCACAGGCCCATCAGCACCAGGCCGATTTCCCCGGCGTGCCCGGCGACGATGCGCTTGCGGCGCCAGCGGGTGAGGCCGCTCTTCGGATCGAACAGGCGCCCGCCCCAGCGTCCGCCGGCCAGCGCGCCGAGCAGCCCGCCCAGCGTGTTGCAGCCCACATCCACGTTCGACGGGACCCGGCTGGGCAGGAAGTTCTGCAGGGTTTCCACCGACAGGCTCAGGCAGAAGGTGGTCAGGATCGCCAGCAGCACCGCCCAGCCCCGTGGCAGCCGTCCGAGGGCCGGCACCAGCGCGAAGCTGAAGGGCACGATGCCGATCACGTTCACTGTCAGATCCACCCAGGTGTAGTAACGCGGCCATGGTGCGGACAGGAACTCGAAGGCCGGCAGCCCCGGATCCCGCCAGCCCGTGAAGGGGTGCAGGCAGGCGTACACGACGAGAACCCCGATGGCGGCGGCGAAGTACGCGGCGAGGGGGGAACTGCGGCGGTGGTTCAGGGGCATGGGAAGCGGCGGAATGGCGCGATGGGAGCCATTCTAGCCGGGTTGGGGGTGTTCAATTGTTTCGGGGGTGGGGCGATGTCCGGCATCCGTTTATCCATCGTCATCGCCGATTCAATGGGCGTGGAGATCGAATAAAGGACGAATTTCATTATTGTTTCAATGAAACCGGCCGATTAATCGCGCTAAAAATTCGATTAATCGGCCGTGGAGATCGATTTTTCGGTCTCTGACGCCGAAAATTCGACCGTAAGCGAGGGCGTTTGAATGCCGCGGGATATTTATTGGATGGCGGGCGGGTTTTAAAGCCTGGCTGAGGGCCTAGCCGGCCCGCAGGAACGGCACCCGTGCCGTCAGAGCGTCCCAATCCACCGCATCCAGGGTGTTCTTGACCAGCAGGCCGAGGTCGGTTTCGCCTTCCATCAGCAGGCGCCGGCTGAAGAACAGGGTGTCCGGGTCTTCTTCGCGGAGGGCCAGGGCCAGGTAGTCGCGGGCGGTGGCGGAGATGGTCAGGTCGGGCGCCTCGCTGCCGGACAGCGGGCGGAAGCCGCGCGGCGTGAAGGTGAAGCGCAGGGCCAGGCCGGCGTCGCTGATCTTCATCAGCAGGCGCTTGCCGGTCAGCGGCTCCAGGGTGTCGCGCGGCAGCAGGCGGTCGAGGGCCAGGTTGAGGGCTCCGACCAGGACCAGCGTGGGCGGCAGCTGGGGCAGGCGGGCGCCAAGGCGGGCGAGGGGCCCGGGCAGGGTGAAGGCAGGGACTTTCATGGCGGGCTCCATCGGTTAGCTGCTGACATATTGCTCCACCCCCGGGCGGCCGTGCCAGAAACCGTTGCACGGTTCGTCGGGCAGCAGGGGCAGGGCGTCGTGGAGCGCCTTGAGGGGCGGGACGAGGCCGTCGATGGCCTTGCGGAACAGGTTCACGATCTCCAGCGTGTTCTCGCCCTGGGGGCTGATGCGCAGGATGTCGATGCCGTCGGCGACCACCGCCGGCAGGTCGCCGAGTAGGGTGTGTACGTGGGCAGACTGGGTCTGGATGCCGTTGAGGGTCAGGAAGGGCGCGCCTTCGCGGGTCTTCAGCGGAATGCCGTCGGCGAATTCGAGGCAGCGGAATTCACAGGTGTCTTTTTGCAGGTTGTAGTGGCGGGCGGTGAAGCAGCGCGCCGAGTAGGCCAGCGGCAGGCGGCCGTGGGCGAAGATTTCGACCTCCACGGCATGGCCGAGGCCGGCGCGCAGTTCGGCGATCTGCTGGCGCGACATCTCCGGCGGGGCGACCCAGCGGGTGGCGCCGAGGTCGGCGAACATGTCGAGGGTGACCGGGTTGAAGATGTTCAGCGTGGGGCCGGCGATCCAGTCGGTCGCCGGGGCGTCGCCGCGGGTCAGCAGGTGCACGGCGCCCATGTCGTTGGCTTCGACGCGGAAGTTGCCCTGCCCGGCGATCCGGCGCAGGGTTTTCAGGTCGGATTCGGATTCGACCAGCACCTGGCTGGACAGCACGACTTCCTTACCGGCGGCGGTGAGGATCTCGGCGATTTCGAGCCAGTCGGCGAGGCGCAGTTCGTGGCGGCGCGAGCACACGGTTTCGCCAAGGTAAACGATGTCCACCGGGGCGTCGGCCATGTCGGCATAGAAGGCCAGGGTGGACTGGCGGGGCCAGTAGTAGAGCAGGGGGCCGATGGCAAGCTTCATGGGCTGACTCATTTCCAGGGACGGTAGTAGGCGCCGAGGGTGTGGCTCTGGCCTTCGGAAACCTTGTTGAGTTCGGCCATCCAGGCCGGCTCGACGCGGAAGGGGGCGCTGTCGTCGAGCACCCGGTCGATGGCGGCGCGCCATACCTTGGTGACCTGCGCGACGTAGGCGGGGCTGCGCTGGCGGCCTTCGATCTTGATGGCGCGCACACCGATGCGGGCCAGTTCGGGGAGCATTTCCAGGGTGTTGAGGCTGGTGGGTTCCTCGATGGCGTAGTAGGTCTCGTTGTTGACCTCGAAGCGGCCCTTGCACAGGGTCGGGTAGCCGGCCCGTTCGCCGTCGGCGAAGCGGTCGATGAGGATGCCGTTGAGGCGCGTTTCCATGCCCTTCGGGGTTTGTTCCCAGCGCACGTGCTTGCCCGGCGAGCAGGCGCCGTTGCAGTTGGGCGACTCGCCGGTGGCGAAGGCCGACAGGGCGCAGCGCCCTTCCACCATCACGCACAGGCCGCCGAAGCCGAAGACTTCGATCTCGACCGGCGTGTTGGCGATGACCTGTTCGACCTGGGCCAGCGACAGCACGCGCGGCAGCACGGCGCGCGAAATGCCGAACTTCTCGTAATAGAAATTGATGGCGTCGTAGCTGGTCGCCGAGCCCTGTACCGACAAGTGCAGGCGCAGGTCGGGGTGGGTCTTGCGGGCGTAGGCCATGAGGCCCGGGTCGGCGAGGATCACCGCATCGATGCCGAACCGGGCGGCCCGGTCGACGGCGGCGGTCCAGCGTTGCCAGTTGTCGGTCTGCGGGTAGGTGTTGAGGGCCAGCAACACCTTGCGACCGCGCTCGTGGGCGTAGCGCACGCCGTCGGCCATGGCCTTGTCGTCGAAGTTGAGGCCGCTGAAGTTGCGGGCGTTGGTGGCGTCCTTGAAGCCGAGATAGACGCAGTCGGCGCCGTGATCAATCGCGGTTTTAAGGGCGGGAAGGCTGCCGGCGGGGCAGACCAGTTCGATGGGGCGCGCAGGAGTCATGGACAGTTCTTACGGCGGAAATGACGCGGCCGGACTATAGGCGCGCCGTGCCGGACAGACCTTGACCGGCGTCAACGGGGTGGGTGCCGTGCCGGAGAAAGGGGCTAAACCCCTTGCCGGAACATGGGATTTTTCTCAACTCCAGTGCATACTTCATCTATTGCGGTTTATCGATATCGGCTATGCCCGTGCTCCCGTCCCGTCGGCGCTTCCTCTCTGCTGGAATCGGTTCAGCCCTGCTGTTCGGCAGTGGCGGGGGGTGCAGCATGACCAGCCCCGAGCCGCTCAAGTTCGCCACCAATCCGTGGCCCGGTTTCGATCCGCTCTACGTGGCGCGGGACAAGGGCTATTTCGAGGAGGCCGGGCTCACTGTTGCGCTGGTGGATTTGACCTCCATCGGGGCCTCCCGCCGGGCCCTGGAGCGCGGGCAGGTGGACGGCTGCGGGGCGACGCTGGTGGAAATCCTGCTGGCCGCCGACCAGTCGGGATTGCGCCCGCAGATTGCGGCGGTGGTCGACTACTCGAACGGGGCCGACGTGCTGATCGGCACTGCCGCGATGCGCAATCCTGCCGACCTGCGCGGGCGTCGTGTGGCCATCGAGCCGGGCACCCTGCACATCCAGTTGCTGGCGCTGGCACTGGCCAGCGTCAATCTTGGCATCCGCGACGTGATTCTCGTGCCGATGCCGCAGAACGCCATGCCGGTGGCTTTTGCGGATGGGATGGTGGCGGCGGCGGTGTGTTTTCCGCCGGAGTCCAACCGTCTTGTCGATGCGGGCGGCAAGGTGCTCTTTCACAGCGGGCAGGTGCCGGGCCAGGTGGTCGATACGCTGGTTTTCGACGGCGCCTTCGTGGCCCGGCGGGGGGCCGACGTGCGCGCTTTCGTTGGCGCCTATTACCGGGCCATGGACTTCATGGCCAGCCATCCGGACGAGGCTCACGCCATCATGGCCCGCCGGGAAAACATGAGTGTCGCCGAACTGCGCCAGACCCTTGGCGGACTGCACTATGTGGCGCGCAGCGAACAGCGCGACCTGCTGGCCCCCGACGGGCCGGTGGCGCGCTCCCTTGGCCAGTTGCAGGGGGCCATGATGTCCCTCGCCCAGTTGCGCCAGAGCCGCACCCTGAAGGATTTTCTGATTGCCCGCGAGCTGATCGCCGAGCGGGGGGCTATGGCATGAGCGGCGGCGGGTCAAGGTGATTTTCGGCGGTTTCCTGTCCCTGCGCTGGCGCCTCATCGGGCCGCTGCTCGCCGTCTGGGCGGTGGGCATGGCCCTGCTCGTCACGGTGCTGTACACCAGCATTCTCGAACGCTTTCGCACCTTGGTGGACCAGCGCGCCAATGCCATCGTTTCGGCGGTCTCTTCGGCCGCCGAAACCGCGCGTGAACCGGCCGATCTGCGCCGTTTCGTGTCGTCGCTCGGCGCTGCCCGGGACATCGTCCGGGTGGTGCTGGTGGCGGGCGAGCCGGCCCGGGTTGTTGCCGCCAGCGATCATGGCTGGCAGGACCAGCCCGTAACGGCGCTGCCCGAGCAGGCCCTGCCGGCACATCTGCTGGCGGCGCTGGCGGCCCGCAAGGGCGAGCGCCGGCTGGACGCCGATTTGCGTCGCCTGGATGTGCTTGAACCCGTCCTGCTGGTGGGCGGCGGCGCGAGCGGACGGCTCGAAGAGGGCGTCCTGCTGCTCAGTCTCGATGCTGCCAGCCTGTGGCAGGCCGCCTGGCAGACGGTGGTGCACCTTTCCCTGTGGCTGGGCGGCATTCTCAGCGCAGTGGCCGGCCTGATCTACGTGCTGGTGTCGCGTTACGTGCTGCATCCGGCCGAGGCCATTCGTGAAGCTCTCGGGCGGCGCCGGGAAGCCGGCGATAGCGCACTGGTGGTGCCGGTCATGCGGCGCGATGAACTCGGTGAGCTGGCCGGGGCGCTCAATGACATGCTCGTTACCCTGCGGACCCGCAATCGCCAGCTGGCCCACTCCCGCGACCAGCATCTGGCGATGCTCGAATCCTTTCCGCATCTGGCCTGGCGGGCCGGCCTCAGCGGTGACTGCGACTGGTTCAACCGGGCCTGGCTCGACTTCACCGGCAAGACCCTCGAAGAGGAGGTGGGCGAGGGCTGGCTGGAGGGCGTCCACCCGGATGACCGGGACAACTGTCTTGCCGTCTGGCGCCGGGCCTTCGAGGCCCGCGAACCCTTTGTGATGGAGTACCGCCTGCGCGCCGCCGACGGCAGCCATCACTGGATTGCCGACCACGGGGCGCCGATTCATGACGGGGACGGGGTGTTCACCGGTTACGTGGGCTCCTGCTACGACCTCCAGCCGGCTCGCGACAACGCCCGCGACATCAAGCGCATGACGCGCCTGTACCACGCCCTGTCGGCCACCAACAAAGCCATTGTGCATAGCCGCGACGCCGCGACGCTGTTGCCCCAGGTGTGTCGCGTGGCGGTCGAGTTCGGCGAGCTGGATCTGGCCTGGATCGGCTTTCCCGAGCAGCACAGCAGCGTGCTCAAGGCGACGGCGGTGCAGGGCCGGGGGTGCTGGGCCGATCTCTCCATCGCGGGGCTGGAATGTCGCCTGACGGCTGTCGGCGTGCCTGCCGAGGCCTTGATCGTCAACGATCCGGCGGCATCGCCCGTGACGCGTGCCTGCGAAGGCTGCGTTGCCCACACGCCGGAGGGTTCCTTTGCCGTTTTTCCGATCCGCCTGGGGGAGGGGCCCGACGGGGTGCTGGTGCTGCGCAAGGCCGAAAAGAACTTTTTCGACGAGCACACCGTGGCCCTGCTGGACGAACTGAGTGCCGACATCGGCTTTGCGCTGCGCAATTACCGGCGCGACGAGACCCTGCGCCTGGCCGCCAAGGTCTTCGAGAACAACTCCGAGGGCATCGTCATCGTCGACCCGCAGCGCCGGGTGGTGATGATCAACCGGGCCTTCAGCAGCCTGACCGGTCTTGCCGGGGCGGACGTGATCGGCCGCCAGTTGTTCCTGTTCGATCCGGCCCGTCATCCCGCGGGCTTTGCCAGCACGGTTCGCGATCTGGCCGCCGCCAGCGGCCTGTGGCAGGGCGAAGTGTGGATCCGGCGAGCCGCGGGCGATACCTTTCCTGCCGATTTTTCAGTCAGCGTGGTACGCGATGGGGAAGGGGACATAGCCCATTACGTGGGGGTTTTTTCGGATATCAGCCAGCGCAAGGCTGCCGAAGAGCGGATCCACTTTCTGGCCAGTCACGATTTTCTTACCGGCCTGCCGTCCCGCGCCGCCCTGGCGCCGATACTCGAGCGGGCGCTCGAGGCCGCCGCCCGCGAGGGCCATCGGGTGGCCCTGTGCTTTCTCGACCTGGACCGTTTCAAGAACATCAATGACACCCTCGGTCATCACATCGGCGACGAACTCCTGATCGAGGTGGGCCAGCGTCTGCAGTCGGTGCTGCGGGACGGCGAAAGCGTACTGCGCCACGGGGGGGACGAATTCGTGGTGATCATGCCGCAGGCCGGCGATCGGAGCGTCCTCGCCAGCGCCGCCGGGCGTCTGCTGTCGGCCCTGGATGAACCCTTCCTGCTGGCTGGCTGCGAGTTCAGTCTGTCCACCAGCATCGGCGTCTCCGTGTTCCCCGAAGACGGTCTGGATGGGGAAATCCTGCTTGATCGGGCCGACATGGCCATGTACCGGGCCAAGGAGGACGGGCGCAACGGCATCGAGTTCTTCGCCGACGGCATGGCCGCGCCGACCAGCGAACGCCTGTCCCTCGAGCACGCGCTGCGCCGGGCGCTGGAGCGCGGCGAGCTGGCCCTGCACTACCAGCCGGTCGTATCGGCCGTCGACGGCCAGCTGATCGCAGCCGAAGCCCTGCTGCGCTGGACCCACCCGGAACTTGGCAACATTCCGCCGGACCGCTTCATTCCGCTCGCCGAAGAGAGCGGCCTGATCCTGCCCATCGGCAACTGGGTTCTCGACACCCTGTGCCAGCAGCTGGCCGCCTGGCAGGCCGAGGGACGGCACATGGTGCCGGTGGCCGCCAACATTTCGCCGCTGCAGTTCCGCCGCGCCGATTTTGTGGCGTCGGTGGCCGAGGCGCTGCGCCGCCATGACGTCCCGCCCGGCCTGCTGACCCTCGAGCTGACCGAAAGCATGGTCATGCGCGATGTCGAGCGGGCCGCCCGTCAGCTCGACGAACTCAAGGCCCTCGGCCTGTCGGTCGCCATCGACGATTTCGGCACCGGCTACTCCAGCCTGGCCTATCTCAAGCGTTTCGCCCTCGACAAGCTGAAGGTGGACCAGTCCTTCGTGCGAGAGATCAACACCGGTCCGGAAGACCGGGCCATCGTGGCCGCCATCGTCGGGCTGGGCCACAACCTGGGCCTTGAACTGGTGGCCGAGGGCGTTGAAACCGGGGAGATGGTGAACACCCTGCGCGAACTCGGCTGCGATTCGCTGCAGGGCTGGCACTACGGCAAGGCCGAGCCGGCCGCGCAATTCGCCGATCGCCTTGGGCGGGCCTGAGGACGGCCGGGGTTTTGTGGGTCGGACTTCAGTCCGACAACACGTGCGGAACCGCTGCCTGTCGGACTGAAGTCCGACCCACGGTAAAACTGCCCGGGCGCCCTATAATCCGCGGATTCGCCAACGCTTTTCCGCACACCCATGCTGTTCTGGTTCGTCATCGCCTACTGGCTGATCTCGGTGGCCATCGGCCTCATGGCCGCCACGCGGGTCCACAACACCCGGGACTTCGCCGTCGCCGGCCGTCACCTGCCGTTTTACATGGTCACCGCCACGGTGTTCGCCACCTGGTTCGGCTCCGAAACCGTGCTCGGCATTCCGGCCACCTTTCTCAACGAAGGTCTGCACGGGGTGGTGGCCGACCCCTTCGGCTCGTCCATGTGCCTGATCCTGGTCGGCCTGTTCTTTGCCGCGCCGCTGTACCGCATGAACCTGCTGACCATCGGCGACTTCTACAAGAAACGCTACGGCCGCAGCGTCGAGGTGCTCACCACGCTGGCCATCGTGATCTCCTACCTGGGCTGGGTGGGGGCGCAGATCACCGCCCTCGGGCTGGTCTTCAACGTGGTGTCGGGCGGCGAGGTGAGCAAGCTTGCCGGCATGTGGATCGGTTCCGGCACCATCCTCATTTACACCTTGTTCGGCGGCATGTGGGCGGTGGCGGTCACCGATTTCCTGCAGATGATCATCATCGTCATCGGCATGCTGTGGATTGGCGGGGAAGTGAGCGGCATGGCCGGCGGGGTCGGGGTGGTGGTGAGTCACGCCATGAACGACGGCAAGCTGGCCTTCCTGCCGGCGGCTGATCCCAAAGAGGTGATCGCCTTCGTCGCCGCGGCAGTGACCATGATGTTCGGCTCGATCCCGCAGCAGGACGTCTTCCAGCGGGTCCAGTCGGCCAAGTCCGAACGGATCGCCGTGTGGGGTTCGGTGCTGGGCGGCGGGCTGTACTTCGTGTTCGCTTTCGTGCCGATGTTCCTGGCCTACTCGGCAACCCTGATCGACCCGGCCATGGTGGCGCGCCTGATCAATACCGATTCGCAGATGATCCTGCCCGAACTGGTGCTCACCAAGGCGCCGCTGGTGGCCCAGGTGATGTTCTTCGGCGCGCTGCTGTCGGCCATCAAGAGCTGCGCCTCGGCCACCCTGCTGGCGCCATCCGTCACCTTCACCGAGAACATCCTCAAGCCGGCGCTGCCGCATCTCACCGACAAAAAGCTGCTGTTCTGGATGCGCGTCGTGACGCTGGTCTTTACGGTGCTGGTGACGCTCTACGCAATGTTTTCCAAGGCCAGCATCTTCAAGATGGTTGAAAACGCCTACCAGATCACCCTCGTGTCGGCCTTCGTGCCGCTGGTGTGCGGCCTGTACTGGCGGCGTGCCACCAACCAGGGGGCGCTGGTGGCAATCTTCTGTGGCATCGGGGTGTGGCTGGCGGTGCATCTGGCCGGTGGCGAGAGCCCCTTCATCCCGGCCCAGCTGGCCGGGCTGATCGCCAGTGCAGTCGGCATGGTCATCGGTTCGCTGGTGAAGCAGTGGGTGCATCACGATATCGACGTGCACGACCGGCTGCGCCACGGTCATCATGCGGCGGACCCCCACGGCGTGGCGCATGAGGGTATCGGCAGCATCCACCAGCACCATTGACCCCGTGGGTCGGACTTCAGTCCGACAGCGCACGTTGAGCCAGTCGAGTCGGACTGAAGTCCGACCCACGGGGGTGTCTACGGGAACCTTGGCCGCCAGCGTGCGTCACTTCCTAACGATTCCCGCACAACCGAGGACTCTTCACTGTTGACCCTTCCCGCCCCATCTGTCAAAACCATCGCCGTCGCCCTCACCGGTGCGTCCGGCATGCCCTATGGGCTGCGGCTCGTCGAATGCCTGCTGGCGGCCGGCTGCAAGGTGTGGCTGCTGTATTCGCAGGTGGCCCAGATCGTCGCCCGGCAGGAGATGGATCTGGCGCTGCCGGGGCGGCCGGCAGAGGTGGAAGCGCTGCTGACCGCCCGCTTCGGTGCGGCCGCGGGGCAGTTGCGGGTCTTTGGCCGCGAGGAGTGGTTCGCCCCGCCGGCGTCGGGTTCGAACCCGCCAGACGCGATGGTGGTGTGCCCGTGCAGCATGGGTTCGCTGGCGGCGATTGCCGCCGGGCTGGCCAGCACGCTGATCGAGCGCGCCGCCGATGTGGCCATCAAGGAAGGCCGCAAGCTGATCATCGTGCCGCGCGAAACACCGTTCTCGCAGTTGCACCTGGAGAACATGCTGCGTCTGGCGCGCATGGGCGTGGTGATCCTGCCCGCCAATCCCGGTTTTTATCACCACCCGAAAACGGTGGGCGAGCTGGTGGATTTTGTCGTCGCCCGCATTCTCGACCAACTGGCCGTGCCCCACAGCCTGATGCCCCGCTGGGGCGAGGCGGGCGCTACGGAGGAGTAAAACGATGAACACTGCCGTACAGGTCGTCGATTTGCCGTTGTTTCCCCTCGGTACGGTGCTTTTTCCGGACGGCGTGCTGCCGCTCAAGCTGTTCGAGGCCCGTTACCTGGACATGGCGGCCCGTTGCATGCGTACCAACACGCCTTTTGGCGTGTGCCTGATCCAGGAGGGCGGCGAGGTGGGAAATCCGGCCGTGCCCTACGAGGTTGGGGCGGTGGCGCGCATCGTCGGTTGGGACATGTCCGAGCCCGGCCTGCTTTTCATCACCACCCGCGGCGGCGAGCGCTTCCGGGTGCTGGAGCGCCACATCCAGTCCGACCGCCTGCAGAGCGCCCGGGTCGTGCTGCTCGACGAGCCGCCGGTGCAGCCGGTTCCCGAAGCCTTGCTGGATGTGCTGCCGCTGCTCGAGGCCATTGTCGAGGATGCCGGCGAGGAGATGTTTCCGCAGCCCCACCGCTTCGACGATGCCACCTGGGTGGGTTATCGGCTGGCGGAAATTCTGCCGATTCCGGTCAAGGCCCGCCAGCGCCTGCTGGAGCTGGACGATTCGGTGTTGCGGCTGGAGATCATCTACAGCTACCTGGAGCAGCACAAGCTGCTCGGCGGGCTGGAGTAAGGCGATTTCCCCGTGGGTCGGACTTCAGTCCGACTGCATGGGCTGAACGTTCGCTGTCGGACTGAAGTCCGACCCACAAAAACCGTCGATGAAGATAGCGCTTGTCGTTGTGAAGTCCGACCCACGGTTCAGGGTTCGCTGAACAGGTCGCGCCGCACCAGTTGCTCCAGCAGCTTGCGGATCGGGGCGGGGAGGGCGGCGGCGTCGAGCTGGTCGAGGCGATGCCACAGGATGCCTGGCTCGGCGCAGCCCGTGGTGGCGCCCACTTCCACCGATTCGGGTTCCAGAGTCAGCGTGAAGTGGGTGAACACGTGGCGGAAGCTGGCCAGCGGGGTCACCTTGTGTACGTCCAGGCCGTAACGGCTGGCCACCCAGTCGGCGGTGTCGGCGTCTTCGGGCAGTTCCGGCAGGCTCAGCAGGCCGCCCCAGATGCCGCTCGGCGGGCGGCGTTCGAGTAATACGGCGCCGTCGGCGAGGATTGCGGCGAAACGGCCGCTACGTTCGCGGGTTTCCTTTTTCGGGCGTCGGGTCGGTAGCTCGGCAACCCGTCCGTCGCGCAGGGCCACGCAGACGTCGGCCAGTGGGCAGCGGGCGCAGGCCGGGCGGCCGCGGGTGCACACGGTGGCGCCCAGATCCATCTGGGCCTGGGTGTAAACATCCACGTTGGTCGCTGGCAGCAGGCTGTCGGCGAGTTCCCACAGGCGGTTTTCAATGGGCTTGGTGCCCGGGAAACCTTCAATGCCGAAGGCCCGGGCGAGGACCCGCTTGACGTTGCCGTCGAGGATCGCCGCCCGTGTGCCATAGGCGAAGGCACTGATCGCTGCCGCGGTCGAGCGCCCGATGCCGGGCAGCTCGGCCAGCAGTGCCGGGTCGGCCGGAAAGACGCCGCCGTGGCGGGTCATCAGGGTTTGCGCGCATTTGTGCAGATTGCGGGCACGGGCGTAGTAACCGAGGCCGCTCCACAGTGTGAGCACGTCCTCCACCGGGGCGGCGGCGAGGCTCGGCAGATCCGGAAAGCGCGCCAGGAAGCGGGCGTAATACGGGATCACCGTGTCCACCTGGGTCTGCTGGAGCATGATTTCCGACAGCCATACCCGGTAGGCGTCGTTGGTCTGCCAGGGCAGATCGTGGCGTCCGTGCTCGCGCTGCCAGGCGATCAGGGTTTTTGCAAACGTACTCAATTTTTACACCCCTCGACGCTGCGCCCCGGCGAGGCGATAATTCCTGCCCCCCAAACCGGTCTCCGACCCGCTCTTGCGGTGTCCGGCCAAACCCATTCCATCATGACTGCTCCCAAAAACGACCCGGCGGTACGCGCCTTCCGCGACACGCTGGGCATGTTTCCCACCGGTGTGACGGTGATTACCGCCCGCGCACCGAGTGGCGAGCCCATCGGCCTGACGGTCAGTTCCTTCAATTCGGTTTCGCTGACGCCGCATCTCGTGGTGTGGAGCCTGTCCAGCCACCTGCCGAGCGTGCCGATCTTCGAAAGCACCGCAGTGTACGCGATCAACATTCTCGCCGAAGACCAGCAGGACATTTCCCAGCGCTTCGCCAGCCGCGGCGACGACAAGTTCGCCGGCCTCGGTTTTACCGAAGGCCTCGACGGCGTGCCGCTGCTGCCGGGCTGCTGTGCGTGGTTCGAATGCCGCCAGTTCGCCCGTCACGAAGGGGGCGATCATGTGATCTTCATCGGCGAGGTGGAGCGCTTCGAGCGTCAGGCCGACAAAAAGCCGCTGGTCTTCCAGGGTGGTGCCTACCGGCGCCTGGCCTGAGCCATGACCACCCCTCGCTGGATCGAAACCGGCAGCGGGCCCCACGGGCTGGTGTTCCTGCACGGGATCAGTGGCGGTGCCGCCGGCGCCCTCGACATCCTGCCGCGCATCACGCCTGTCGGCTGGCGCGGGCTGGCCTGGGACATGCCAGGCTACGGGGCCAGCGAGTCGATTGATCCGGTCGATTTCGACGGCTACGCCCGGGCCCTGATCGCCATGCTCGATGCGGCCGGGCTGGAGCGGGTCGTCCTCGTCGGCCACAGCATGGGCGGCATGATCGCCCTGCAGACCGCCGCGGCCTTTCCCAACTACGTCACCGGCCTGGTGCTGGCCTGCTGCACGCCGGCTTTCGGTGCGTCGGCGGGGCCGTTGCAGCAGGCGTTCCTCGACCGGCGCCTGGGTCCGCTGGACGACGGGGCGAGCATGCGCGAGCTGGCCATCGAAGTGATCCCGACGATGGTCGGTCCGGGCGGTGATCCTGAAGTGGTACGCGACGCCGTCAATCTGATGGCCGACATTCCGCCGGCCAGCTACCGGGCCGCGATGCACGCGCTGGTGACGTTCGACCAGCGCGCTGTGCTGTCGGGTCTGACCATGCCGGCGCTGGTGATTGCCGGGCGTGACGATGCGGTGTCTACGCCGCTGGTCGTGCGCCGGATGGCCGAGCGCATGTCGGCTGCCACCTACCTGCAACTGGATGCCGGTCATCTGGCGCCTTTCGAGGAGCCGCAGGCCTTTGCGGGCGCAGTGCATGATTTTCTCGCCAGCCTGGATAACGCCCCTGTCACCTTCCTGCTCTAGCCTCGGCCCTTTTTCGCCCGCCATGGAAGAAAGCCCCTTCAAAGGCAAGACCGGCCTGACCCGCGTCCTCAACGCCTTTCGCTATTCGATGGCCGGCCTCGCCGCGGCCTACCGCAACGAGGATGCCTTTCGCCAGGAAGTGTGGCTGGCCGTCATTCTCATTCCGCTGGCCCTGTTCCTGCCGGTCAGCGCCATCGGCAAGGCCCTGATGGTGGCCAGCGTGCTGCTGGTGGTCATTGTCGAACTGATCAATTCGGCGCTTGAGGCTACAGTGGACCGCATTTCCCTCGAACAGCACCACCTGGCCAAGCGCGCCAAGGACATCGGCAGCGCCGCGGTCTTTGTCGCGCTGGTGAATGTGGTGGCGGTGTGGGGGCTCGTTCTGTTTGCCTGAAAGTTCACGATCATGACCACCAAGAGCAAGAAGCCCTGCGTCAACTGCACCTGCGCCACCACCGGCTTTTGCCCGCGGGGCGTGGGCGCCAACATTCCGCCGGAGCTGGCCGCGGCGCCAGCGCCGGCCAAGCCGGTTTCGCCCAGCCAGTTGCGCCGCGAACAATTGCGCCAGCTGCCCGGCAATCGCAAGAAGATGCGTTTCTGAGCCCGACCCACCGGGGCCTGACGTGAGAGAATCGCGCCCCTTCGTTTTCCGGATGCCCCCATGACCGAGTCCCTGCACACGATTTCCGACCTTGTCATCCACCGGCTGATCCGCGAGGCCGAAGGGCCGTCCCGGGTCGAGCTGCGCGATGCGCCCAACGTTGTTACCGAGGCCACCGCCAGCCTGCTGGAGCGCCTGTGCCGCCACTTTGCCGAACGGCCGGGCAAGGGCTACGGCCACTTCGAGCAGGATGAGCGCAACTTTCCGATGCCGCGCCTGGTGCGCCAGCACGCCATCGAGCAAAGCATGGATTTCGCCACCCTGTCGCGCGAGATGACCACCCTGCTGCAGGCGCGGGTGGACGAGGACAAGGTGGAGGACGGCGGCTTCGTGCTGATCGCCCGCGCCACCGTCTTTGGCGCCGACTGCCTGTGGGTGGCCGTGCTCAAGGAAACCCTCGGCACCGTCATCGATTCGGCGCTCGAGATCCACGACAGCCCGCACCTCGACATGGCCGGCCTGCAGATCGCCGGGCGCATCGACATCACCGCCTGGCAGGCTGGCGCCGAGCGCTACATCAGCTTCCTCAAGGGGCGTGGCGATGTGGCCAACTGGTTCAAGCGCTTCCTCGGCTGCACCGACGTGGTGATGGCGCTGAAGGAAACCAAGAAGCTGGTCGAAACCCTCAGCCACTTTGCCGACACCCAGCAGATGGAAAGCGCCGAGCGCGACGAGATGCTCGAGCGCGCCCACGTGGTGCTCGAAGAAATGAACGAGAGCGGTTCGGCGCTGAACATGGCCACGATGGCCGCGCAGATCTTCCCGGATGCCCCGCAGAAACTCACCGAAACCCTGCAGGACGAAGCGCTCGATCTGGCCACCGGTTTCGTGCCCGACAAGCGCGCCCTGCGCCCGCTGATCCGCTTCAAGGCCAACGCCGAGGACTGGAAGCTGGAGTTCGAACGCAGCGGCCTGCGTTCAGGGTCGATCCACTACGACAAGGACGCCAATACGCTGGTCCTGTCGAACATCCCGGAAAGCCTGAAGAAGCTGCTGCTGGAAGAGTGAGGTTTTTGTGAGTCGGACTGAAGTCCGACAACCGCCGTCCAGCCCGTCGAGTCGGACTGAAGTCCGACCCACAGGGAGAGCGCACCGGTTTTGTGGGTCGGACTTCAGTCCGACAGCCGCCGTCCAGCTCGTCGAGTCGGACTGAAGTCCGACCCACAGGGAGAGCGCACCGGTTTTGTAGGTCGGACTTCAGTCCGACAACCGCCGTCCAGCCCGTCGAGTCGGACTGAAGTCCGACCCACAGGAGGGGGCACCGGTTTTGTGGGTCGGACTTCAGTCCGACAGCCTGCGTCCAGCCTGACAGCACGACCTACGGCAGTTCTAGCGGACGAAGCGCACTGGCGTTTCTCCGGCAATCGCGCGGGCGCGCAGTTGGCCGCAGCCGCCGTCCACGTCCTGTCCGGCCGAGTTGCGCAGCTTGGTGAGGATGCCGCGCTGGTGCAGGCTGCGGGCGATGGCGGTGGCCTTCTCCCACGCCGGGCGGCGGTAGGGCAGGTCGGGGATGGTGTTGTACGGGATCATGTTCATCAGTGCGTACTTGCCCTTGAGCAGGCGCACGATGCCGTCCAGTTCTTCGTCGCTGTCGTTGATGCCTTCGATCAGCGTCCATTGGTACTGGATCGGGTAGCCGGTGGCGCGGGCGTAGGTTTCGCCCAGTTCCACCAGTTCGTCCGGGTCGATGCGCGGCGCCTTGGGCAGCAGCTCGGCGCGCAGGTCGGCGCGGCTGGTGTGCAGCGACAGGGCCAGCGCCGGCTTCACGACAAGTTCGGGCAGGCGCTCGAAAACCCGGCGGTCGCCCACCGTCGAGAACACCAGGTTCTTGTGGCCGATGCCGCCCTCGGTGCCGAGTAGCTGGATGGCTTCGAGCACGTTATCGAGATTGTGGGCCGGCTCGCCCATGCCCATGAAGACCACCTTCTTCACATGCCGCCGGGCCCGTGCCAGCACCACCTGGGCGACGATCTCGGCGCTGCCCACCTGGCGCAGCAGCCCGTCGCGGCCGGTCATGCAGAACACGCACCCCACCGCACAGCCCACCTGGCTCGACACGCACAGCCCGTCGCGCGGCAGCAGCACGCTTTCCACCGTCTGGCCGTCGCCCAGCGCTACAAGCAGGCGCGCCGAACCGTCTTCGCCCGGATGTTCCGAGCGCACCTGGGCGAGCCCGGCGAGTTCGGCGCTGAGGGCTGGCAGGGCTTCGAGTACGGCCTGCGGCAGGGCCGGGCCACGCCGGGTCGGGCCTGCGTCGAGAGGCTGGGAATGGGTCCACGCGCGCAGCATGCGCTGGATGTGGACCGGCTTGGCGCCCAGCTCGGCGAGGCGCTGGCGGATGTGTTCGATTCGCATGAGGGGGCGAATGATAGGCTTTTTCTTGAGGCTTTTCAGGGGTTTGGCGTGATTTTGGCGCTACCCCTATTCCCTTGTCGGGCGGAAGCCCGTATATCGACTCCTCCCAATCCCGCTGCACACAGGAGAACTCCATGAGCGACACCCCCCAGCAAGCCGCTGAATTCCACATCACCCGCAGCTTTGACGCTCCCCGCGACCAGGTCTGGGCCGCCTTCAGCGACGCTGCCCTGCTGACCCGCTGGTTCGGCCCGGCCGGCTTCCCCGTGCGCGTTGCCAGCCTGGATTTCCGGCCCGAAGGCGTGTTCCATTACGCCATCGAACTGCCCGGCGGCTTTGCCATGTGGGGCAAGTTCCGCTACCTCGAAATCACCGCGCCGGAGCGCATCGTTTCCATCAACAGCTTCTCGGATGAGGAAGGCAACGTGACCCGCAACCCGATGAGCGAGAGCTGGCCGCTGGAGCTGCACAACACCATGACCCTGGTGGAAGAGGGCGGCAAGACCATCCTGACCCAGCGCTCGGTGGCCCACAATGCGACGGCGGAAGAACAGCTGGCCTTCGCCGCCGGCATCGATGCGCTGACCGCCGGCTTTGGTGGCATGTTCGACCAGCTCGCCGCCACGCTGGCAGCGTAAGCCGCTTTTCACGGAGAAGTCCGGTCAGGCTGCGGCAAACTGGAACTGGCCCATGGTCTGCTCCAGCTTGCCGGCGGCAAAACCGGTCTGTTCGGCGCTGCGCTTGGATTCCGAGGTGGCCTTGCGCATCGCTTCGACTGCCCCGGAAATGGTTTCGACCCGGTCTCCGTAGGCGTGGGTGGAGGCGGCGATCTGGCTGATGGTCACGAACAGCCGCTCCACCACCTCTTCGATTTCCCGCTTGTCGGTCGTGGCTGCCGTGGCCAGGCGCAAGCCGTCTTCCATCTCGAGCATGCCACTCTCCATTGAGCGCACGGCCTGTTCGGCCTGGCTCTGCACGCCGTCGATCATGCTGCGGATGTCTGCCGTGGCGCCGCGTGTCCGTTCTGCCAGCTTGCGTACCTCGTCGGCCACCACCGCGAAGCCGCGGCCGCTTTCGCCGGCGCGGGCGGCCTCGATGGCGGCATTGAGGGCCAGCAGGTTGGTCTGGTCGGCGATTTCACCGATCAGCACGACGATGCGGCCGATATCGAGGGTGCGCTGTTCCAGCTGGCGGATCGTCGCCGCCGAGAGGCTGACCGAGCGACGGATGCCCTGGCTCCGGGCCTCGACCAGGGAGAACTGGCTGCGCGCCTCCTCGCTGACCCGCTGCACGACTTCGCGCATGGTTTCGGTATTGCTGGTGGCCGCGTCGATTTCCGTCAGCTGGAGGCGGATGCCGCCCAGGATGTCATCGACCGAATGCTGCATCTGGCTGGAAACCTTGTCCGCATGACCGTTCTTTTCCAGCATCGAGCGGTTGGTGTCGCCGATTTCGCTGGCGGTCTTGGCCACCTGCTGAATCGTCTGCTCCAGGTTGTCGATCAGGCTGTTGGTCCATTGCGCCAGCACGGTCGTCTCGTCGATCCGCTCGCTGGCGCGGGGCAGCCGGTGCGACAGCTTGCCGCCGCCTTCCGCCGTGGCGCGAAGGATGCGGGTGGCCTCGCGCAGGCGCTGGCTGATTGGCAGGCTGCCCAGGTGGTAGAACAGCAGGGCGCCGGCCAGTTGCATGGCGAGCCCCGTTCCAAGTGCGAGGCTGCCGTCGAGCCCTGCCAGTTGCGACAGCACTTCGGCGCTGCCCCAGCTTCCCACGGCCAGCAGCAGGTACATCCGCTGGATGCGGTAGGGGATGCTGCGGTAGCGGTAGACCTCCTCCAGGTCGGCCTCGCACATCATGCCCCAGGTGTCGGGCGAGCCCGGCAGGCGGAAGGTCGTGCCCTTGCCGATCACCGGAATGTGCCGGTAATCGGCATAGCCCGGATAGGTGACGAACAGGTTGTCGCCCTTGCGGATGGTTTCCCGTACGCCGGGGTGTAACTGCCCGGTTGCCGGGTCGTTGAAGACCAGTTCCAGCTCGGTGTGCTCGCGTACCCGGACTACGCCAAAGTCGGTGCGCACGCCGTCCTTCAGATTGTCTCCGCGGGTGAAAGTGGCATCCTCGAAGCGTGAACGGGACAGGGCGGTGCCGGGCTGGATGGCCGGGTTGATGACCGACTTGACCATGAACAGGTAGTTGTCGCCGGACTCGTGGAAGATGTGTCCGGCCTCCCGCTGGATCAGGTCGCCGAGGACATCGTTGGGCACCCGGCCGCACAGCACCCCGACAAGCGCACCATCGACATGGATCGGCTGATGGAACATCAGGGTCACCGCATCGTGGAAGCGGGAGGTGGAGCGGGGCAGGCTGCTCGTTACCGGGTCCCGGTAGGGGCCGTACAGAAAGGGGGCCGTCAGGCTCGCCTGCAGGGCTGCCGGGTCCAGGGGCCGCTTGCCAACCTGGCTCCCGGCGGTGGATGCCAGCACCAGCCCGTGGGGATCCACCACGAACAATTCGGAAAAGTCTTCTGCGCGTTGCCGGCGCTGCTGCAAGACCCCTGCAGCGAGGCTTGGCCAGGTGCTGGCCAGCTCGCGGGAGAGGCCGTCCAGGTGGGCCCACTGCTGTTCGGCCCAGGTGATCAGGAGGCGTACCCGGGTCTGGGCAAAGGATTCGAAGGTCTGCTCAATGGCCGGGTAACGGTGGCGATTGCGCGAGGTGGCCCAGCGCATGGCGAGCTTGCCGGTCTTGCCGAAGGACGGCAACCAGGCGCGTTCGGCCTGGCTGAGGGACATGTTCTGACTTTTGAGCATTGCGGACTCCTGCTGCGAAATTGGCAGGATCGAATAGCAAGAGCCGCGCCCGCAGTGCCAAACGCAAAACAGGCGTACGTGTCGGTATTTTTAAATCAAATACTTGTACCTGTATATAAGCATATATAGCGAAAGGCGTACCCGGATGGCGCCTTTGTCGCGATGCACCAATTGCGTGCATCCGGCTTGCCGCGGGAAGGCTTTCCGGCCGCCGGCGCGGAGGCTGCATGGAGTAAAGTTCGTCTGATGCGCTCCCCTCACCTCATTCCCGAAGATGAAGTCGTGTTCACCGCCATCCGTGCCCAGGGGGCCGGCGGGCAGAACGTGAACAAGGTGTCGTCGGCGGTGCACCTGCGCTTCGACATTGCAGCCTCGTCGCTGCCGGAGCCGCTGAAGGAGCGCCTGCTCAAGCTGGGCGATCAGCGCATCAGCAAGGGCGGGGAGGTCATCATCAAGGCGCAGGAATTCCGCAGCCTCGAAAAAAACCGTGGCGAGGCCCTGCGGCGCCTGCAGGAACTGGTGGACAGCGTGGCCCACGTGCCCAAGGCGCGCCGTCCGACCAAGCCGACCCGCGGCTCGGTGACGCGGCGCCTCGAGGGCAAGGCCCAGCGCAGTGCGATTAAAGCCGGCCGGGGGCGTGTCGAATAGGCCGCCGATGCGGGATAATGGCGGCCTGACGCTTCACCCCCGCGCGCGCTCCTCACCCATTTTTCCTTTCCCCGCGACTGTTCCGTCGCCCTTGCGGCCACGCCGGGCTCCCCATTTACGCCGCACCCAGCAGGAAACCCATGCACACAGAAAGCTTCATCGTCGGCAAGGACGCCTCCCTCGAACACGCCATCAGCACCCTGCAGGGCAAGCTCGAAGCCCTCGGCTTCCACGTGGAGGAGCATTCCTGGCTCAACCCGGTCGATGGCGTTTGGTCGGTGTACCTGCGTGACAGCGACTGTCCGCTGATGTTCACCAACGGCATGGGCGCCACCAAGCTGGCCGCCCGGGCCAGTGCGCTGGGCGAGTTCTTCGAGCGCCTGGCGTGCAACGACTTCTGGAACCACTACTACCTCGGCCAGCAGTACGCCGAAGGCGCCGCCGGCCGCAGCTTCGTGCACTACCCGCAGGAGCAGTGGTTCGAGCTCGACGAGGAAGACGAAAGCGGCGCCTGGCCGGAAGGTTTGCTGACCGCCGAGCTGCAGACGTTCTACAACCCCAACGGCACGATTCCCGCCTACAGCCTGGTGGACTTCAACTCCGGCAACTTCGAGCGCGGCATCTGCGCGATTCCCTGCGTGCGCCAGCGCGACAATGCCGTGGTGCATTTTCCGGTCAACATCATCGCCAACCTGTATGTCAGCAACGGCATGGCGGCGGGCAACACGCCGGCCGAAGCGCGCACCCAGGCCCTGTCGGAAATCTTCGAGCGCCACATCAAGTTCCGCATCATCAGCGAAGGTCTGTGCCTGCCCGATGTACCAGAAGAAGTCATCGCCCGTTACCCGAACATCGCCGCCGGCATTGCCGGCCTGCGTGCAGCGGGTTTCGGCATCCTGATCAAGGACGCCTCCCTCGGCGGCACGTACCCGGTGATCAACGTCACCCTGCTGCATCCGCAAGACCAGGGCTGCATCTCCAGCTTCGGCGCCCATCCGCGTTTCGAGATCGCCCTTGAGCGCGCCCTCACCGAACTCCTGCAAGGCCGCGCCCTCGACGCGCTGGCGGGCTTCCCGGAGGCTGGTTTCGACCTTGAAGAAATCGCCAGCGTGCCGAATATCGAGATGCACTTTGCAGACTCCAGCGGCATCGTCAGCTGGAACTTCCTCGGCAGCGAGCACGACTTCGCCTTCTGCGACTGGAACTTCAGCACCACCACCGCCGAGGACTGCGCCTGGTTGATGGGCGCCATCCACGCCATGGACTGCGACATCTACGTGGCCGACTTCAGCCACCTGGGCGTCTACGCCTGCCGCATCATCGTCCCCGGCATGTCCGAGATCTACCCGGTCGACGAGCTGGAGTTCGAGAACAACAGCGTCGCCAACGGCATCCGCGAAGCCATCCTGTTCCTGTCCGACCTGGACGACGAGGAATGCACCGACCTGCTCGAAACCCTCAATGAAAGCGGCCTCGCCGACGAGCGCCCGGTGGCGCCGCTGATCGGCCTGGCCCCCGGCGACGATCCATTCTGGAAGGATCTGCGCGTCGGCGAACTGAAAACCCTGCTGGCCCTGGCCGCCGGCGACGACGACGCGGTGGTGGAAGGCTGCGAATGGATTCGCGACTTCGAGCAGATCGACCCCGAGCGCCGCACGGTGTACAACTGCATCGAATGCCTCACCAAGCTCAATGGCGACATCGGCTTTGCACCGGCCCTCAACAGCCTCTACGGTGCCGAAACCGTAGCCACCGCGATTGCCCTGCTGGACGGCGAATTGCGCTTCTTCGGCCAACCCTCGCCAGGCCTCAGCCTCGAAGGCTGCGACATGCACCAGCGCCTGCTCACCGCTTACGGAAAACTGCACGCATGAAAACACCCAGCCGAATCGAACCGCTGGTCACCGACGGGCTGGTGGACAGCGTCCTGCGCCAGCTCATGAGCGGCAAGGAAGCCATGGTTTATGTGGTCCAGTGCGGCGACGAAATCCGCTGCGCCAAGGTGTACAAGGAGGCCAACAAACGGGGCTTCCACACCGCGGTGGACTACACCGAAGGCCGCAAGGTGAAGAACAGCCGCCAGGCCCGCGCCATGGCCAAGCGTTCGCGCTACGGCCGCCAGGAGCAGGAGTCGGCCTGGCAGCACGCCGAGGTGGACGCCCTGCGGCGCCTCGCCGCGGCCGGTGTGCGCGTGCCGACGCCCTACAACTTCCATGAAGGCGTGCTGCTGATGGAACTGGTGGCCGACGCCGACGGCGAACCGGCGCCGCGCCTCAACGACCTGTCCCTGACCGAAGAAGAGGCGATCAAGTATCACGCCATGCTGATTCGTCAGGTGGTGTACATGCTGTGCGCCGGCATCGTGCACGGCGATCTGTCCGAGTACAACGTGCTGGTGGACAGCAACGGGCCGGTCATCATCGACCTGCCGCAGGCCGTGGATGCCGCCGCCAACAACAACGCCCAGCGCATGCTCGAGCGCGACGTGGACAACCTGGCCGACTACTTTGGCCAGTTCGCCCCGGCGCTGCTGCAGACCCGTTACGGCCCGGAAATCTGGGCCCTCTACGAGAACGGCGCGCTCCACCCGGAGAGCGAACTCACCGGCATTTTCGCGGAGACCGAAGTCGCCGTGAACCTCGACGAAGTGATGGAAGTCATCGACGCCGCCCAGCACGAAGAGGACGTCCGCCAGGCCGGCCGGGCCCTCGCCGCGGCGGCCGAGCGGCCGGCCGACGAGGACGAGATTTAGTCCTGCGGAGAGACCTGCAGTTTCTGCAGGTCGAAACCCTTGCCAGCCAGCCGGCCGAGGAGCGCCTCGTAGGCCTGCGGGTCGACCTTTGGCGTGCGTGACAGCACCCACAGGTATTCCCGGGTCGGCTCGCCGACGGCGACCAGCTGGTACTTCTCGTCCAGGTCGAGCACCCAGTAATCGCCCCACACGGCCGGAATGAAGGACAGCCAGGCCGGCGCGAAGCGTACTTCCAGCTTCGGCGAGGTGGCGGGTCCGATCTGGCGGGCCGTGCCCGTTGCCGAATCCATCTCGCCGCTGGCCAGCCGGCAGCGGTTGATGACCTGTACCGTCCCGTCGCCTTTCAGGCTGTAGTCTGCCCGCGAGGCGCCGGCGCATTTCTTCTGGAACCAGTTGGGATGGCGGGCGATTTCGTACCAGGTGCCCATGTAGCGGGGTACATCCAGTGACGGGATGGTGGTCAGCGGGGTGATGTCGGTGGCCACGGCATTGAGGGTGGCCAGACTCAGGAGGGCGGCGGGGAGCATGGCTTTCATGAAGTTCCTTGGTAGTGGGCTGAGGGGAAATACGACAACTCTGTTCCTCTGAGCGGCACGAGGGCGCGGAGTTCGCATGCGCGGGCGCCGCCGCCCAGTCACCCAGCCATCACCTCGCCGGAGATTTGCCGTCGTCAACGACATAGCCGGCCACTCGGGGAGTCTCCGTCGGCTCCCTAGCGAGGTGGCACAAGTGGCTCAGTTGGCGCTCCCAGAAAGCCGGGCTCGACTAGCCGACCTTCCGCGCCTGCTGAAGATCCGGATGTGTCAATCGCGCACATCCGGATCCGTGGGGGCGAAAGCGATCAAACTAAATGCTACTACCTGAAATTCGTTAAAAACTCTATGAACTATGTCATAAGTATTTTATAGACATTTTTGTAATAGACTGTATGGGTAATCTTTTTGCATAATTTTGCGTGCCTTGTCGTGCCGGCCGCAGTGACTACCCATAAGGTCATATCGAACCGTGCGCATTCTCATTGTTCATCAGAATTTTCCTGGGCAGTTCCGCCACATTGCCGCAGCGTGGGCGGCGAGGCCTGGCTACGATGTGATTGGATTGGGGCGGGAGGGCGCGCCAGGGATGCCTGGGCTCCGTCTTTTTCGCTACCGATTGCACCGTGCTCCACACAAGCAGCAACACCCCTACCTTCGCCAAATGGAAAGTGCGGTTCTCCATGGGCAGGCGATGCTGAGGGCACTCCTTGCCCTCAAGCGCAAAGGTTTTACGCCTGATGTAATCCTCGCCCACCCCGGCTGGGGAGAAACGCTCTACGTGAAGGATGTCTTTCCTGACGCACGTTTGATTCACTTCTGCGAGTGGTACTACGGTACGCCAGATGCCGATGTGGGTTTCGACCCCGAGTTTCCTGTCACGCTCAATGACGCTGCCCGCATCCGTACGTGGAAGGCCTTGCATACCCTCAATCTTGAGCACTGCGATGCTGGTGTCACGCCTACCCGCTGGCAATGGAGTCGGCATCCCGAGATTTACCGTCCCAGAATTAGCGTTATCCATGAGGGCATCGATACAGATCTTCTCCAGCCAGATCCGCAAGCTTGGCTCAGGCTTGGCAATGGGCTAACCCTCCGCGCTGGAGACCCCGTCATCACCTACGTCGCACGCAATCTGGAGCCTTACAGGGGGTTTCACGTTTTCATGCGAGCTCTCGAACGCATCCAGCGTCAACACAAGACTTGCCATGCCTTGATCGTTGGTGGCGATCAGGTCAGCTATGGCCGCCGCCCTGAGGGGGCTCGCAGTTGGCGTGAAAAGATGCTTCGGGAAGTCCAGCTTGATCCATCGCGTACGCACTTCCTCGGCAAGCTTCCTTACGATGGTTATCGTCGTGTTCTCCAGGTTTCTGCTGCCCACCTCTATCTGACTTATCCCTTCGTTCTCTCTTGGTCAATGCTGGAAGCAATGGCTAGCGGATGCCTTGTTATTGGCTCCCGCACCGCACCGGTCGGAGAGGTAATCCGACACAGGGAGAACGGACTGTTGGTGGACTTCTTTGACACTCGGGCAATTGCCGAGCAGACGCTTGAGGCACTTGAAGGGGGCGTGAAATTTGAACTTCTGCGGAAGGCCGCTCAGATTTGTGTCCGCGAATCGTATTCCTTGGCGCGTGGTTTAGATAGCTATGAGCAGTTGTTGTGGCCTGTTGAAAACAATTCCATTCAGGTCAAGAGCCCTCATGTTTGAGTGGCCCGGTTTCCAAATGACCGCTGTTGTCCGACCGGCCTTTCGAGTGAGCCTCCTGTATTGCGGCTCCGTTGCCTTCAGAACGGAAAAGGGGGCAGAGTCGGCCCGGATTAAATGTCGGTACCAGATCGTTTCCTGGCAGAGGTCTTCTGCCGAAATGCAGAATATAAACACTTGTTCAAGGAGTCTGAATGCTCGAATTGACAGGCTGGGGTGACATCCTGCGTGGCGTTGTCATCCTTTATTGGCTTTTGGCGATTTATCTTTTTCGTCAATCCGTCAGAAAGTCCTCAACTCGCCCTGGAAAAATACTAAGCGGAGTTTTGGTAGCCCTCCTTTTCGGCTTTTTCCCGCTGAAATCCTGCGTCGATGAGGCCCTGTATGTGCGCGATTACAAGGCACGTCTGGCGAAAGCAGAGGTGATCTTCAATGAACGATGCAAGACGGCGGGGGAGAGGATATATCGGACGGTGGAAGGCGTGGAAGGGATCGTGCTGGTGAAGTTGCGCCCATATTACTTTACGAGAAAAATGGGCTATGACCCCTACGACAAAGGCACGCTTGATCCCTACGGCAATGTAGGCGAGTACGGTCATGATGACGAGTACATTTTGTCGTTTTTTTTGGGAAGAAATTATGCTGGCCGGCTAGATAAGGATTCAGGGAGTAAAACAGGTTACAGCTATGTAGATGTAAAAGATCCTTTCGACGGGCAGCGTTACCGATATACCGCAAATTGGTGGAGAGACCCAAAATGGGACCAGAAAACTGCTTCCATATTACGTCTAGGCCGCGCTCCGATTAGCGATCCAATTTCTCGCTATGGCGTCACTTTTGAAGACTTGACAACACAGGAGGAACGAGCTCTCTGGGTCGCTGGTGGTGCGCTAAAAGTAATTGATTTGAATACTAACGAGGTTCTCGCCGAACGTATTGGCTATATGTTTGACCGCGGGCAAGGCGCCAATATTGCCACCAGGCAGCCGTGGACTCATGCAAGAGAATGGTCTTGCCCACGCCCAGCGCCTGCGAGAGATTTTGTTGAGAAAATTCTAAAAATTAAGGATTAGTGAAATGGCGATGAATATCATTTCTGAGTTTGCAACGTATGCCAATCTGCAAATGGCTGCAGAAGCCTTATATGGTATTCCCAATGCTAGCAGTTCCAGCATTGGGGAGTCATCACCATCGTACACTGGTCTGACTTATGATGCATTGTTTACGGGGAACGCCCACGCTAGCAAGTTTCCGCCTTCACTCATTGCTGATCTTACAGGGAGTTGGAAGATCGTCGCCCATCAACCTAATACCAGTACAGGTTTTTCGGGGACGTTGTTTGAGGCGACAGAAAACGATTTTGATCGGGGTATTCAGAAAGGAGAGTTGGTCCTCTCGTTCCGCAGTACCGAGTTCATCGACGATGCTGTACGCGACACGCAGGTGACGAACAAGAGTATCAAGGAAACTGGCTGGGCCTTCGGGCAACTGGCGGATATGCAGGCTTGGTACAAAGAATTGAGCAAGACGGGCGGGCCGCTCGATAACAAGTCCTTTGTCGTCACTGGCTACAGCCTGGGCGGGCACCTGGCCACGGCATTTCCGCTGCTGTGCTCCGGTGCCTCCGCCGTCTACACTTTCAACGGCGCCGGTGTTGGCGGATTAAGAGGCGAAACACTTTCGAGTGTCGTCAAAACCTTCCAAACCCTCTGGAAGAATACGGGGAAAAACAGCGGCTTGTTTAAAGACACGATGGTCGCGGCTATGTACAAGGAGTATGTCAAGAATAATACCTTGAGCGCCGCGAGCGCCGCCTTGCTCCGTGTTCGCAGCGAATGGCCGTCGGACGCTAGGCTGCTTCAAAGTGCCATCGATCACGTTGCCGATGTACAGAAAGAGATCGCGCGAATAATAAGTGATATCGAAGGCGCGGCCAAGGTGCCCGGGAAGGACATCGCCGGCCTGAGTCTTGACTACTGGCTCGGCGTATTGAAGGCCGCAGAAAGCACCTTCAGCGAAAACACCGTCCAGTCGACCCTCTCGCGGACGCCACCGAGCTCGCAACTCTATGGCGCGCCAGTCTACAACCTGTATGGTATGGAAACCGCTGATGCGCTTGGCAATCCCTCCGGGGTGGCCAATTCGCAGAACCACTACGGCACCGATGTGCCGGTCTTCATCGAGAGCCAGCCACTGCTTCGGGGTGTAGTCGGACCTTCTGCGTTCTGGCAAAGTGCGCTTTATACTGACATCAAGCTCTTGGTTCCAAACTTCGCCCAGAACGACTTTGGCGATACCCATAGCCTTGTACTACTCGTTGACTCTCTGGCCGTGCAGGATCTCTTTGCGCAACTCGACCCGGCCGTCACCTTGAAGCATCTGCAGGACATTTTCGACGCCGCAACTGCCACCCAGTCGGAAATTAGTCTGATCGGCGGTCAGGGCAAAGCCGAAGGCTACACCCTCGAAACGGTACTGAACGGACTGATCAAGACCCTGACCAGTACGGATCCGAAGCTGCGTGACATCAAGACCAAAGGCGGCCTCTCCCTCGATACCGGCAACACCTGGCACGACATCGAGGCCCGAGAGGCGCTCTACAAAGCGATGACGGACTTAAAGGCGAAGGACGCCTACAAAGCCTTGCTTGGCAAAGTGACTCTTGTCACCCCCGCCACTGGTGCCAACGCTGCTCGTACCGATTTCGGCCAATTTCTGGCCCTTGTCAACCTCACCCCTTTCGCCCTTAAGGTCACCGACGCTACCGCGCTGGCTGCACTCAAGAGTGTCAACGAGCCCTTGGCACAAGCCTGGGAAGCCGACGCCCAACTTAGCACAGCCCAGCGCTCTGCCGGAGCCGGCCACTACACAGACCTGTGGCTCGCCGATCGGGCCTCAATGCTCTCGTGGATACTCAAAGGCAACACCGCTGATAAGACAGAGCTCAAGAGCCTCGCCGTTGGCGACGAGGCCTGGTCCTTCCGGGACGTGGACAGCACCGACAGCATCCTCATCCTTCCGGAAAAACTCCTCTCCGGCACCGCGCCACGCCACTACGTCGCCTTTGGTGGTGCTGGCGCTGATGCCCTCTCCGGCGCGGAACTGGCTGACCACCTCTACGGTGGGGCCGGCGACGACACGCTAATTGGGTTCAGTAGTTCCGACCACCTTGAAGGCGGGGCGGGAAATGACACCTACCTCGTGGACGCCAGCGGAGGCGGTGACTGGATCGTCGATTCGGACGGACAGGGCATTGTCAAATGGTCCATCAGCGGAGCGCAATACACACTAGGGAAGCTCTGATCAATTCAGAGCCGGTAAAATACTAAAGCCATAAAGCATCGTACTCCCATGAAGCAAGCCACCTTCGCCTCCCTGGCCTTCCAGCAAAAGAAGAAACAGACCCGCCGGGAACGCTTCCTCACCGAGATGGAGGCGGTCGTGCCCTGGGCCGCCTTGCTGGCAGCGATCGAACCGCATTACCCGAAGGC